>CAVURW010000046.1:0-53086 GCA_963743595.1 uncultured Verrucomicrobiae bacterium
GCGTTTGCGTAAGACTGTTTGCGTGGATGCGAAAGGGATGCCGAAAGGCTTCGCGTGAAGAGAAACAGCACCCATTTGAAGCTTGAAAAGGCGCCAGGCTGCCGAAAGGATGCCAAAAGGCGTCAAGACGTAGCTGAACCTCTTCCTAGATTTAAGCCTCCTTGTTCCGGTTGTGGGTGGATGATTCGTAAACTAGGCGTAAATTCAACTCCAAAGTGCATTGGAGAGAACTCCCCCAATGCTGCCACTACTACAGGCGAATGAAATATTCTGAAGAATTAGAAAGAGTATTGCGTCAGTCAGGGTTGCATCCTAATAGAGTATATTTAGATTGGGAACCCGTAGAAGGCTATACTCTATTTCCAGCGGCTCAAAATATACTTAACGAATTTTCCGGGCTTTATATATACTCAGTAGGCTTTGGAAAACGTATTAAATCGTCAATTGATTTCCGAAAAGGAATAGATCATCCACCAATGTTTAAAAGGTATCCTGACCTTGGTTTATATCCGTTGGGAGAAACGTTCTCTGCTCACGGCAGTTTTGTAGCAGCAAAAAATGGCGACTTTTTTATATACGACCATGTGGGTACTAGCGGACTTTCGTTCCTTGCATCAACCCTTGTTCGCAGTTTTGAAATTTTGCTTCTGGGTGAAGAATGGCCTGACATTTTCTGCACGCATTGATCGAGAGTTAGTTCACTTTGAACTTTTGGTAAAAATTCATGACACCGTCTTTAAGCGATTTAGCTACAAAGAACAGTTGTTTTTAGAAAAACTAAACACGTCGCTGAAAGATCTCTTGAACGTCATCGATGTGAACGAGTTAAAAGCATGTTTCTCTTTTCGTCTTCTATCCCCATTTCAAAAGACTGTGATCAAATCAATCGAAATTATAGTTTTATCGGAACTATATACATCTGGTGAGCTGACTGAAGTTGTGCCTGTACATCTGCTTCAGTTGATGCCTCTGTATGGTACGAGAATCCCACATTGAGGTCGTAGGGAAAGAGGGGAAAATCCCAAAAAATGTTCGTAAAGTTGGAGATTTTGGCGGGATAGGATGACGAAGTGGGATTTAGGATGCCGATGGGGGCTTAGCCCCCAAACCCCCAGGATTTTTGGGGAGGCATAACAAACAGAAAACGAGCTGGGAAAAGAGAATAGTTACGACCTTATGCTAGGCTTTGTTATGGATCGCGCCTGTGGCTCATTCGCTGTTTACAGGGCGAGCTTTCGTTTTGGAAAACTTTTTACTGAGGCTCACGAAGTCCGGGCTACTCCGTCCCGTCCTCGTAGAGATGGGGGCTATCGTCGCCGATTTTGTCCCATTGTGGCCACTTGCCTCCTTTTTCTTTGTCGATCAGCAGTTTTTCAAAAGCTGCCTTGGCATTATGGGAAATCACCTCGGCTTCGGCTTGGGTCTTGGGCGTAGTATTCCAAAATTCGTCGATGATGGCTTGGACTTTGGGATATTTCGCATCGGTCTCACCATACTGTTGGCGAAGTTGCTTCAATTGCGTCTTGAGGTCAGCAATCGTGGCCGCGTATTTCGGGTCATCATAGAGGTTATTCATCTCTTCCGGATCATTTTGTAAGTCATAGAATTCCCAGCCCGGCGGTGTTTGAATTCCGCCGCCATCCGTACGAACGCCATAGAAAAAGATAAGGGCGTAGCGCGTTGTGCGTATGCCAAAGTGCGCGGGATTGTAGTGATGCGCTAGATGCATCCAGTAGCGGTAATAAGTCGCCGTGCGCCAATCAGACGGCGTCTTACCCGTTTCCAGGATGCTGCGAAAACTATGCCCCTGCATGTAGGTCGGCGTCGGCACCCCGGCGTAGTCGAGCAGCGTCGGTGCAAAGTCGGTCGTATTGATGATGGCATCGCTGGTGGTCCCCGCTTTGATAGCTGGGGGATAACGCACGATAAACGGCATTCGCAGGGATTCCTCGTACATCCAACGCTTATCGATGTAATCGTGCTCGCCCAGCCAAATTCCCTGGTCGGAAGTGTACACGATAATCGTGTTATCCATCAGCCCCTCGCTTTTCATGTAAGTAAAAAGCCGGGCGAGGTTATCATCCACGCCCTTCACGCAGCGAAGGTATTTCTTGAGGTAAGTTTGATACGATTGCTTTTTCAACTCATCGTCTGAAAGCGGAGAATGGGCATCAAGCCCTCCCAGGGGCAGCATGTTCCGGAAGACGTTGCGCCGTCCCACCGAGGATCCCAGGTAATGAATCAACTCGTCATTCACGCCTTTGGTAGAAACGGAGCCATGATTACCGTCGTTAAAGAAGCTGTCTGGATACGGGATTTCCGTGTTTTGCAGGTAGGTGTCGTAGCGGGGCGCGTTCTCGAAATTGTCGTGGGGCGATTTGTAATGAAGGCAGAAAAAGAACGGCTTGGATTTATCGCGATTCTTGAGCCAATCAATCGTGGAATCGGTTACAACGTCCGCTTCATGCCCCACCGTCTGCACTTTGTTATTCGGGTAAACACCTTTGCCTTTCTCAAAGAATTCGGGGTTGAAATAGTGACCTTGTCCGGGAAGGACCTTGTAGTAATCGAACGCGGCCGGTTCCGCTGTGAGATGCCACTTGCCGACAATGGCCGTCTGGTACCCCGCATCGTGCATCAGTTTAGGAAGATACTGGCGCTCCGGTGGAAGTGGTTGCTCCAGCCAAAGCACGCCATTAACCTGAGAATATTGGCCAGACATGATCGAGGCACGGCTGGGTGAACAAATGGAATTAATACAAAAGCACCGATCAAATCGAATTCCTTCCTTCGCCAATTTATCGATGGTGGGCGTCGGATTTAAAGGCGCGAGCCGTCCCCCGTAGACACCGACGGCCTGTGTCGTGTGATCGTCAGCCATGATGTAAAGGATATTGGGCTTCGCCGGAGCAGGGGCCGGATCACCGGACTGTGCATGTAGAACACCGGCTAGCAGCCCAGACAATAGGCAAGCGAATATGGATCTTTTCATGGAAAGGCCTAACCCAAGGCATCGGCAATCTGCTCTAAGTGTGGAACACGATCTCTTATTCGTTTGAAGTTGAGAAGAGAAAAGCGTTCAGATGGGTTCTCGATTAGATGAGTGTCAAATCGTAGCACCCAAAACTAATCGATCAACCGCTTCGTCATGTCTCCGTAGGCATCGATTCGGCGATCGCGTAGGAACGGCCAGTGCGTCCGTTGGGTGTCGACAGTGTCTAAATCGACCTGCTGAATCAGGATCTGTTCGGTGTCGATGCTTCCCTTCGTCATGATTTGACCAGAGACATTCGCAACGAAACTTTGACCCCAGAACTCGATTCCATCGCCACCGATGGGGCGCTCATGGCCGACGCGATTCACCACCGCCACATAACAACCGTTCGCCACGGCGTGAGACCGCTGAATCGTTTCCCACGAGCTATGATGCGCCTCGCCGTACTTCGCTTTTTCACTTGGGTGCCAGCCAATCGCGGTGGGGTAGAACAGGATTTGCGCGCCTGCAAGAGCCGTCAATCGCGCGCCTTCCGGGTACCATTGATCCCAACAAATCAACACGCCGATTCGGCCGAACTTAGTGGTCCATGCCTTGAAGCCTAGATCGCCCGGCGTGAAATAAAACTTCTCGTAAAAAAGCGGATCGTCCGGGATGTGCATCTTGCGATAACGGCCCAGAACAGTTCCATCGGCGTCAATAATCACCGCCGTATTGTGGTAAAGCCCGGCAGTTCGCTTTTCGAAAAGCGACGCGATCACCACCACGCCACGTTCCTTGGCAAGTTGCGCAAAGGCCACGGTGCTCGGGCCGTTTGGGATCTCTTCGGCCAGCGCAAAATGGGCGTGGTCCTCGCTCTGGCAAAAATACTCAGAAGCGTAGAGTTCTTGTGTGCAGATGATTTGCGCACCTCTATCTGCCGCAGCGTGCGCCAACTTCAGCGTCCGCTCTAAATTCACAGAAGGTTTGGGATCGGCTGTCGTCTGTAACAGCCCTAAAGTCACGAGCTTACTCATTCGGTTACGTTGCCGCCTAATCGCGGGTCTGGCAAGTCCTGCGCAGCGTTAACCGCCCGAACTTTTCTCCAGCGCTGCGATCTTCTCTTCCAGCTCCTGGACCCGCTTCACAAGCTCGGGTAAACGTCGGACCATCGCTTCTTGGCGAAGGCTTTCTTTGAGCGGAATCGCGTGATGACCCGCAACGACTGCGCCCGGCGGCACGTCTTTGCTCACGCCAGCTTGGGCCGTCACGGTGGCTTTATCTCCGATCGTGATATGGCCCACGGTTCCCACCTGACCCGCCAGAGTCACATACCTGCCGAGCGTGGTGCTGCCAGAAATTCCGGTCTGCGCCACGATGATCGAGTGCGGGCCGACCACCACGTTATGCGCGATTTGCACCAGGTTATCGATCTTTGTCCCCTCACCGATCCAAGTGCGGCCAAACCGTCCGCGATCAATCGTCGTGTTGGCACCGATTTCCACGTCATTGCCCAATTCCACGTAACCGATTTGTGCAATCTTCACATGTTTGCCCTGGTCCATTTCGTAACCGAACCCATCGCTGCCGATGACTGCGCCCGGCTGCAAGATCACACGATTCCCGATGATCGCGCGCTCGCGAACCACGACATTCGCGTATATCAAACAATCATCACCGATCTTGCTTTCGGCACCAATATAACTGCCCGCACCGATTACGGTGCCCGATCCTATCGTGACATCGTCTTCGATCACCGCATTGGCTTGGATGCTTACGCGATCGCCTAAAACGACTTTGTCGCCGATTACCGCTGAAGGATGGACACCTTCTTTCGGTACAAGCGAGGCCGGCGCAAACCACTTACACACCAGGCCGAAAGCACGTGAGGGTGAGCCGACACGAATTTGAGGAAAGTCGTAATCGGGGCCTTGATCTGAAACGAGAATAACGCCCGCTTTCGAAACGAGCGCGGCACTCTCGTACTTACTATTTGCCAGGAACGAGATCTCAGTCGGCAGCGCCAATTTGAGATCGTTAACAGCGGAAATCTTGAGGCGGCTATCCACGTTTACAGGACGGCCACCGAGCGCCTCACAAATATCCTCAACCGTCATTCGAGTACTCGTTGTCGCGAGGGATTAATGCGAGACCGGAAGTGCTGGAGCGCCACCTGCAGGGGGAGCAACGGGAGCCTTGGGAGCACCGGCATTCAGCCTGGCGATGATTTCATTCGAGATATCGAGAACTGCTGGCGACGTGTAGATCAGTACCGGGGAACCTGTGCTGGCAGAGGCACCGGATTTATCGAAAACGAGATCGAGCGCGTGGGCCGCTGCGTACTCGTTCACGACCTTTTGCACGTCGTCCACCAAGCCATGTTCGCGCATTCCCTTTTCATTTTGGAAAGTCTTCATGAAATCGTCCCGCTTCTTTTCCATGTTTTGCTGGAGCGATTGAATGGACGATTGCAGGTCCTGGAGCTTTTCGCGGACCTGATCCTTAGCGGCCTGGGAAATCGTGGGGTCTTGGAACTTTTTACCGAGATCCTCGTACTCCGTCTCTTTCTTTTGAAGATCCACTTCATCCTCTTGGAACGAACGCACAAAGGTATTCTCTTCATCCTTCAATTGGCCATAGACCTGTTCGGAACGGTAGTAACCCTTAATCACCTTCACGATATCGACAGTGGCAATTCGCGTTTGCGAAAAAGCAGGGACAACCGAAACCAAAACCAAGATGCTAACTAGAACAGAGAACTTTTTCATGTATGAAGCAGCGGAGCGTCTCAGACTTGCCCCTGGACGTCAAAACTAAAACAGTTTAGCGCGATGCATTTACTACTCGTTTGCCTGTTTAAGGTACTCTTTTAGCTCGGTAACGCGCTCTTTTGTCAAAGTCTCTTGCTTGAGCATGTTAACGCTCGATTCGATCGTGCCACCCCGATTGGAGTCGGCAGCGAAATCGCCCTCAGCCGTGCGAAACGCCACCCAAGCGCGCTGGGCAGCAACCAGCTTTTTCTTAGCGATATCGTCCGGCTGGAGTTTTACCAGCTTTTGATAAACTTGATTCAATTCGTCATCGGCGGCTTTAAAGGCGTCTCCCGCTTGCTGCGTCATATCGGCCTGGGTCTGCGCTTGGCTAAAACGACCAATCGAAAAAGCGAGCAGAACAACGAGAAGATAGGGCAGGTATTTTGTCATAAAAATAGTCGGCTAGGAGGCGAATCTCCGCGTGGGGGGCGTGGGTGGAATCGTTGGCGCAGGAGTCACGAGATAAGGCTCGGTCTGCTCAGGAGGCCGTGTCGGGTATCGTTTATCGAAGCTGTAATGGATCTGGTAAGTCGGGTAAACCAGTGTCGGTGTTGGCGCAGGTGGCGGAGGATGAATCGCCTCCATCTGGCTCAATTCTTGTATGCGCGCTTTGGTTAAATCTTCCATCGCCGCTTGGAACTTAGGGTCACCTGAATTCCGCGTTCCAGCGATCCAGACTGCTTGGTGAATGCGGTAGTTTTCCCAGGCATCCTCTGCCTGCAGGAGCTTCTGGCGCAGATCGTCGTTGGTCTGAGTTCCGTAGACTTCTGTAAATTTTTGCTGCAATTGTTGAGCGAGGTCGGCATTTTTGAGGACGCCTTGGGGTGCGAAATATTGGCACAGCGCACCCGATTTGCAGGCCAGCGAGAGCACCAAACAGAGGGTCATTACAGTTACAAAACGTCGATTCATGGGTTGTTTAAAGAAATGATGTTGATAGAGTTATGAAGACGTTCCCTCAAAAACGCAATCGCCTAGTGTCCTTTAAGATAAGCACGTAATCGGAAATGAGCGAACACGCTGCCCGCCCCAAGCCCACCCCAAAATCTGCGCCGCATCACCGTCGAATCGTTGTCTTCATCCCCGCGTATGAAGCCTCTCTGCTCTATGATTCCTATGTGCGCTCGCCGAATGTACCGCCGCCGCTAATCTGGGGCTCTGTAGATGGCCTGCGTAAGGCGAATCTGTACGGTGCCCTGCGCCTGCCGACGCCGCTGGTCCCGAAGTGCATGCTGAAGGCCGGCCCGATCGAGGTTTACAAGCCGTTCGTGCAATTCCTCACGCGCCCGACGTCACGATTCGCACCGTTTCAGGAGGGGGTCGATTTCTTCCATCACTCCTATGATTGGCGACAAGATCTCCTTTCCGTTTTGGTTCCCCAACTGGCCGAGGCACTTCATCGCTACACAGAAATCTACAAAGAGGCCTGCCCACACTCCGCCTCGGACCCGGAGATCATCATTGTCGCGCACAGCATGGGCGGTTTGCTCGTGCGAACACTCCTTCAACTTCAGCCGGAATGGGCGGAGCGCATCAGCCGTTTCTTTATGCTCGGCACACCGAATCGCGGTTCCATCAAAGCCGTGAAGACGCTGGCTGTCGGCCCCGGTGGGTTGCGCGAAAACGAGCTCCGCTTTCCCGTTTCGCTCCTGCGCTGGCTCCCGAATCAGGTGACGCTCGCCCTCACCCAGTTGGTGGCCATCACACGTCCCAGCCTTTACTATCTTCTCCCCCAAGATGATCCGCACTGGATCGTTCCGAATCTCAGCAGCTCGAAGCGCCCCCATCGATTTGGAGCTGAGGATCTCCTGCACCTAGCCACGTGGCGTCACTTCTGGCCTAGTGCAGAGCTGGAGAACGAATTATTTTTGAAGCCGTGGCTCGAGCGTGAACACGACGCGGGTCGGCCCCTACGTCCCCGCCACGAGTACGAGTATTGCCAAGATGAGCACCTGCCCAAGCTCAAGAAAATGCTTCATGATGTCACCAAATGGCGGAAATTGCTCGGTCCCGTGAGCACCACGGACGCCGCCCTCACACGGCCCGGTGAACCCTCGCGGCTTTGGGCGGTTACAGGCACACAACTTAAGACGCCCCGAGGATTTCAACTCAATGGCAAGCCGCTACCCATCGCCGACGCAAATTTCCACGATTATTCCGACGGCGATGAAACGGTTACCTCTTCCAGCGTTCTAGATGACCTTGATCCCAGAGCCGCAAATGTCCTGCAACTTCCCAAAGTCTCCCACGGGCAGATGGTTAACAGCCCCATCTTTTGGGATAAGCTCGCCCACTTTTTACGGTCTTGATTTTACCGTGATCCAGTTATGGTTAGCGCAATAGAGACATGTGCGAGTTTACCTATCTGAGTTTCACTTCCGCTGCGGTTTGGGGCACGCTGGTCGCCCTGTCTTGCGTAGGGTATGGCTGGGTTCTCTCGAGAATCTTTCGCCTCAAAAGCGAGTCGTGCGTCCTCTCTGAATTCAGTCTCTACGCCGGATGGGGATTGGCGGTCTGGATCATCGCCGGTGGCCTCCTGAACTACCTCGCACTGGTCTCAGCGCCGTTACTCATCGTGCTCGTGATCATTGGAGACGTTCTGGCTGTAGCCGGCTTCATGACGAGCACTTATGCGCCTATGTCCGCAAGCGATCGGCCCCTGTGGATTCTCGCCGGTCTCTGCGCCGCGTTCATCTATTTTCTCCACGTTGCGGATTGGCGTCACAATTTGATCGATGATTTCACGGTCTACGGTTTCTTGCCCCACCAAATGCTCGAAACAGGAACCTGCATCGATCCCTACAGTTGGCGGCGACTTTCCTCCCTGGGCGGGCAATCGTTCATGCACGCGCTCATATTGGCCGGAAGCGGCTTCCCGTACCTCCAACTCTTTGACCGCGCCCTATGCTCCGCCCTCTCCATTTTCATGGTCGCCGGTCTCATGGTCAGTCGAGGCGTGGGTGGCTCGCTCCCCGCACGTGCATTTCTTGTTCTGTTCACTTTATTTCCTCTGCCGTGCCTCAATTCCGGCGCCATCTCCTCCGCCATCTGCCTGCTCTTGACGGTCCTTCTTTCAATCGAGCGAGTCGAAGCGCTCAGACTCACTCCCATCAAATTCGGAGCGCTGCTGGGTCTACTCTTTGCCGCTTATGTTTCGTTAAAGGCCAATCATCTTCTAGTCACGGCACTCTTTATTCCCCTTCTCTTCAGTTCTCGTTTTCTGTGCATTTCGAAGCTGACCGCCTCCGTCGAATTTGCCGCATTTCTTGTTTCGTTTATCGCCTGTATCGCGCCGTGGGCTCGACTCTCTCAAATTTCGAGCGGAACCTGCCTGTACCCGTTCCTCTATGGCAACCAGCCGGTCGGATTCGCCGGCTTAGGCATCTCTGGACCAAATTCTCAAAGGATCTCGTTCGTTTTAAACTATTTGTTTTATCCCACCCTCTCCTTCCACCTCATTTCGTTTTTCTTGTTCAAGCCCTGGACACGATTTCATCTGTGCGCCGTAATCATCGTCACTGCGCTCGTCCAATTTCTCGTTGTGGCCTACAGAATGGCCCTGGTCGATTCGAACATGGACGCCACCTACCGTTACAGTGCTCCTCCGCTAATCGTGGCCTCTCTCCTCTGCATTATTTCCGTGCTGGAGCCCGGTAACCTGCGCCTCTTCGGCCTCTATTCGGTGGCACCTGTATCCGGAATCCCAGATGTGCTGGCGCGTTTCTGGCCCGTGGCCTTGGTCATGGTGATGACCTCCACTTGCCTCACGGGAGACCGATTTAAGTTTTTCACGTTCCCTCCGCAATTTCCGATTTTTACGGATACGAAAGGTGTGGTCGTCTCGAATGAAATCGCCATCGCCGACTATAAAAGATTCCAAGCGCTCATCCCGCCGGGCGAGGCTGTTCTCTGCTTCATCAATCACCCCTACCTATTGGACATTCATCGCAACCCTGTGACGATCGGAGATATGCCGGGTGCTTGCAGTCCTCCGCCGCACATGCCGCTGTTCCAAGGTCCCCGAGCAATGGCTCAATATCTGCAAGAGAATCAATTCCACTACGTCCTCTACTCGTCCTTTGACACCGTTGGTTATTACGTCAACCAAAGGCGAAATTTGTATGGCAGAGGCGATTGGCTTTTCTGGTTGAATTCCGATGTTCACGTCTGGCGGGCCCATGCCCCCTACTTCCTCGATTTCATGGATAGTCTCGACAAAATCGCCGTCCAAAACACCCTTCGAAAAGACGACTACCTAACACTGATCCACGTCCCAAAACCGACCACACTGCCCACGACTCCCTCCATCTACAAACCTGAGTCCGAATCTTCACCCTAGAACCGCTACCCCACTAGTCGCGTCAACGCCTCTTTAGCCTCCGTCCAACCGAGCTCAGCGCCTTTCTTGTACCAATGAATAGCCTGAGCCAGATCCTTCGCGACTCCCAGACCGCGCTCGCACATTCCCCCAAGCTGAAAGTGAGCGTTACCGCTGCCCGCAGCCGCCGCTTTTTGGAGCCAGTTGAACGCCTCCGCGTGATCAATCTCCATCCCACGCCCGTACAGGTAGGCCAAGCCCAAATGAAGAAGCGCACCGAGCTCCCCGCCCTCGGCCGCTTTCTTCAGCCAATAGATCGCTTTTATGGGATCACGCGGTACGCCGACACCCTTGTCGTATATTCCCCAAAGACCGAATTGCCCGCCGCAATTGCCCTGTTCCGCAGCCTTACTGAAAAGCCTAAAAGCAGCTGCGTGATCGACGGGCACGCCGGTGCCAAATTTGTAGCAAATCGCTAAATTGGTCATCGACTGAACGTTGCCCTTGATCACAGCTTTTTGATACCATTTCACGCCCTTTTCGAGATCGAGTGGAACGCCCTGCCCGGTGTGGTAGAGGTACGCCAAGCTAGCCATACACTGCACATCGCCGCCCTCGGCGCCACGACGTTTCCACTCCAGCGCGATTTCCCAGTTCTTCGGGACACCCTCGCCGTGCTCGTACATTTTAGAGAGACGCAACTGTGCACCGGGATGACCGAGCTTCGCCGCCCTCTCGTACATCTTCACACCAGCCTTTAGGTCCACCTCCACGCCCAGGCCCAAACAGAACATGCGCGCCAGGTGATAACAGCCGTTCTGATCGTCCTTGGCGGCAGCTCGCGTAAAGTGCTTCATGGCGGTCTTCAGATCCTTTTCAACGGCTTCCCCGTGCAGGTATTTCAGCCCCAAATTGTAGGAAGCAGAGCTCTCACCGGCTTTGGCCGCCCGTCGCAAGAGCGCGATTGATTTAGCCACATCCTTCGGCACCCCGTTCCCGCTATCGTACATCATCGCCAAGGTCAAAAGCGCTCCGGGATGCTCGCGCTCACAAGCCTTTTCGAACAACTCCCGCGCCTTATCCAAATCCTGCGGGACGCCGCGAGCCTGCTTGTACATCAGCCCTAGGTTTGTCATCGCCTGCGCCTCACCTTGCTCAATCGCCCGCTCATAGAGTGCCTTCGCTTTCACTAAATCCTCAGGCACAGTCACACCGTTGCCGTACATGTATCCCAGGCTTACCATCGCTCCGCCATTGCCTTGATCGGACGCTTTCGTGAACCAATAAAAGGCCTGCTCGAGGTTTTGATCAACATCGGTCCCATTGTAAAAACGAGTCGCCAAATTGAACTGCGCCGTGACATGCCCGTTTTCGGACGCTTTCAAATACCAATTCGCCGCCTGAACTCCGTCTCGAGCCACGCCTTGTCCGGTCGCGTAAAGCAGACCCGCGTAATATTGCGCCTCCACGTGCCCTAGCTCACCGGCTTTAACGAACCACCGGAACGCCATCTCTTTATTCTTTTCTACGCCCCATCCCCGCGAATACATGAGAGCCAGATTGTACTGGGCAGAGGCGTGGTGCCGCTCAGCGGCTTTCGTAAACCAGGCCATCGCTTGCTCGTAGTTTCGCGCGACCTCCTTGCCCTCCAAGTAGCGTTTCCCTACGAGAAATTCGGCCTCAGTGCTGCCCTCCTTCGCGCGACTGATTACGGTATCGAATGAGGTGTCGGAGGGCTCCGACTTCGCTGGTACGGCCAGCTCGGGCTCAATCCGTTTCTCCGTCCGAGTTCGCCCGATGGAACTTCCATCCTCGAAACTAATCGACCACGTCGTCTTTCCATCGGCGGTGATTGTTCCTGAGCCACCCGCCTTGAAAATCGAGGTCATCCAAATAGCCGAGCTCGATTCAAAAACACGAATCGATTCCAGCCCCTTCTTCGCTTCCTCGCTCCCCAGCTCGGCAGCACGCTTAAGCCATCTCACGCCCTCCGCATCACCCGGCTTCCCGCGTAATCCATTGTAGAGCATCCCACCCGCTGCGATCTGGCTTTCAATGTCATCCTTGGCCGCCCCGCGCAAATACCACTCGAGAGCTCGCGAAACACTCTTCTCCACCCCGATTCCCTTCTCATAGACCATGCCCATGGTAAAATGCCCTCGCGTCCAACCAAGATCCATGGATCGCCGTAAGAGCTCCAAGCCCTTCTCCACATCCCGAGTGACCAGTTGCCCCTCCAGAAAAATCAGACCCGCCACCTGGTGCGCTTCCGCATTGCGGGCAGCCATCGCTTTGTTGCATTGCTCGAGCCCCAGAGGTACGTTGCGCTGCACTTCGCTCGAGAAAAGATTTAGGCTGCCCAGCGAGAGCAGACCCAGACCGTCACCCAGATCCGCCGCTTTTTTGAAATACTCCACAGCCTTTGCTAAGTCGCGAGTCAGGCCGCCCAGGGCATCACGGTACATCGTCCCCAGCCTCGCCATCGCAGCAGCGCAACCACGATGCGCCGCCTGCTGAAACAGTTCCAGCGCTTTCGCCTCGTCGCAATCGACGCCGAACCCAAACAAGTGGAGGACGCCAAGCTCATTCGTCCCCAGGGGAAAGTCTTGACTCACCGCTTTTTGCGTCCAGTAGAGGCTCTTCGCTGAATCCCGCTCCACCAATCCGTTCCTATACAAGATCGCCATTTGCACCTGACTCTCCGCGTCACCACACTCCGCTGCGCGCGCGATCCATTGAAATCCGGCATCGCGATCGAGTTCGCCCCCCTCCCCATACAGAAGCATCTCACCATACGCCATCTGCCCAGGCAGGCTGCCCTGCTCAGCCGATTTCTTCAAAAGTGACCGAGCCCGAACGGGATTCTTCTCTGCGAGCCGATTGATCCGGCGCAAAATCGAGCCCAGCGTGTAAACCCCCAGCGCATCTTCCAGCTCCACACTTTTTTCGAGCCAATACAGCGCTTTCGGAAAATCTTGTGGAATCCCCTGGCCTTGTAAGTAGAGCCGGGCTAGGTGGTATTGCGCCCGCCCGATTCCCTGGTTAGCCGCCCGCTCCAGCCATTTCATCGCCTCTTGGATGTCTTGCGGAACGCCGGTCCCATACTCATAAATTCGAGCGAGGCTCACCTGCGCCATCGCATCACCTTCTTCAGCGGCTTTCAGATAAAATTCAATGCCTTTATCCATGGTTTACGACCTTTCTGAAGCCTTTCTGAACGCCTTATACTTCAGAACCTGAACTATAGCCGGATAACCGTCCTTTTCCAAGCGAAACGCTCGCCTTCGCGGAAGTCGTTGATTCCCAATGCTGACACCGAGTTGCTACGTCACTTTCTATTCTTAGCTTTAGTGAACCAATAGGCCGCAAGCTCTTCATCTTTATCCACGCCCAACCCCTTTTGGTACAGATAACCGAGACTCGACATTCCAATCGCGTCGCCTTGCTTGGCTGACTGGGCGAACAGTTCCAAGGCCACGCCGTAATCTTGCTCCACACCCTCTCCGCGCACGTACATCACGCCCAGATAACTCTGCGCCGGAGCGAGCCCTTGGGCGGCGGCCTTCTGAATCCACTCCACGCACTTGGCCACATCCTTTTCCACGCCATTTCCTTCACGGAACATCATACCCACTTGAAATTGCCCGCGCGCCTCACCGCCCCCAGCAGCCCGGAGAAACCAATGAACGGCGCCTGCTTTGTCGACAGCCCCACCGGCCCCTTTTAACAACATGAATCCCAGCTCCACTTGCGCCGAGGTCTTGTTCTGATTTGCCGCCTTAAGCAGCCACATTCGCGCGGTAGTAAAATCGCCCCGTCGCCCACACCATTTGGCCATTTGGAACTGCGCGTCCGCGTCACCGCCATACGCACCCTTTTGGACCAGATCCCGTCCCTTCTCCTCATCCTGCTCCACACCGGCTCCACGCGCGTAGAGCATGCCTAACAGATACTGCGCACGCATGAGTCCCTGGTCTGCCGAGCGTTTGTACCAGCGGAACGCCTCACTCTCATTGACAGCCACGCCTCTCCCATTCTCGTAGATGACCCCCATGTTCATTTCCGCCATGGCATCACGCGCGCCCGCCGCCTTTCGGTAGAGCTCCAGGCTTCGCTGCAAATCTTGCGGCACACCTAGGCCGCGCTCGTACATAAACGCCAAGTAATTGACCGCCTCGGTCAAACCCTGCGCCACCGCCTTCTCGTACCACACCGCGGCGCGTTCATAATCTTGCGGCACGCCGCGTCCGTCAAAGTAACGATTAGCCAGTAAAAATTGTGAACCGACAAAGCCCGCGACAGCCCGTGCCTCCAGCTCAGGGAACAATTTCCCCGCAGCAAAGTCTTCTTGCCGCACCCTCGGCTTGTTTTCTGACAAGAATTGGCGGGCCGTGTTATTACCCTGATCCGCCGCGCGTTGAATCCACGCCAACCCGGCGACGATGTCCATCGTGACACCCGCCCCCGTGATGTACATGTTCCCCAAGTTCAGCTGGGCCAAATCGAAACCTTGATCCGCTGCCTGACTGAACCAATAGAACGCTTGCGCCGGGTCCAGAGGCACGCCAGAACCCTCCTCATAAGCCACGCCGAGGTTATTTTGCGCCACCACGTTTCCCGCCTCAGCCGCCTTTCGATACCAGAACAGCGCCTTGCCGAGGTCTTGCCCGCCGCCCCCGCGCCCTTCTTCCCACATCAAGCCGAGATTCTTCTGCGCCTCGGCATCACCGCCTTGCGCCGCGCGTTTAAACCACATCATCGCCTCGACATCATCTTGCGAAACGCCGAGACCGGCCAAATACATCGCCCCGAGCCCGCGCTGCGCCCGCACCACGCCCGCTTTTGCCCCCACCGCATACCAAATCACCGCTGCTCCGTAATCTTGTGCAACACCCAGACCGAACCGGTGCAAAAAGCCCATGAAACCACGTGCCGGGGTCAATCCACCGTCGGCAGCTCGCTTACTCAGTCGCGCGCATTCGGCCCAATTTCGCTCCACGCCATAACCCGCACCCAGCGTGAGTGCTTGGACAAACTCGCCCCACCATTTCCCCTCACTTTGTGCCCGGCTGACCAGTTCCGCCGAATCCTCACCGCTCTCCGTTCGCACCCGGCCGTAAACGATTTCCGCTTCGATTAAATCCCACAAGCCCATGACCCGTTCACGATGCGTGAAACCGCCAGCGGCGACCATCGCCTCTTCTTCGCGCCTCTCGCCCGCCTCGTACTGGATCTCAGATTTCATATGCCTTTCGGAAACAGCCTGATCACGTTCCGTTCTACACCTTCCCCCACATTTCACACGCGATTTTTCAAGACTTACGTCTCGACGATCGGGTTGTAATCGTCTGGATTATCGAACCCCGCTGTCCACGCCACCGCTTGCTTGCAGGTGGTCGTTCCCGGAGGCACACGCAGCACATAATGCCGCCCCGTGGAAGGACAGTTTAATGAAACACAGACCAGCTCTTCGTCATTGGGAATGCGCACACGCAGGAGCTGCCGTTTGCCTCCGGCATCCGAGTCTTCATCCAGCACCGTCGCTTCGGCCTCTTTCATGAAGCGGACCAGTCCGAAACGCTCCATCATCACACGCCGAACCTCCGTATTCGATTCGGCCAAGATCTGCTGCACCGTCAGCGTTTCGGGAAAAAAGACGACCTGCGCACTCACGCGAACACCGCGCCAGCGCAGCATCGCCTTGCTCATCGCCTCAGGCACGGAATCAATCTGCGTACCGGCTAAATCGAGCCAGCCGCTGATTCGGAGATGGGTGGGCAGTCGCTTCAATTTCGCGCAACCGGCCAAGTTCAAGTTCGTGAGCGGGCCCAGAGCATCGGGAAGCTTCTCTAAATTCGCACAGCCGCGCGCGTTTACAGACCCGATGTGGGCACGCGCGCTCTCCGGCCATTTCTCTAACGCCGTACACCCGCTGATATCGAGAAAATTAACCTCCAGCTTCTCCGGCAAACTCGATAAGGCCGTACACCCGCTTAAGTTCAGCGAACCCGTGCGCAAACCCACCGGCAACTCTTCCAAAAATCGGCAATTGCTCAGGTTCAGCCGGTAGTTCGACTTAACCGTCTCCGGCAACCGTTTGATCCTCGAATTCGAGAGATCGAGTGAAAAACAATTCAGATTCGGCAACCGCGTGCTTTCGCCAATTCCCGGCAATTGCACACGCACGCCCACCGCCATTTGGGCGGCTTGTCCGGCCAGAATGGAGCGCACCAGGATTTTATCCCCGTCACCCAGCCGATTTTTCTTCTGGCCCCAACTCATTGTGGACTCACCTCCGCTTCTCTCAGTCCATAACCGGACGTGAGATCACGCGGGGATGATATTCCCTTTGAATTCGCACTTCGTAAAGCCCATTCGGCACGGTGATCGGCCCGTGCTCTTCGTGGACGATCGTGGCCATCCCTTCCACTTCCAAAAACATCTTTGTGCCCACCGTAAATACCTGCCCCTTTAAGGCATTCGTCACGCGATGCGCATGGCCGGTCGTTTCTCCTTCGGCTAACACGGGACGGCGAATCGTCCGCTCGCCCACCGCCGCATTCGCTTCAACCGGAACCAAAAACACGTCGCCCTGTCGATAGCAGCCATTGATTTTCATATAGTAAGGAGTAGCAGCCGACACGGCTGAAGAAAAGGCGATTCCGACGCTCGGAAACGCTTCGTTAACGAAAATCCCGTTATGGCTAAAGCGAGTCGGCCACCAATTCTGAAAGACCTTGCCGTAACCGTCATCATTGTGTAACGCTTTATTAATAGATATTTATAACTAATGAGTATTCGTTCACATATACCCGGAACTTCCCGACAATAACTGATGGCTGCTCTTGAGCAAAAGGGGCTCGTCCGTGTCGGCAAAACTTGCAATGTCAAGGAATTAGTTGCCCTAATATTATTATTTTTGGAGTGGCCTAAATTCAAAACCAGAGATCTTCTCAGACTGGATTGCATCAAGAATTACGTCATCAACGATTTCGGTGTGCACCGCATACTGGAGCCGAAAAGCGTGCGCATTGCCGACCAATTCAGGCCTAATTTTTACTTCCAACAAAGCCAGGTAATTCTTCCATTCAATTCCCTCCTGAAAATTAATTTTAGAATTAGCTTCATCAACGCAGTCGAGTTCTCGGACCATTTGGGCAAACCAAAAGTCAGGGCTAGGGTCTGGAAAATTGCTAAAATCCACATCTACCTTACAAAAAGCAAATGCCTCCGGGTCCACCTTCTGATAAAGCAGTTTTAATCTATCTGAAATAAGCCAACCACCAAGATGTGAGTTCAAGGTGGCATCCAAAATCGGACCACGGTGCCCTTTGCGGTTGAACCGGATCTGAGGGGTGCCACCAAATTGGAAAAAACCAGGCTTATTCCAGTAATCTTTCATAAGGTCTTTTTTGTTCAGCCAATCAAAATGCGGCGAAGACGATTTTGTGAAATCCATGCCCTGTTCATAGTATTTACGTGCGTTAGCAGATGATGAGGACGTATCGATTGACGTTTTTTCAGTAGTTACATTATTCATGGCGTTCGTAATTGTGATGGTTTACATTGCTAAATCGCTACTCTGAGGACATGTCTATTTAATTTTAAGTTAAGATTTACCTCTTTCAGGTTGATTTTCATAAATACTCACAATAACTTTAACGGCTTTTTCAATATCCAGATCGGCTCGCCGGATTGGACGATAGGCGAAACCTTGAATGTTCTCTTTCTCTAGCGCTTGAACGAGAACATCGTCAATAAGCCAAGTATCTTCAGGAGCCGAACTTAATCGAAGTGCATGGGCATTCTCCACAAGCTCTGGAACCATCTTAATCGCTAAAATTTCTCCATATTTATCTGGCTCATCATAGTTGGCGCAAATCTGAGATTTCATTTCATCCACACAGTTGAGTTCACGGACGAAATAGGCAAACCAATAGCTAGAACAAGGTTCGGGAAAGTCGCTCAGATCCAGTTCCACTTTACAGTAGATGAAGCCCTCGGGATCCACTTGATCAAATATGGCTTTCACCCGTTCATTGATCAGCCAACAGAATCCGCCCATCGTGTCGGCATCGGGTATTGCGCCGGTTCGGCCCTTCTTTTCGAATTTGATGATGGGAGCCGAGGAGATACCCTTCTTCAGGACGGTAATCACTCATCAATTCCTTCCGATTCACCCAAGTTCGGTGCGGCTTGGAAAACGCCAGTTGGGGATCATACTCTAGATAGAAGTAGGATCGATCCACCGGCTTCAAACCCAACAGATGAAATTGTATTTTCCATGTATTTCCGTTCTGAGCTTCTCGTCAGAATCGCCACAGGTCCGGTGAGGAGAGCTTAGGGGCAACGCTTCGTCGCTTGCACATCTGCAAAAGTTCAAAATAATTGTCAGTGACAGAAGAGTCAAGAGAATAACGGGAGCTCCGTTTATTCATATCTAGTGGAATTAATTCAGTCCGGAATGGTATTAGTTCAACACGAATCCTTGAAAAGTTTATATTAAAACTTCCCTACATGGATCAAATCCAGATGCCCAAGTCGATAGAGAAACCGCCAAATACAGCAGAACACATAGCACATAATTACAGTCAAGAGAGTTAGCGGCAACGAATAGACGATCTCATCCATAAACAATGCTGTCAGTCCCAGGACAATTGTGGGCAAAATGTAAACCGCGATAAATGCAACCGTCAGAATACCCGTCAATCTGGGACGTGAGCCCGAAGTGAGACATTTCAAAAGATGAAAGGCGAACGAGATGACTCGTGCCCCGAAAAGTAACGCACACGCCTTGATGCCAAGCGGAATTCCGAGAAAAGGTGAAACCCCTGCAATTACTAAACATACAGCTGCCGAAAAGATACAGACCACGAGCAAAAAGGGCATTTGAACCAGCGACAATTTAATCATCATGACAAACATATCGCGAATCATAATAGGATACGCAGAAAAGAATGGAATATGAGCGTTACCATTCTTAACAGCGACAAACATCACGCCGTGATTGCAGAACAAAGAGAAAACTTCAACAAACACAAACGCTCCTCCCACAAAGACCAGAAACCCGAATTCACTATGAATATTCACCAGTAGAGCGAAAATGGACGCTATTAGAAAGTGAATAGCGACGTTTTTCCACCTCTGTAACAGCTGGGGCGCGACCGGGTAGGCCAGCTCCGCCACGTTCCGTTGCCGCTCCGTAAACCAACGCCGCGCCACACCTTCCAGTCCCGATTCCCAATCAAATCGACGCAAGTACTCGCCCGAGAGAATCCCGTCTTCGATCTCGGTAACCCCGACCCGCTCGCGCAACGGCGGCAACTCGTCCACCTCCTCTTCCACACTTTCCCCCGTCTCTGTGTTCTTTTTGGGCTGCGCCTCTTTCTCCACCTCTTTTCCGGGAATTAAATCGGGCGCCTGTGGTTTGACCGCCTCCGTAAAAACGAACCGCTCCCGCATCAGCCGAACCGACTCCCCGTAGGTCGCTACCACCGCAAGCACGGGCACAAAGAGAAACCCCGCCCGGATTCCCTCGTCCTGCGCGATCACATGAATTAGGGAGATCACCCAACCCGTGGGGAGAATCGCGTTGAGCTGTGGAGCCACCCAGCCCAGCCACGGATACGTTACCTCCGGGAACTTTTTTCCCGCGACCAAAACACCACCCATGAGAATCGTCATACATCCGACGATTAATTCATACCGAAGCGATAACCGCGTCGACGCCAGAGCCGCCAGAGCAACCGTAAACATCCAGGCAATCGGTAGTAATCCCAGACTCAATCCCCACTGAAAGTAGGTAAACCCGTACATCAATCCCAATGCCGCGAAAGCAACGGCAAAGTCTAAAAGCCGGAAGAGGACAAGGAACAGGAGCTTCCCATATTCCCACTGGAAAATCACCTCATCCTCCACCCCCAGAAAAAGTAACGCCACAATATCGTACGAGTAAAATGACAGCCGACTGAAGCGATGCGCGAGAGCGGCTGCCCCGGTAAGCGCCAAAATGTTAATCGCCAAAATCTCAATTTCAATCCGGCGCGTGCTCATCGGGACGGTGACCAGAAAGAGAATCGCGAATACCCCCAACATCGCAGCCACCGCCTTGTGCCTCCGTCTCCTGCCTCGATTCGCAATCCGGTACTCTTTACGCAACTGCCGATCTGATCTTATGCGCGACTTCACCTCCCGGACCAATGCCCGCTCAAACTGGGGCGAGTGCAATCTCACGGGCGGCTCTCCTTAAATTTCCGGAAAATCTCCTGCAAAACATTGTCTTTATCTTCCGAGCGCTCCCGCAAATTTTCGACCGAATCAAACGCCCGAACTTCGCCTTTATGAATCACGCAAACGCGATCTGAAAATCGCTCCGCAATATCCAAAATCTGAGTCGTGTAGAGAACGGTTCTGCCCCGTTTTACCGCCTCCTTCACATGTGTTTTGAACGCGTCGATTCCGTTCGGATCCATCCCGGAAGCAAACGGTTCATCCAGCAACCACAACTCCGCATCGACAGCCAACATCGCCACCAAACCGACCTTGTACAACTGCCCGCGAGACAATGAACTGACCTGACGCAACGCCAGCGGCAACAAATCAAATTCTCCCAGCAAATCGGCCACACGCTTCTCCACGCCTTCACCATCTGCCTCATACAAACGGAGAATCATCGCGATGTTTCGGATGATCGTCTGTTCCCAAAACAGGTAGGGAAAATCGGGCATGAAATAGAGCTGCTTGCGCAGATCGAGTCGATCACGACGGAAGACTTGCCCGCCGTAATAGATGTTGCCCTTGTCGATCCCAGCAATCCCCGCGAGACAGCGCAGTAGCGTCGTTTTACCCGCACCATTTACGCCCAGCACGCCCACCACCTGCCCCGGCTCAATCTCCAGCGAAACGTAATCCAGGGCCCTGGAAGAACCGTAGACCTTAAGTACGCCTCGCAATTCAATCTTCACGGATTTAATCGGCCAGCCAAATCACGCTTTTTTTAGGCTCTCCAGACAGGCCGGCAGCTCCGCTAAAAACCGCGCGTTCTGCTCCTTCGTCCCCACGCTCACGCGGATATACTCCGGCAAGTGGTAACTCACCATCGAGCGAACAATGATTCCTTTCTTCAACAAGTACTTAAAAACCGCGCCGCCATCGCCCACTTTCACCAGCACGAAATTACCTGCGCTCGGGATGTAATGGAGCCCCATTTGTTGAAACGCAGCCTCCATTTCCCTTCGACCCTCATCGGTTATCGCCTTCGTCTTGTTCTGGTGTTCGTCATCTTGCAGCCCAGCGAGCGCCCCCACTTGCGCCAAGGAATTCGCGTTAAACGGTTGCCGCGCGCGTTGCAACAAGCCAGCCAACTCGGTCGATGCAAGCCCGTAACCGATCCGCAAACCCGCCAGCCCTTGTATCTTCGAAAAAGTCCGCATCAGAACGACTTTCCGCCCTGCTTTCACATAGGCAATCGTGTCCGGCGCATCGTCCAGAAACTCGTAGTAAGCCTCGTCCAAAACTAAAATCACATGCTCCGGCAATTCCTTTACGAACGCGTCCAGTGCCGCGTTACTGACACGTACGCCGGTGGGGTTATTCGGATTCGCCAAAAAGACGAGTCGTGTGGCGGGAGTAATCGCCTTTAAAAGTGCGTTTAAATCACACGAGAAATCGGGGCCTTCATCGACCAAGATTGCTTTGACGCCAAACAATTGCGACATCAACGTATAGACCGCAAACGCGTAGCGATACGTTACGATTTCGTGTGCGCCGGGTCGCGTGAACGTGTGAAAAAGCAGTTCAATGATCTCGTTCGAGCCATTACCTAAAACCACATTCTCGCGCGACAGCCCGAATTTCTCGGCCACACCGTTTCGCAGGTGAAAACCACCGCCGTCTGGATAAAAATTCGCGCGACTCACCGCATCGATAATCGCCGCCTGCGCCTTGGGCGACGGCCCCAGCGGATTTTCATTCGACGCGAGTTTGACAATCGAACCCGGCTCCAGACCCATTTCCCGAGCGACATCTTCCACCGGTTTACCCGGCTCGTACGGAACCAAATCCAACAACTCACGATTGGCTAAATCAGATAACGAAATCATACTGCCCGCCAGAATCGCATGACGCCCCGTCATTGTCAAAAGGCAGGATGCGTCCCGTCCACTACCCTGTTGCCTCATCAATTAAATCTTTGACAATGTTCTTGCCACTTTTTTTGCGTCTTTTTGACAATCCGATGTAAACTGGAGATAGGCTCACCTCTTGTGTTTTGGGTTCAGTGTGGGCTCTTTGCCCAAGTTCCAGCAACTCTTTCACGGCCAGGTAAAGTTGCTGTCATCAGTACGGGTGATACCGCCGATTTGGCAAATCTGGTGACAGCCGAGTTGTCAAAGAATCCAGCTATTATCGTTATTGACCGTAGCGATTTGTCAAAAGTAGGCGACTAACTTAAATTACAAAGCTTGGCGGGGTGAACTGCTAAACGCGGATGAGATCTTCTTTCTTCGGAAGGGTATCGTCACCCTAGGACTGCGGGCTGAAGGTCCAGACGAGCGAATTAACATAAGACGCTCACTATCACGTTTCTCCATTCCGAGCTTTGTCGAGGAATCAGTAAGCTTCCCGTTCTAATTCTCACCGATTTCTCGACAAGCTCGAAATGGAGGAACGTTTTGATAGTGAACAGTTTACATTGATTCCGAGCTATCCTCACTCACCTCGCATTGCGGAGCGCCCGTCTACTTGACCAGCTCGCGGGGCACGTCGAACCGCTTGGTCTTTAGGTCGTACCGGCATTTGAACGTGTCCGTTACGGGGCCATGCTGGGCTGTCAGTGTGATCACTAAGTACCGGTTCTTCGTCCATTTCACGCCCAGTTCCTTGGCGTAGTTATCGTCTGCTCCCGGCGCGATGGACGCGCAACGAAGGGTTGCCTCCTCGGTCCCATCGCGACCTTTCAGGTGATCGAAATACTCCCAGGCTTGATCACTGAGCGATTTTTTCGCCACCGGGGTAAATTCGTCGAACGCCTTCCGGTAAAGGTAAAGATCCTGGCAACCGCAGCTCTTCTGTGTACGAATCACCCAGCGACCGTCGCTCGTTGCCAAGAACCAATCAGAATCGTCCACTTGCCCCGTCCCCAACTGTGAGGTCCGCCCGTGAATCCATGCGTAATAGGCGATACTCGACTGTCCAGCAAGTTCGAGTTTTGCATACTTCTCGATCAACACGCCATGGGCCAGCTTCGCGACCGGCTCCTGCAACTGGTAGTCAGCTCCCGGCAACGTTTCGCTCCCTTTGGAGAATCCCATCATGAGGGCTAACCCTGCACAAAAGTGCACGAACAATACCAACATCACCCGCATCGTACTTATCATTTCGAACCTTCTTTCTTGGTCTAATGAAAGTATCGCGAGGCAACCGACTCTTCTTTCAAGCCTCCCTTTTGAGCGAAAGTATCGACTTTGACTTTAGCTAATTCGGTCTATAAGCGCTGTTTATGAGCAACCTTAAAGCGCACATGTCTCAAGGCCTTCCCGTGGATCAAGCCGTCAAAAACTTCGCTTCAGAGATGATCCAAAAATATCCCATGGTGAACGCCACCAGCCCCCTGCAAACGGTCGTCGAGTTCAAGTGGCGCATCGTCTACTACACCCAGCAGCAGATGTTCTACAATGTGGTGATGCACCTAGTGGGATCGCTCGTCGGAATTCGACTGAGCCGTTCTTCCACACTCGTTTTTAACACCTATCACATCTTGGACCGCAGCCAGGTGACGGTATTGCGCTTTAAAGCGTTCCTGAAGAAATCGATCTACCCACTCTTGGTGCTCCTCATGCTTCTGGCCGGTTTCGTTATGGTGGCGTGGTCCATCGTGCTTATTTCCGCAATCCGAACGACGCCACCCGTTTCGTCTCAAACCCTCTGGAATCACGCGGAGGTCTGCGGATTCGGCACACTGTTCTGAGCGATCTTTTTTTACACGAGTACCTTGTTAAAAGGCCTCGGCTACCCGCCGGGAACAGATAGCGACCTGAAAAGTCGGCTCGTCACCTTAGACAAGATGACGATACGCGATGCAGGGCGGTAGCGGCGGCGGTGGTAGAAATCTACACTTCCAACTGCGCGCGGCTCATCCATTCATCGGCGATGAGCGTGTGGCCAGCCAAAGTGGGATGCACGCCGTCCGAGAGCCAGTAGGTCACCGGAGCGACGGTGCACGATTCAGCGAAGATTCCGTCCAGTGGAATCAACTCCGTGCCGAACTCGACTGCGAGCGCACGCACCGCATCGATCTTCGGGTTCAGGTAAGGGCGAAGTTCCGGGCGAAGCGACGTACCGAGGAAGGGTTCCAGCAGCACGATTTGCGTGCTGATCTTGTCGCGAATGGCGGTCAAGAGCGCACGATAGTTTTCGTGGAACGTGGAGGCTTCGATTGCATGATGCGTGTTCACTTCATTGCCGGCGTCGTTGATTCCGAGGAGCATCGAGATCACGGTCGGCTCCAGATCGAGAATATCTTTTTGAACGCGATTTAAAATATCGATCACCTTATGGCCGTTGATTCCACGATTAAAAATCGGGAGCTCTGGCGCACCTAAATCGGCAAGAATGCGGCCTGAAACGAGGGCGCAATAGCCATTTTTGCCTAGGCAGGCGACGTCTTCGCGGTTACGGTTCGTGTCTGTGATGCTGTCGCCGATGAACAGGATGCGATCTTCTGGATTAATAATCATGGTAGGGAGATTTGTGCAGAGCAATTAAGCGACGTCGAGGTAAAAAGTTGCCATTCAAGGGCGACATGCTAAAGAGAAGACAGGTTTTATGGAACAGATCGAATTTACAGAGCTCAGTCCCGAGGACAAACAGATTATGGAAGAGACGCGGAATCAGATCCGCCGTCGTGTGCCCGAGCGCATTCGGGCGGAATTCGATACAGCCGCCGGACGGCTCGCCGCTGCCCAGGACATTTTTTCCTCCGGTCAATGGCGTATGACCCACGATTTGATCACCGTGATGGGCATTTTGCTGGGTGACTCCATGAATTACGAGTTGGGCTCCGAGTGGGCCATGGTTTATGACGATCACGGGAAAACCTGGGGCATCAAGCTCGTAGGCATGGAAATCGCCATCTATCCGGTCTCCATGGTTCAACGCCGCATCGAGCGGGAAGAACAGATCAATTTTGTGGAGACGCACCAGAACATCTGCTTGCGCGTTCGTTCCCTGGTAGCCGGTTATCAAGAAGAAGACCAGGGTGGCGGCGATGGCCAGGAGGGCCAAGAGGGCCAGGAACCGGCTGCGGAGGAAGCGTATCCTCAAGAATATCAGCAAGAGGGCCATCCTGAAGGTGGCGATCATCAGGGCTAGCAGGCTTCTCGTCCCTGAGACCGAACAATCGCTTCACAGAATTTAACTTGATTTGACGGAAAAGGATTGAGCTGCGGCAACTCGCTGCTTTTCTAGGAGTTATGCCTCCCTCTTATCCTCCCGTGAGTTTACAGCACACCGCCCTCGTTCCCTATTACTCTCAGGTGATGCAGCGGGGGTTTCAACTCTCCGTTTTCACACCTTGGAATTATACGCAAACGATGGAGCGGTATCCGGTGATGTATCTCCTGGACGCCGAGTTCAATTTCCCTCTGATGCTGGGCCTGCAGGATGGGGCGCACTTCGGCGGCAAAACGCCCATGATGATGATCGTGGCGGTGGGTTATGGGGAGCCTTACGGAGTCATGATGAAAGAACGGGCACGGGATTTCACACCCGTCTATGTGGGGCAGATCGAAAACTCGGGTAAGGCGGATCGTTACCTGAAATTCGTGGAGCAAGAGCTGATCCCGTTCGTGGAAGGAACCTATCGCACGCAACCCACGGAACGGGTTCTCGTCGGTCATTCCTTCAGCGGCGTGTTCGCCACCTACACCGCATTTAAAAAACCGGGGCTATTCCGCCGAATCATGGCCGGCAGCCCGTCATTGCAACATTTTCAGGGCGCGCTGCTCGCGGAGCTGGATCGGTTCGTGGTCACTGCAAATGTGCCGCCCCTGCGCATGGACCTCTCCTTCGGCGCACAAGAACTGAACATGGCGACCTACCCGGTCTTCGAGCAACGGGTAAAAGCCGTGAACCTACCCGGCGTCAAGATTCGCACCACCGTCTACCCAGACGAAAATCACACCAGCGTCAAGGCCGTGGCGTTTGCCCAAGCGATGCGTTGGTTGTGGCGAAATGATTAGAGCATTTTCCGGGACCTTCAAATTTCGATACAATGACTTTTCAGCAGTCTGCTATATTACCGGCGAATCTGCTGTTAATTCTATTAACGGCTTAAGTTCTGCTTGATTTAAGAAAAGAAAATAATATTAATATGCTCGGCGTGAGCATATAAACACTGAAATAAATAAAGAGAATACACCACTCGATACTAAAGTAATTTCTTTCTAGTTGCATTTCGAGGACTAGCGAGACACCAATTAAAACCGGAAATTGGAAGCTAGGTCTAGGCCGAGCGTAAACACGTGCATGAGCATACCAGAGTAAAATTCCTAATACCGTTGTCAGAAGTAATATCAGTGAAATCATAGTTCAGGGGTAGAGTCTAGTTTTTCAAAACTCTCCAAGATGGGGTCATCGCTCAAAGTTGGAGGTTGCGGGCCTTCAGCCCGGCCTCGACAAAGACTCTCTAACTGGTTAGGTTGCCCGATTTTTGAATAACCACCGAACTAAATGTACGAGGCCATCAATATGGAACTGAATCAGTCTGTCGTCGCTGACGACGAAGCTCGCAGCGCTGTGCCGGGCAAGAGCACCCATCGCCACGGTTACCTTACGGTATTGATGACCGATAACAGCCGCAGAATCGACCTGACCAGCTTCAGCTTCGAGGGGTAAGCCGCGTTAGCAAATGGGATCGCTCCTCAATATCGTCGACTTCCTGTTTCATAGACGCTACCTGCGCTGGTCGGTCCTGTCAGGTTGGATGGTCTTGGGTTGGCTTTTCGGCTTTTATTATATCTACGTCCAGTTGCTCTTTGATGCTGAGGCGGTGACGGTATCGGCAAAAGTCACTCGCTTGGCGGAAAACCTCCGATCTCACAATCTCTCAGTCGATTATGAGTACGAAACGAAACAAGGCGATCGGGTGACCGGTTGGCAATACGTCAACCAGCAATTCTACGATAACACGAACGTTGGAGATATCATTAAAGTGGATTACCTCCCTTCTGATCCGGTCGACAGCGAGCTCTCGGGGTCTTATGATCACCTTGAGAGGGGCCTCATCTTTGTCGGCTCTACGATCCTCCCCTGTTTCCTTCTCGGGGTCGATCTGTACTTCACCTTTTTCCAGAAAAAACCGAGTTCGCTTGAAGAGAAAATCGAAGCAAAAACATAACTCGCTTCTCGTTTTTGAAATGCCCTGCTAACAGAGTTTATGCTTTCAGAAGTCCGCGCGGGTAGAGCTTTGGGCTTGCTAGTCCTGATGGGTTGCATTCCTTTGGGCTTCCTTTACTGGGGCATGTCTATGGCCGACGATGGCTGGCAACTTTTGTGGAGCGGAAAAATCGTTACTGCTGAGGTGTATCATCGCAGCATTGATCATGATCAAAGGTATCTCATTGACTGCCATTTTCAGGCAGCTGGAAACGATTATGATAAAGCATTTGAAGTTAGCGGTTCCGAGTACCTAACGATCCGCATCGGCAGCCACTTCGAGATCACTTACCTGCCCTCGAACCCCGATATTAGCTCACGTACCGGTGATTACAGCAATCTCATCGGGGGCTCGATTATGGCCGTCGTCGCTTTCGTCGTATTTATGTTTTTTCTAGTACTGCTCTCTCGCGTGTTGGGCAAGTTCTAGCCAATTCGCTCGATCACAAAGGATCGCCATCACCGTCCACCCACGTCCCGTCCCGATTCTGTCGAGCGAACATCCAATCAGCCTCGGCTGCGGGATCGTGCGGTTTCGATTTCTGCCGTTCCTGGACCTTCGCAATCAGAGCTTGGGCCATTCGCTCGATTCGTTCGGCCTTCTCACGCAATTGCCGCGCGACTTCGTCATCATAAATCGCCTGCAGTTGAGTGGTGACGCCGCTATCAAGCGTTCGTCCTGAAAAGCGGTGGATCGGCATGATTCCCCGGATGCTATTCGTGAGAAAGATTTCCTGGGCGCAGTCCAGCGTCACTAAGGGCCACCCACCCACGTGAATCGGCGCAATGGCCACCCCATGTTCCATGAGGAATTGGCGCACCACCCCTTCCCGGCACCCCTCTTCATGGGCGGGCGTGTAGAGGCAGTTATCGAGTACCCAGAAGATATTGGAGGTGGCCCCGGAAGCGACATGGCCCTTCTCGTTCAGCAAGAGCGCCTCTACAGGATCGGCGAGTTCCCGGGCTTGGGCGTGGCTCAGGTAGCTCAGCGTTTTAAACCGCGCATCCCAATTCGCAGAACCCACCCGCACGGGTGACACCAGCAATTCTAAGTCGGGCCGAGCTGCTGCAGGCGTTTCCTCAGCGAAGGGACACTCGAATCCGGTCGGCGTAATGATCCAGCGCCAGCGCCCCGATTTCCGGGGGAGCACCGTATTGAGCGGCTTGAAATCGTCCGGGATCGCAATATGGATCGCCTCCGCAGCACGGAGCAATTGCGCCAAATGCTGCTCCGCAAATAACGGCGTGCCCTCGACCACGCGAATCGTCGCGAACAGCCCTTTCCACGGCTCCCAGTTCGATTTTCTAAGTTCCCCGTTCATAAGTGCCGCCACGCCGTCACGCATCATCCTGGGTCCAGCGTCATATACTGGGTCCAGCGTCCACGCTGGCGGCGAGCACCTCACGAATCGTCTTCACTAGTGGCTCGATGGTCTTGGCGGTGAAATCGAACTTCAGGCCCGCTGCCTCAAACAGCTCCGGAAGTGGACGCGACCCGCCGAGCTGCAACCCCTTCAGGTAATTCTCCACAGCCAGAGCCGTGTCCTTCCGCGACGCCACCCAGAGCTGGAGTGCGCCCAACTGCGCGATCCCGTATTCGACGTAATAAAACGGTATTTCAAAGATGTGGAGCTGCCGATGCCAGAACGTGGCGCGGACCTCTTCAAAGCCAGACCAATCTTCGATGCCGCCAAATCGATCCATCAACGTCAGCCAATATTTCCGGCGATCGGCCGCCGTGTTCGTGGGATTCGTGTAAACCCAATGTTGGAACGCATCGACAATGGCCATCCACGGGAAGAATTTGATGATGTGGATCAGGTGATCCCGGCGAGCCCTGCGCGCTTCCTCCACGGAATAAAACTCAGCCAAATGGGGCGCGGCGAGCAGCTCCATGCCCATGGAAGCGACCTCGCAAAACTCGATCGGCGCGTGCCGATAACCCATCAGCTTTTGCGTGCGAGCAGCCAGTGCGTGAAAAGCGTGGCCGGCTTCATGAACCAACGTTTCCACGTCTCGATGCGAGCCAACCGCATTCATGAAAATGAACGGCACACGAGCCTCCGAGAGCGAGCTCTGATACGCGCCCGGTGCCTTACCCTTGCGGTTATCGAGATCGACCAACTCGTGCTCGCGCAAGACGTTAAAATAGGCACCCAATCGCGGGTCCACGCGCTTAAAAATGGCGTGTCCCTTTTCGACAAGTTCTACCGAGGTTTGGAACGGTTTCAACGGCGGAAGCTGATCGGGATCGACCTCCCCATCGCGCGGGCTGAACGAGGAATCCCACGGGCGAAGCGTTTCCAGGCCGAGTTTCTGGCGACGTTCCTCCTGCATCTGTCGGCAGAGCGGAACCATGAGGCGCTCGATCGTTTCGTGAAAATCGAGGCAATCTTGCGGCGTGTAATCGAACCGCTCGTAGCTCGCGAACGAGTAGGCGCGATAGTCCGTAAAACCGGCCGCGAGCGCGATTTGATGGCGCAACGCCAGCATTTGATCGAAGAGTTGGTCCAGCTTTTCGGCTTCCACCAGGCGGCGATTGTTCATCGCTTCCCATGCGGCTTGGCGGCGGCTGCGATCGGTCTCCTGGAGCACTTTGCCCACCTGTGTCAGCGTTTTGTCTTCGCCGTCGAAAGAGACGGTCATAGAACCAGAGATCTTTTGGTAGGTCTGCGAGAGCTTGGCCAATTCAGTCTCGCGCGGGACGTTTTCTTCGCGATAGATGTTAACGTAGTTTTTCAGCCCTCGACAGTAGACGGTGTAATAATCGTCGGCGGCCAGTTGCGCGAAGAGTGGATGCGCCACCAGCTTTTGCGCCAATCGAAAATGGATCGGTTTTACCCAGGGATCGACCACTTCCACAAAGTGGAGATAAGCCTTTTCGCGCTCGGGATCATCGGTCTGGCAGGTCATCGCGATGTAGGCTTTGCTTTGCGATTCGGCCATTGCAGCGGAGAGCTCACCTGAATCGATGAGCCAAGCTTCAATTTCGGCGATTGAGTTCAGGTTATCGAGACGCTCTTCCAACTTTTGAAAAAACGGGGCGAGTGCGGCCGTGTCGGTGAGATCGAGTTGCTCTGGCAAGAACGTGCGTGGAACGAAAGGGGTGAGGTTGATCATTACGGGAGAGCATAGCATACCCTCGCTCTTCAGGCTGCCGAAAAACTCTGGAGAGCGTTTGACAACGAATTAGAGAATCTTACTATCCGGATATGGCAGTGCGATTCACGCTAGCGGGTGTGGCGTTTGTGGTTTTTGTGGCATCGTTACTGTACATGTACACGGGTCTGCCGGATCGGCTGGTTTCCCATTTTAGTGTGAGCGGTCAGCCGGATAGCTGGTCATCCCGCACTGATTTCGTAGGGCTCATGGGAGCGCTTGGCGTTTTTATTCCTTGCATCATTTACTTTCCGGTCGCCGCACTGCCCCTCTCCTACGTTAACGTGCCGAATAAGAGCTACTGGCTGGCCGCCGAGCACCAAGCCGAAATGCGTTTGCGCCTAAAGAAAAGCATGATGGAAATGGTCATTCTCATGGAAGTTTTCTTCACCGTGATGTGCCTCACGGTCGTTTACGCAAACAGTCAGGCCACGCCCGAATTCCCAGCTACGCTCGCCATCTCGTTTTTAGGTGCGTTTATTATTGGAACCGGTGTCCAAATGATCGGGATGATCCGGCGCTTTCAGCTCCCGAAAAGCGACGGCGCTTAGTGGTGGAAAAATCGCACCAGCAGCAGGACGAACAGGATAAAAACGGAGCTTGTGGCGGCCACTCCACAAAAAACGACAGACCGCGCGAGATTTTGAATCAAAGCAGACATACTCTATCTGACGCGGAGAGGGCTGTAGAAGTGACAAACTTTTTCTCAAAAACGACCGATTTTTCGTTACCTTAAAAGCCACGTTCCCCTGTATAAAAGCAGTTAGGCGATCACCACCAAGTGACCGCCTAACGCAGGGAGAAGAATGAATGAAACTTACCTAACATAGGGTAAGACACGCGGGTCAGGGCGACGTTCAAAAAATCGAAATTATTTTTAGAATTTCTTAATTCTCCTCTCAAAAAAATCCATGAACACCACGCGATTACCCCTTCAATTTCTAAAAATGAGAGATCACCCGGAAGTCTCCGCGTGGTGGGCCAGCTTGGAGGAGGAAGACCGGATATCACTGGTGAAGTCGTATCGTGAAGAAGCACCGGCTCAAATCATTCCGCTGCCGGACGACGATGAACCGATTTCAGACGAGGTAACCGGCGTTTTCACGGACGATTTTTACGAATTTCTGGTCAATCACGAGTTTTTCGGTGCGATCCTGCCTACGAGAACCTACCACATTTGCACTGCTCATGAAGCGGCCCGCGCCGCCCAACTGAGAGGCGTGCTTCCGCCCGATTTCACCTGTCCCCTCGGCCACGGTGAAGCCGAGTGCCCAATACGCAGGATTTTATCCGAAACGCCGGGTAAGGCTTTTGTACTGATTCGCCACTAACCCTTCATGAGTTCAGGATACCCCGCTGGAAGGTATTTGTCGGCTGGAACCGGAGAATTGTCATTGACCACAAATGAGCGGTAACAGGCCCGCAAAAGATCCGGCAAAATCACGCAGTAATTCGCATCCGTGGGGCAATTCGTGACCATTGAAAATCCGCCGTTCACTCGTTTTTGGAGAGAATAATGTGTGGGCATGGAGAGCGTTTCTACCAGCGTTTCCGGATCATTCTCCACAGGATGAACCGTCTTGTTGATCCGAATGCCGGCGTAATCCGTCCAATTCAGCTTACGTCGGAAGTAAAACGGCCCGTAGTAGATTGCCGAATGAGAAAGAACAAGATGCCCAATTTTAAACGTGGCCACTGGCGACTGGAGTGTTTGGAGGATCCGGGCAATCGCTCCAGGCATGATGTAGTATCGAATGGCGGCGACACACTTAAGGTATCGATCTGTTTTGCCCTCTGTAGAAGTGGACCAGCGAGCGTTAATTTTCGTTTTCGCCGAGGCAATCGTAATCGTATTGGCCCAACCTGTCTTCATGAAGCGAGCGGTGGGTCTCAATTCCATCATTTCGGCATACAGAATCTCCTTCGTTCCAAAACGAACGCGATCTTGCTCGAAGTGGAGGAACTCTCCTTTAGAAAACATGAAACCGGGCATTTGGATGGAGGTCATAGGTCGTCGTAAGGCTGCTGGCTTCCCGAATTCGAGTCGAGCATTTGTTTTGATTCAGAGCGTGCCATTCGGGCACTAGTAATTTTCTGGTTTCGTGTTAACGTTTGGGGACTATGAGTAATGATTCTGCAGTGCTGCATGTGAGTGATGCGGACTTTGAACGTGAGGTTTTAAAGAGCGAAAAGATGGTCCTCGTCGATTTCTGGGCCGAATGGTGTCCACCCTGCCGGGCGATCGCGCCTATGCTGGAGGAAGTGGCTAAGGAGAAGTCCGATGTCGTGCGTATCGCCAAGGTGAACGTGGAAAACGACGAGAAATTGGCCGCCCAGTTTTTCATCACGAACATCCCCACGCTTATTTTCTTTAAGAACGGCAAGCCGGTCGACCAATTTGCCGGTGCTGTCTCCAAGAAAGTGATGCTGGAAAAGATCGAAGCCGCTCTGGCGAAGTAAGCCGAAGTAAGCGGATATTGGAACATTCTTGACGGACGCGGGCATTGTGCTACAAAATCGTAGCACAATGAGAACCGCAACCGTACGCGAACTTCGTAACCAATATCAAAACGTCTTGGCTTGGGTGGAAGCCGGAGAAGAGGTCCTTATCAGCAAACGTGGTAAGGTCATCGCCCGACTGGTTCCCGAAAAGCCCGAATCCAAAAAGATCGATTGGACACAGAGCGCCGCTTTCAAGATTGAACGCGATGGCCTCCCTGTTCTTTCGACTGAGCAAACCCAGTCCGTTCTGGACGCAGCCCCGGGAGCCCTGTGAAGCCCATCTGCTGCGATTCAAGCTTCCTCTTTGCCCTTTACAGCAACGACGTGAACACACCCCGTGCGCAGTCCTATTTGCGCGACTCGGGGCAACCGCTCTCCCTCTCGGTCCTCAACGAATTCGACCTACATAACGCCTTGCGGGTGGCGGTTTGGCGCAAGCTCTTTCCGGCGGAGCGTGTCGCCACGTGGCTGACCGCATTCGAGAACGACGTGAAATTCGAGCGCGTCATCATTTTACGGTGCAACTTGACCGCTGCGACCAGCCACGCCCAACGCATCTCGCGGACTTACACGGAATCGGGAGGCCATCGCGCGTTCGAAATTCTCCATGTAGCCGTTGCGTTGGAAATCGATGCCGAGACATTCCTTTCGTTTAACGCCAATCAGCGAACGATCGCGGTAGCGGAAGGGCTTCAGGTCAAGCCGTAGATTTTAGTGTTCGATGCGCTGCCCTGGTGTGGTAGTCTTCCACCATGGCAGATGAAATCGCTAAGCCGTCCGATGAAGTGAAACTGGTGCTCGATCCGAAAGCGCCGTTGCAAGATCAGATGGACGCCTATTTCAAAAAGAAGTCCGACGCCGATTTAGCCCAGCGCATTCTCGACTACGTGAAAGACGAGGATGAGAAGGCTGCTAGTGAGTCGGGTAAGTAGGCCTTTCTCTCGGATCGAGGGAAGATGATAACGGCGATGGGCGCAACCTATTCACTATCAACAAGTTCCCCATGTCGAGACACCGACCCCGCGAAGCGGCGTGATTCGTGAGCATGAAGCGCGCTTAGCCCAAATTGTTCACTCTCAGCATGTTTCCATGTCGACCTTGTGGAGACATCAGTAAAAATCAGAACGGGAGGCCTCAGATTATCGTTCCGTTGGGAGGTAGTCATCCGACCATTATTTACCTAACTACTTGCAGGTTAACACCTTATGACCGATAAGTCCAGAACAAAAGTGTAGATTTGAGTACATTTCGGCAACTGTCTGCTATGCGTCCGTGGAGGACTGCTATGCAACCCGAAGCTCTAATACCGACTCATTATATGCCAACTATTAATTACACTTAAGCATATTGAAAACTCCGCGCCGATTACTGAGTTTATTGACAGCCATCTAAGCGGATGTTGAAACGTGTTTTCACAGCGTGTGAGTGATCGTTCAAGTTTGCCGATTGAGTGGAAGGCGAATCTCCAGATCGAATTTAAGGCTTTGGAAGCTGCAACTTCGAGCCTGTCTTGTTCACAACGCTGACCCACTGAGGGAAACGTTGAAGCTTCAAGAACAGCCGAAGTCTGCAACGTCAGTTACAGCTGGTTCAATTAAAAAATAAGGGGAGGCGGTTACAAAATCCAATTTCAATGGAATTGTTCAAAAAGTGGCTGGACAACTACCAAGTGCTAGGCACCAAGGTTATTTGAACGAAATCGTGACAAGAAGCAGCCGGGGTTGACGTTGTCTCTAGTTTCGGATATATAAATTTCAAATTGACTTTTACGACTCTTGCGGAAGCGGCGAAGATCAACTTTCCAAAGTTGCCATCCCAAAGTTGCCATCCCAAAGTTGCCATCCCAAAGTTGCCATCCCAAAGTTGCCATCCCAAAGTTGCCATCCCAAAGTTGCCATCCCAAAGTTGCCATCCCAAAGTTGCCATCCCAAAGTTGCCATCCCAAAGTTGCCATCCCAAAGTTGCCATCCCAAAGTTGCCATCCCAAAGTTGCCATCCCAAAGTTGCCATCCCAAAGTTGCCATCCCAAAGTTGCCATCCCAAAGTTGCCATCCCAAAGTTGCCATCCCAAAGTTGCCATCCCAAAGTTGCCATCCCAAAGTTGCCATCCCAAAGTTGCCATCCCAAAGTTGCCATCCCAAAGTTGCCATCCCAAAGTTGCCATCCCAAAGTGAACAGATAGAGAAATATATAGAGTGGTCTTATACTGCAGCCCAAACATCTGCACAACAGCCGTTTTTCCTTGGATTCTCGCAGCTGCAAACCTCTGAATTATCCCAATTGAATGCAATACTTGCAAAACTGAAAGTGCATATTGGCATATTGCAAACCGGAGAGACTTTTAAGTAATATGGGTGTACCACTGATTATTGGAGCGGTAAAAGAGGAAAACATTCTATTTATCAAGAATGCTGCTAACGAAGATTTTGAAGTATTTCGAAGTGCATTCTGGGAATATTCACGCCTTGCTTCAAAATAATACTTACGATATTACTCTGAGCCCCCCACATGTATTCAGATGCCGTAGAGCGCACGGTATATATGAGGAGTAAAAACAAAAACAAGGCCTTAACTCCTATGTGGGATCATCTAATCGCCCTGCTAATTCCTTTTCATGGGGGACGTTCGTTCGAGAACTTTGACGGGTCTATCGTGAATTCTTTTTGGTTCGGTAGACACAAAGTGACGGTTGTGTCGAATGAATACTGCTTAAAAACTCATCACGAATCTAAGCAGATTGACTTTGATCTGTTGGAACAATTATATCCAGTTGTTTTTAAGTTTCCTCCGAATTCCTTCGAGGAGGAGAACTGGTCGGTGGTTTACGGCGAAAGCTATACAGATTTTAAGGAGTTGATTTTGGAGACTATTGCAATTTATGAGTTTGCGGCTAAGAACGGACTTTGGCTTGTAGCCTATATTGCGTAGCAGATGCCCTTGGCTCTTGAAAAAGTCCTCGACAACGGGAAAATCGGGAAAGTTGGACCACGCCGAAGGCGGAATTATGTCTGCTGTACAGAATGGGAGTCAAGCGAGGCAAACGCACCAAGTGTTATCGCAATTAAAGGAGCTTTTAAAAGAGTCTTTTTCAAGCAGTTCATCGTGGATTCGCAAAGAGAAGGCCGTCTGGTGTTAGGCGACTTTTCGAAGCACCTCAAAATAAAAAATAGAGCAGAAGATTTACATTGCAGCAAGAATAGATAAGTTATTGGATGCTAATAGCTTACAAATGTGACTCAAACTCTCGATTGTTACAACCTGGAGACTTTCTTAAGACAAGAGTCATAAAGTAAACTCAGGTAAACTACATGCGTGCTAACGCAACTTCAGATGGACCTGCTGCGTCGCTTTTGTCAGGCTCGTCGAAATGAAACGTACAACGCTAGTTTTTTGTCTGGTCGCGGCTAACATCACTGCGTCACCTCAACCACCAAACATTACCCAAGTCGTCGGCCAGACCTTCAACTTTGCCGCCGGAATTCAAGGTGATACGTTGCAATACGGTTTTACGATCACAAACACTACAGACAAACCCGAAACCATTACGTCTGTAACTTCGTCCTGTGGTTGCACGACCATTACAAGTTTTCCGCAGCAAGTTCCTGCAAAGGGTTCCTCGGTAATCGAATGTCGTACTATTTTGGATAAGATTGGAAGCAAGGATGTTTCTATTACCGTTCAGATCCAGGGCTTACCGAGCGTCCTTTTCGCGACGAAAGGAACCATTGTTGGACCAGCGTTATCGAACCCTGCCAAAATCGATCCATCAGTCTTCATTGAGCCTAAAGATGCTATAAATGCCAAAGATGTTCTCTTTTTGGATGTTCGGCCTTCCAATGTGTTCGACTTGGTCCACGAGGCTCACGCGCAAAGCGCCCCTTTAGCGACAGGCTTAGTCGCACGATCGTACTTATCGAAAAAAAACTTGGTGCTGGTGGGAAGTGGAACGGCTGACCAAGATCTTATGCCAGCGATTAAAAATTGCCTAAAAGCCGGGTTCGTTTCCATTCGAATTCTTCGCGGGGGAATTCGCCTGTGGCAGCAACAGCACTGTCCTTTAGCCGGAGTTTTATCGAATCGGCCTCCGATTGATCACATCTCATGCTCGGACTTAGTAAGCAGCGCTCAAACCAGCACCTGGGTACTTCTGGTTCCAGTTACAGAAATGCCGACGACCATGCCTTCACTCTGCAAAGCACTTGGCTACTCGAGCGACGACCAACTGATCAGCCTGCTTGCTACCTTCGACTCCTCGGTTAACGTCGCCGTATTTGGCCATTCAACCTTGATCACCGCTGAGTCAAACGCGCCGACCTTCTTTGTTTCCGATTCTGTGGCGAAATACATTGAACAAACGCGAATAGTTGCACTTCAAAAAGCTCAGGCGGTCAGTTCAATCCAAAATGCTGATTGGGCACACCGAATCAAGAACTGCCCCACTTGCCCGTAATTCCGCCGTTGACATAAACTTTTTTTCGGCACCCTTATTGTATCCTCAATCCAAGCCGTTTAATCAGTTCCATGGTGGCAGCGTTTTTGGGATCTTCCTTGATTAGTGCAGCTCTCAGTTTTTCTTGAAAAGAGTCCATTTTTGCTGCCAGCTCCTGGGCCTTAGCGGCCAGCGCAGGGTTGGCTTTGAGAGCCGCCTGTTTCGCAACGTTAAGTTTCTGCCACTCGTCGCCTGTTACCATAGCGTTCGTAAAGCCAGGCCCATCCCCAAATGCGCCGCCCAGAACACACAGTAAGAGACCTACACTCGTAATTACTCTTTTCATATTATTTAGAGGTCGTGGCAGCAATCCGTTCAGAGTTAATTTTCTTCAAAATAGGAGCGACTGTTGGATCAATTTTAAGCATAGCTGCGTCCAGTTGCTGTTGTTGCTGTGCCATCTCTTCAATGAGGCCATCATATTCCTTCTTCAGGTCGGGGTTAACCTGAAGTGCGTGATCCCTCGCTACATGGATTTTTTTCCAATCTATGACATTGGATCCATCCGGGATGAATACACTGGGAGTCGGGGCCGATGCCATCACCTTCGTCACAGGCTTTGGTGAAGGTGAAGCTGTAACCGAGGGCTGAATTGCCGCCGAAGCAGAGGGATGGGCCACATACCATCCAACCACAATTCCGATTCCAATTCCGCCCAAGAGGAGCAATGCCGTTTTCATACGTAAGAGGAAGGGGAGCTTAGGTGTCTCAGTCGAGGGAAAACAAGTGAAAAGGTCTAACGGACAACGTTGATCTTACGGTTGGGTCGGTAGTGGCTTTGTAGTTGTGGGAGCGGCGATTGGCGCAATGGGGATGCCATCGAGACTTTGGGATGAGGGTGGGCCGATCTTGAGTCGCTGGATTTCGTAGGCGGAATTGACGTCGGATTGGACGTCGGTATCAATAACGACGGGGCGTATGAGGATGACGAGTTCATCCCGTTTTTTGACTTTAGCATCGTCTCGGAAGAGGTGTCCGAGGAGGGGAATATCTTGGAGAAGCGGTACGCCGGAGCTGGTGGTCGTTTGACTGTCGGAGATGAGTCCACCGATGACGACGGTGTTTCCGCTATTGACGGTGACTTCGGTGTTAATAAGCTGGGTATTCACCGTGGGGACGGAATTACCGGCAATGGCAACACTTGATCCCAAAGTATCGTTTTCTTGTTGAATCTGTAAGTTGACTTGGTGATTGAAACTGACACGAGGAATCACCTGTAGACTGAGAAGAACGTTCTTGTACCCGATGTTCGTGGAGGAGGCTAAATTGCTGGAGCCACCGGCAAAACCTGACAAGGAATTGACTGGGACGGGTACCTGCTGTCCGGAAGAGATGGAAGCGAGTTTGTTGTTGGTCGTATAGACGCTCGGACGGGCAATGATTCGGAACTGGCCGGTCGATTGAAGCGCATGGACATAGGCGTTTAATTCGCTGCCGATTGCACCGAAGACGGTTAGCCCTCCGAGGGTGCCCGGCGAGAGTATAGGAAACAGACTGGAAGATGTGATGCTGGTAGGTTCAGGAACCGAGCCAGAGGAAGTGGTATTCGGAGAAAGAATGCTACTGGAGGCAACTCCGGCGCTGTCGGACTTTAAATATTTCTGGAGTAGATCGAGGCCGAATTCTGAGTTGCCCGAGATGCTGAGCTGTCCGATCACCACGGACAGATAGACCTGGAGCGGTCGGCGATCGAGTTGATCAATCACGGCAAACACACGGTCAACGTTGTCAGGCGTACCGAAGACGATAATAGAATTGGATCGATCATCTGCGAGGATTTTTGTTTGACCCACGCTGATCACGGTTGGTGTGTCGTTTTGATCCGGCGGGGTAAGCGGTGAGGCCGCTACTCCGTTGCCCGAGTCAGATGAACCGGAGCCAGTATTGGACGTTTGGACAGGTCGAGATGGCGTGCTCGGAACTTGAGTGGTTGGATGGCTCGAACCTTCCTTTGTAGCGGAAGAGAGCTCGTCTTGAATAGCAGGTAGAATGTTACTGGCATTCACGAAATTCAACGGTCGCCGATGCGGTTGGCTGGCGGTGGAAGGGCAGTCGAGTTCGGAAACAAGTCGACGGAGGAACGCCATGTTTTCCGGGCGTGTGATGATGAGTACTTGGTTAGAGCGTTCATCTGCCGAAATTCGAGCCGTGCCGACGATCAAGCTCCGTTCGTTGGGTCCGGCCGGTGCTGAATTTCCAGTAGTCGGCGCAGTACCTGAGGGTGTACCCGGTGGAGGTGCACTCGCGGTTGGAGTGCTGCCTGCCGCTTGCCGGTCTTCGATGAGCTTGTTGAGACTGTCGGCTACATCGACAGCGTTTGCGCGGGTGAGTGGAATAAATTCCGTGGCAACTGGAGCGGGCGGAACGTCGATTAGTCGAATGATTTGGAGAAGCTTCTTCACCGTATTGGCGTTTTCCGTGATGATCATCTCGCGCGAATTAGCGACCGGAACGTAGGAGCCGTACGCATGAGGTGCTGCGTAGCCGTCAAAAACGGTTTTGGCATCTTGAGGCGTTATGTTGGTGAGTTGAACACAGAAAGAGATAACCGAATCGTCAATAGGAATCTCATTCTCACTGGTGTAAATGGGGATTCCTTCGTTCTTGGCTAATCTCGTACTTCCAGTTCCTAACACTTTTATCGTTTTTGCATCGATCGGGACCAAGGTAATGCCGTTAAGCTGGAGATTGTACTGAATGAACTTGAGGAATTCGTCTTTGCTCATGCCATTGCCGTTTATGGTTAGAGCAGGTAGCCCATTCAATGACGCGTCGCGGACAAGATGCTTTCCCGAGAGAGCTTCGTACTCGTCCAATATTGTTGCGATGGGCGCATTTTGCAGTACGGAAGAATCCGAGCTATCTCCTGCTCCGGCACTGGGCTGAACGGGACTGCGGAGAGAAGGAGGTGCAGGGGGAATTGCTGGCGGAATATTTTGCGCAAATGCAAGGTCTACCAGCAGGAAGCAGAACAGAAACGTAGTACGAATGATCATAGGAGGTTACGGTTTACTGGGGACGGCCACAGGGGATTTCTGAATGACAATAGTCGGCGGATGGGGATGTTGGTTGTGAGGTTCGCTCGTGCTGAGTTGTGAACCTATGGGACCACCTGATGAAACGGCGGTGGGTTCAGGCGGGCTGTTTGGCGGCTTATTCTCGGTCTGAAGATCCAAGATCTGGCCGTTTTGACTAACTTTTGCAGAACAAGATTCTCCCGGCTTTCCAACGCTTATCGAGAGGAGAGTCAAGCCGCCCGACACTTTGTTCTGCTCTAAAAAGAGTGAGGTATTGTTTTGTGTGTTAAGAATGCTGGCATACGCAATTCCACTAAAGCGACTGACCCCAACCAGCTTATATAGTGAGGGAGTTTCCGGTGTGGCAGGTGTAGGCTCGGAGGCGACAGCGAACGGCGAGGAAAGCCAGATTTGTTGGTAGCGCTCCGGAGTGAATTCGCGTGTAGGAACTTCGTCATCGGCAAATCCCATGCACGGCACGGCAACGAGTAGTGGGAAAAGTCGTTTCACGAATTCGTCTCCTTGTAGTATTTCCGGACTTCCAAAGTGCATAGGATCGATTTGTTATCGGCATCGACCTTTATTGAGCACGTCGTGATAGCGTAGAGGTTTGTGGCCGATTGGAAAGCGGTTATCCAGCGTACTACGGATTCGAGGCTGCCTTTGGTCTCCAATCTCGCTTCCAGGTAAGGCCCGGCGGGCGATTGCTTGAGATCTCCTACGGATTGCTGACGGATTTCGAGACTGTTCTGCTGCGCTGCGTTTTCGAGCGCTTCCAGCAGTTTGGCACCGGCCACCCCTGGATCTCCGATAGGCTCCGCATGGTCTCGAACCCACGCCATTCTTTTTTTCCAAAGATCACTCTCAAGCAAGACGACTTGCGCTTCGGCCTGATCCGCTTTCAAGCTGCTGAGGTGCCGACTGAGATCGGCCTGAGCTTTTGTGATCCAGGTTAGGCCGAGAAATGAAATGATGGCCATGACCACAAGTGCGAGGACCCCCAGAAGAAATTTCTCGTTAGGGGTTAGTGAGCGCATCGGGTGAAGTGGGTGAAGTGGAATGGATTTCGACGCTAGCGGAGTCGTTCGGGAGAGGGTTTACAGGAAAAACTTCCCATTTGTAATTCGCAAAGAGTGGATCTTGCTCGAGTTTCGGAGCCAAGAGGGAAGCAGTTACCGAGCCTTTGCCTTCCCCTTTAATGATCAAATTGCCGTCCGTCTGCTGAAAGAGCGTGAGGTGAAAATCGGTGTTCGGAATCGCCTTTTGACAGTGGAGCAGATCTTCCATCGGGTAGTGGTCCTGATCCACCACGAGATTGAGAGCCGTCCAAGTCTCTTTTGCCTTCAGGACAGAATCAATGTCAGCTTGGTGAACGTCCATCCATGTCTGAAGCTGGGTTACCTGACTTTGCGTGTAGAGAAGTCTTGCAAGGAGCCCGGCGGCTATCGCGATGTAGAGGAAAGCAGCCAAGATGAGTAGTCGATTTCGAAGTGTCGAGTGCCGAGATCGATGCTTCGCCAGAGTAACTGAATTTGGCGTTAGCCGCCACGGCTCGGAAGGCAGTATCGGTGTCGGTTTCTTAGCGGTCTGAACAGGCAATTGCAGGCGCGTTTGAAGCGATTTCTTCTCCGCCTCTGGGATTTCACACCAAAGGACAATCGACTTCAGAGAATCGATTGTCCGCCGCATTTCAAGACTGCTCCGAATACAGATGAGATCTTGGATGGTCTGCGGAGTGAGCGATTCAGCCCCGAGATTTTGGAAGTAGAGTAGTGATCGAAGCCATGTTACCGCCACGCACAGTTTTCCATGTTCTTTCCAGAGGATCAGGGAATTTTCAGGCAGCGGTAGGTAGCGAGCTGCTAGATCGTAAGATTCATTCGTGGAGGCAAGCCACGTCGAAGGTAATTCCGAAGAAAGAATGGCGACGGAAACTAGACTTCGCGCCGGTTCTTGATGGACGATGGACCATGAAATAACTGGCGACATTCTAACCGAAATGCCGAGTCCTTCCGGCTGAAGCTCCACAGCCGAAGCGATGACGGAAGGGTCGCTACTGAGGATCCAGCTCGGGGCGCAGTGCACGAACTTGGCAGGGAGAGCAAAAGTCAACTTCGGTTGCTGGAATAACTCGGCGTCGGTAGGAATGAACTGTCGATGTTCCGTCTGGCCATCACCGCACAGCCAAAGATCCCAGCCGGTGAACTCCCCTGGTGTAACGACGAGACGATCTCCTTTTCTCAAAGGACGCGCTCTGGGTTTTGATGAGGTCAATGGACGGACCATGCTCTGAGTTCGTTGGTTCCCGGACGGAAGACCGCCGTGATGTGAATATGACGATCTCCAGAAATGCCTTCACTTTCAATCCTGCGAATGGGATCGGAAAACGAAACGAGTCGCTGAATTTGATTTAACTGTTCGCTATTTAAGCTGAGAGCCGACTGAAGATCGGCCAGTCCTTGGATAGGAACGTCGTCCGATGTGCCAGGAATTTTGTCCGGTCCGTTACGAAGATTAACGAGTTGGCGCGTTTGGGAAATATCGGCACCAGTCGTTGCTGCAATGAGCTCTGCAGTTGCTTGAGACAGGTCGAGTGGGCCAGAGCTATAAATGGTAAAGCTCTCTTGCCAATTTGGATGGTGCTTCATCACGAGATTGAAACCCATGACGAGTTCCACCTCTTTTAGCGATTGAAACAGACGATGACTCGGCCGTTGGGACAATCCTGCCTGTTGATAGTCGCTATCGGATGCTCCGTTTAGACTGTGGATATCGACATCTGGGCTTATCCAATCGTTGAGACAATCGATTACGCGATTGCATTCATCTGCATTCAATCCCCAAGCGGTAAATAGGTTGGTCAGGGTCGTTCTATCTTTAATCGCCAAGAGGAAGTTTAAGTTCAGCCGAGCGCCTTCGCTCACCATAATCGCATGAAAAGCTCTATTCGCTGCCACGGTTTGATTCAGGAGTGGATCATCGGGTTTAATGAGCGGATTTGAAGCAATCGCGAACCCCGATCTTGCCAATGACTCGGCGTCGAGATCGAGTTCCCGATGCGAGGCAAAATCGGCGCGAAGTGTAAGGAGATCGATAATTCCCAAAAACGCCGTGGCCATCAGGATCAAGCAAAACAGAACCAGGACGAGTGCTGAGCCTCGCTCTCGACTAGACGGGCAATGTTCAAGAGATCTAATGCGCATTTGGGGTTGTGAGTGGAGCAACCGAGTTGAGCGGAACAACGAACAGATCTGGATTTGGAGCGAGTTGGACAACAGGAAAATCGAATACTGTTGGCGATTGATCACCGTCCATCGTGAAACTCAGCTCAGCAATGGAGGGATTTCGATCCAGGAAGGTCCATGAATCGAACCACTTACCGGAAGGCCTGTCGAAGAACCGCCACTGAGCATCCTTCAGGTTATGGAGCAGAACAACAGCTTCGACGTCGGGCCGGTCTTTACGGTAGCCGTTCAGAATTTCCGTGGCGGGTGTACTGGGGTTGGAGAAGGAGGCAGTTCTGTAGCTCATGCTCAGCCCGTGAGTCGATTGATCGATTTCCAGCGCGAGGTAGTGTTGTTGGTTGGCGATAACCACGCTGCTCGTATTCGAGTCCAGGGTTACGGAAAGGAGGTGTGAATCGGCGGTAATGGTCTCGACTCGAGAGCTCAGAAAGCGTTGAAGTGCGAGTGCCTGATCCAATCGACTTTGATCCAATTGTAAGGCTTGAGTAGCCGAGACGAATGTGGTCAGGAGCTCAAATACCATTGCGACCAGGAACGAAAGAACGGCCATAGCCACCACCAATTCGAAAAGGGTAAACCCGGCAGAATGGCGCAATTTCATGGCTGGTAGAGGAGCTGCGAAATCTCCCGTTTTTCAGTGGTCTGATCTTCCGGCCACGTGGCAGTAAGAGTGATTTTGTACATTCCGTTCAAAATCGTCTTGTCCTGGGAATAGAGTTGAATCTGCGTGATTGAAAGGTGGTACGTGATTGGGGAATTCGATACGGGATTAGCAAGGTCCTGCTCCGTGGGTTCAATCTTTTTACTGGTAACCATTGCGAGTTGATTCGAGAGCCCTTGCGTCACGCTCTCTGATAATCGGATTTCTTCCTCGGTCGCGATGGCATTTTGCAGAAGCTCCACTAACGAAAAAGCGACGAGAGCGAAGAGGCCCAAGGCGACGAGCACCTCAAAGAGGGTGAATGCGGCGTTGGGCTTGTTGAGGTTCATTGGAAGGAGCTCGTCTCGCCCTCCACTTCAGCGGTTAGTGGGTCGAATTTTTGCTCAAGATACGAGGAGCCGTGAGTCCAACGGACCTTTCCATCAATAGGAGATAGCTCACCTGATTGGAAGAGAAGTTCGAGATGCTCTAAATGAACCCAAGGCTGGTGCTTGTCCTGGGGTACCCACAGCTGGTTATCGGGATGGAACATCGCGGTGTCGGTGGACGCAGTTTCCCCAGATTCGTCGGAGGACTTTACTTTCGCTAAGCTTGCTGAGTGTTCGTTGATCGTGAGCAAGTACTCTGTGTTTTCATCTTGAGCGCGAAGCATTCCCGCACGAATCAGAAAGGAGAGGCGGCTGGCATCCTCACGAATATGCTGCTCCTCAAGAGCGGTCGAAATCTGGAATGTAGCCGCTGTCAAAAACAACGCAATCAGACAAAGTACGATGCACATCTCGAGGAGGGTAAAACCACTTCGGGACGAGCGCTCGTAAGGGTATTTCATCAGTGGCTGCTTGAGTTCGAATTCTGCGAAGAATCGTCCTTCCAATTGCCTATATCATCCGCTGTATCGGGCTGGCCATCTGGACCACACGAAAAGACATCGAAACCGGTTGGATTATGTTTGCCAGGAATGCGGTATTGATAAGGGTGATCCCACGGATCTAGCGGTACCAAGTCCATTGCATGCTGCCAATTTGTAGGAACTGGGTCTTTGGTTGGACGTGTGGCCAGGGCTTGTAGTCCCTGCTCAGTTGTCGGCAGTGAACCGTTTTTGATCCTGTATGACATAAGTGCTGTACGGAAGGTGTCTATGTCTGCTCCCACCTTTGTCGATTTACCCATTTCCATTACGTCAGCCAGCGCATAAATTGCGAACCCGGAAAGTAGAGCGATGATCGTCAATACAATCATCATCTCAAAAAGAGTAAAGGCCGCACGTTTTCTTCTAGCGAGTCGATTACGGTAGGTTCGATTCATACTAGAACACTAGCGAGTCTCAAAAATCGGACAATCCTTTTGGCTTAATTTTGACCGGGAAATTGAGCCGCAGGAACTAAATCGTTTGTTTGATTTAAAGATGAAGCGGGTGTTGTTTTGAGAGAATTATCGTTCGGAGGAAACCGAAACTGAATCGCCATGTTTTTAATCGCGAGCGGAACTGTCGCAGGCGTCGTGTCCGCCGCAGTTTCGACCGTGATCTGAAGCGCGTTATCGCCTACTTTAAATAGTGACGAATCGAGCAAAGCCGAGCCGGAACGCCAACCGATATACGTGCTCGGCGAGTTGGGCGAGTAGCCTGGATCATTCAAGTCAGGCGTCTCAGGGCTCAAGATGGCAGCAACCTGCCCATTGAGCCAAATCAGCAGGTGATGGCTCAGATCAAGGCCATTGATTTGCAATCGCAGCCGACTCGAGGTTGGAATCGAATCCAATGTCAGGTGAAAGGCTGTCGGTTGTTCAATGTGCTCGGGAGTCGATACGATTACCGATTCAACGACCGCTTTGTCCCATTGAATCTGAGGTGACTTCGGTGTTGCTGCGGCCATTTGATCTGCCGTGGTGGTAGGTCGATAGTTGGGCGCAACGATCGTATCCACGACTTTCGAACCCGCGATGGCGTCGCCTTTCGAAAGCCATTCGAGTTGGACTGACGTCACGTTTTCGTCTCCCTCGATTTCAATCGATCCGCCAAGTCCGATTGTTGTGGCAGGAATGAGCAGACTCCTCTGGTTCGGCATATCAATACCCTCGGAAAGATCTTCGGACAAGGTGAACCGCGCACCCGTATTATCAATCCATGTAACACAAATCGGCGACTTCGATTTATCGTTAAATAGAAGCGTAAGCAGAAGGTAACTACACGAATTTTGCGCCTGGATAGGAATGGTTAACGTCGGAACGTTCTCCTCATTAGCGGAAGCACGCGGAGCATCCATCCAGATCGGGGTGGCTAAGTTCGATGGCAGAGGCAGACCAATCGTAAAGGAGTCGGGCTGCGGCAAATCTGCCCAGGCTCCTTGCGCGAAAATAAACAGGGTGAAAAATAGGGTGAGAGCGGTCTTCATGCGTGACCTCGGATGGCGTGCATGGCTTGAAAAATTCCTGCAAGCATCGACCAAGCTACTAGTCCAACCGCGCTGCCGATGACAAGAATAATCACGGGTTGAACCACTGACATGACTTGATCCATTTTGCGTTTGATCAGCTTCTCATAACGCTTCCCTATTTTCTCAAGACACACTCCGAGTTCGCCCGTCTGCTCACCGACTTTTACCAGATCGCGCAGATTCGCGGGAAATTGATCGACCGTTTTCATGGCTTGTGTGAGCGAAACGCCTTCACTGACCAAGTCCGCAACACGTGCAACAGAGCCATTAAAAAAAGTGTTACCGGTCGCTCGGCTGATGAGTTTGAGTGAGGAAACGAGCGGCAGGCCGTTATTCAGTAGGTTAGCCAGCAGCTGACAAAACTCGCCATGAAACGAGGCGTACCAGAGTGGCCCCAGCAACGGGAGCCGAAGTTTGAACCGATCCCACCATATGCGGCCTTTGGGTTGCTGGACAAACGCGAAAAAGGAAAGCAATAACACGGTTCCACCGATCAAAGTAACCAGCCCGAATTGTTGAAAAAAACGGCCCGTCATGAACAGCACGTACGTGGGCAGAGGCATTTGAGCTCCGCTGTGGGCGAAGAGCTTTAGCATTTGCGGCACGAGAAAAGTCATGAAAACCACCATCGCGGCAATCCCCGCTAAGACCAAAAAAGCAGGGTAAATAAGCGCCATCTGAACCTGGGAACGCAATTCCTGGATTTCCGCAAGGTGAGCAGCCTGGCGTGTTAAGAGCGGGCCCAGAGCACCGCTGGCCTCTCCAGCCGCGACTATATTGTAGTAGAGCTCACCAAAACTTGGAGAGGTCTGACGCAGTGCATCCGCGAAACTCGTGCCATCGCGAACTTTCTCGCGCAATCGTTTGGCCAGTCCCTTGATTGTGGACTTTTCCTCCCGATTCTCCATGAGTCGCAGAGCAGATTCGAGTTGCATGCCCGAGTTCAGAAAATCGGAAAGCTCATCGGTAAACAAAACGATGTCCTTCTTGGAAAGATAAATGAAACCACTCGTTTTTACGGGAGATTTTGATGGTCCAATGATTACTCTGGAAGACTCTTCGCGCGAAGTCAGCTTGATCGGCTGAATCCGGTCATGGGAGAGCTTCCGCAACGCTTCGGCCCGCGACTGGGCCTGAACTTCACCTTTGCGGCTTTGTCCCTTGGCATCGAGTCCTTGATAGATAAATGTGGCCATTTCTATTCGTCGATGACGCTCATATCAGAAGCAGTCACTCGGACCACTTCTTCCACGGAAGTAGTCCCATCAATGACACGCCTCCAGCCATCCTGTCGCAAAGGAATCATGCCATCTTGAAGAGCTCGCGCGAGCAGCGCTTCACTGGATTTGCGCTGAGAAATCATCTCGGCAAGTGTCGGTGTCACCAGGCAAATCTCAAAAAGAGCGGCGCGACCTTGATATCCCGTATGGCGACACCGCTCGCAACCCGATGGACCAAAAATCCGATCCTGCATCTCCATCGGGAAACCAATTTGTAGGAGAAATGGCTCCGAATGATGGCTAGTTTGACGGCATTGCGGGCATAGAACGCGGACCAACCTCTGGGCGATAAAGGCTCGGACCGAGCTGGATACCAGGTAAGGTTGAATCCCCATATCGATGAGCCGAATGATTCCACCAATCGCGTCATTCGTGTGCAGTGTACTAAAAACCAAGTGCCCGGTAAGCGCGGCCCGAATAGCGATTTCCACCGTTTCGGCGTCGCGCATTTCGCCTACCATAATGACGTTCGGATCGCCTCGAAGAATACTTCGGAGAGCAGTCGCAAAATTGAGATTGATCTCGGGTTTGACCGCAATTTGCATCACACCGGAAAGCTTGTGCTCGACGGGATCTTCGACCGTAACAATCCTGCGCTCCGCAGTATTGAGAGCTGAGAGGAAGGTATACAGCGAGGTGCTCTTTCCGCAACCCGTTGGCCCAGTAAGCAAAATGATTCCATTCGGCAACGCGATCAGATCCTGGACCGATTTCTTCGTCTGACCTGTGAGCCCTAAAAGGTCAAAATCGAATCGATTCCGGGCAAGCAACCGGAGACTGACGCTCTCGCCGCTTACCGTGGGAATCGTGGCGACACGAACATCGATTGGCTGCCCTTCCAGCTCCAGGTTGATGCGACCATCCTGAGGCAAGCGCTTCTCGGCAATATCAAGATGCGCCATAATTTTAAGCCGCGAAATAACGCTGGCTTGGAGTAGCTTGATCTTCTGAGGGACCGGAACTTGGTTGAGGATGCCATCAATTCGATACCGAATTTGAAGATCGTTTTCCAAGGGCTCGACATGGATATCCGTCGCACGCTCACGCAGCGCCTCACGCATGATCTGATTCACGAAGCTCACTACAGACGCTTCGGGATCTTGGTCATCGAGAACGTTGACTTCCTGGCGAAGGTCGACCTCATCTTCAATGGTACGCCCATCCAAAATTGCATCGAAAGTTTCCGCACCGACTCCATACCCAATCCGTAGCGCCGTTAAAATCGCCTTACGAGGCGCGAGGCACCAGGTAACCGATTCCTGGATTTCAGAAGCGACCGCTTGACGCGCGATCAGATCAAACGGATCCGTTGTCAACAAAGCCAAACTGCCATCCGAAATTCGCACCGGAAAAAATCGATTCGGCAACGCCAACCGTGGCGGCACTAATTTTCGCAAGTCATCCGGCATCGCTGGAAGGACGGACTCCCACACAGACATACCGAGGCGCTGCGCCAAAACCTGAAGAAACCGATTTTCATCGACAACATGAGCCTCCAACAGCGATGAAATCGTAAATCGCGGCTCGTTCAGGCTCAACTCCAAGGCCTTCGCCAGCGACGACTCATCCACCGACCGACACTCCAGAGCCACGGATTCAAGCATCGTCGACATTCCTCTAGGAGAACGGTAACTGGTCCGAGAGACAAGATCATTCTGGGACCGATGACACCAACCGAACCGGGAACGGCGAATTGAGGGCACTTATGAATGAACTGGAGCCATCGTGGGACCCTTCTGCGGACTAAAGCAGTGCTACCCGACAAGCCGTTAACGACCCGCCAGCAACCTATCTAACAATGCCACTTCCAAAGTGAACATTAGCAATCACAAGAGGACGGCTATAAAAAAATAACAGTCACCCTATTTCAATTGATACCCTACTTGCGCCACACCTTTTCTGGAGTCAACCCTTTTCCGTTTGGTTTGAGCTGTCCGAGATCAGCACCAATTGTCGACCTGCTCGGAAGCCCTCAAACCCAAACTGTCGGTTTGGTTTTCGGTCTCGACCCTGCCGACAATCAGACATTTGCTTAAGCCTTCGGCTCAAGCTCTGCGCTCAAACGAAACTTGAACGAAGCCTCACTAGAAACGGGGAACCATTCGAGCATGGTAGCCGCAAAGTTGAAGCCGACGCCGCTTTTCTGACTGGGAAAGCAGCACCGCTGAACCATGCCTCAACAAAGCGGCGTCAAAGCGTAATTGCCTTTCCCGAAAGATGAAACGATGCGTCAACAATGCGAAAGCAGCTGATCTAGTCAGCTCGATACGCTTCGCGAATCTCGTGGTGGTAGGGTTACGAGCGCCGCCCACCGATCTGCCTCCCCAAGCCTCGGACAGGTATCTTTCACTGCTCACTGCTCTGGTAGACCAGAGCCGAGGAGAGAACTAGGCAGGGTTGGTGGCAATCCTCCACTCTTGGTCACGGGAAGTGACCGCATCAAAGAAAAGCCCTGAAAACCTCCGCAGCTTCTCCGCAGGACCCTCTTACTATCCATTCGTATTATATTCCAACCGGGTAAGGAGTTGATATTACTACCAACTCCTCCCCTTGGAACCGGACTTGAAAGTTTCCCTTCATCCGGCTCGAGCCGTGAGAAGTCCTGCTGTAGAAGGCAGAACCGAGTCATGTTACGGGAGGCTGTTTCGGGTTCATTCGAATGCCAAACTTCTTAAAGAGGGGGCGCTCTTCAAAATACGAATACCAGGCCGGGTCGAAAGGATTGGCATCGATTCGAAGTCGGCGGAAACGGACGATGCGTACCTGACTCAAGCAGAGTAGCTTGGCCCAGATGCTTTGCCCCTTATCGGTCCGTTTTCCGGTATCCGCAGCAAACACCTTCTTGCCATTAAAGTATCGCCAGTACTTATGGACGATCCAGGGAAATGGCTTGTGCTGGTGGCGGCGTTTAGCCCAGAACCAGAGACAGTTTTGCACGGCGATTTCCATCCAGCAAAAGCGGCGTTTGGACACCGCATGCCGATGGTAATTGGACCAGCCGCGCAGGATGGGATTGAGTTGTTTGATCACGGCCACTTGGTCGAGGGCACCCGAACGGTCGATGGCCTGCCGAACTTTATCCAAGCACGCGAGGGTGTTTTTCTTGGAGGGTTGGATCAGCAGGGTACCGTTGTACTTGCGTACGTTTTGGCCGAGGAAATCAAACCCTTTGTCGATATGCGTGATTTTGGTCTTTTCGGGTGAAAGGACCAGCCCTCGGTCGCACAAAAACTGCTCGACCAAGGGACGCACTTCATTTTCAAGCAAGGTTTTATCCGCTGCGGTGATAATGAAGTCATCGGCGTACCGTACCAAGTGGACTTTGGGGTTATGGCGGAGGCTCTTCTTAATTACGATGGGAAATCGTTCTTTCAGAAGGCTTTCCAACCCATCCAAGGTCATGTTGGCCAGGGTTGGGGAAATGATCCCGCCCTGAGGAGTTCCCGCGACTGTGGGGAACAGGGTTCGATTTTCGACAAAACCGGCCTTTAACCACTTACTCAGGATGCCCCGGTTCATGGGAATGTTCCGCAGCATCCAATCGTGACTGATATGATCAAAACATCCTTTAATATCACCCTCCAAAATCCACTGGGGCGAGTACTCCTTGGACAAGATGCCGTGGCATTGCTCCAAGGCATCGTGGGTGGACCGTTCGGGGCGAAATCCATAGGAGTTTCGATCCGCCAGGGTCTCCGCAATCGGGATCAGGCCGAGCAGGTGAAGTGCCTGCATCGCTCGATCCTTCATGGTGGGGATGCCCAGCGGGCGAAGCTTACCGTTGGATTTGGGGATGTAAATGCGCCGTAACGGCTGGGGCCGATAGCCCCGACCGCCCAGCGACTCAATCGCCACTGCTTTGCTGGCCAGAGTCTTCCAGAGAACCCGGTCGACTCCCGCCGTGCGTTTGCCTTTATTTTCCGTAACTCGTTTCACGGCCAAGGCTCGACCGGAAAACGAATGGGTCAAGAGTCGCTGCAAGGCTTGCACCTTGCCCCAACGCTTTTCCCGTATGCTCTTGACGATACGCGCTTGCAGCCTGCGCACAAATTGCTCACACTTTTTCCAGTTGATCTGGTTCCAGTTGAGCGCTTTATCGGAGGGCGCACACATGGGGTTAACCATGTTCATTTGACATTCCCTCCTAAGCAGGTTCTACGAACTCTCTCGTCATTCACGACCAGTTGGAAGTGGGCACACTTTCGTGTTGAAGATCGTCTTCTATCCGTTCCATTACAGAACAGCATTTGCTTTTTCCAACCTCTCATACCCGCTATCTCATCAGTGCTCCTTACGGAGACGCCTGCCCAGTGAAGGCAAGATATCGGGCTTATCCTGTTTCGATACAAGTACACGATTGGTTTAGTCTCTGATAGTATGCCGGCGGTTCTGTGATCCGTGTGCTTCCCGTCTAACAGAAGACAACTCACCGCTTTACCATTTTGGTCAGAGCCTACCAGCGTTTTGGGCTCTTTCGTATTAACGACACTTTTACTCAGTTCACTTACATTAGACTTGCCAATCAGCCTGTCCCTATGCCCAATTAACGCTATCAGGCTCAGGGCACACTTCACAGTGAGCCCCGCCTCATGATGAGGATGGGATGATGTCACGGCAGCTTTTGACCCGGGAGTTACCCCCCGCGCCAATGCCGCTAGGCTACTGCGGACGGAACCGCAGGTTCTTCTTATGGTGTCACCTGACTTCATATAGAACACTACTTGTATCAACATCAGTTCGCAAAAGACGCAATACGTTTA
>CAVURW010000047.1:0-27925 GCA_963743595.1 uncultured Verrucomicrobiae bacterium
TACGTTGATGACATTCGTCATCTACTTTTGCTGTTTGCTGGTGCGTAAAAGCGCGTAGAAATACTCAAAGATTACCCTATTTTTTGTTATAGAAGGTCAATGAACTGATCAAGCAAGGGATTGAACCGATCGGCATCGCAACGCTGTATCCGAAAGTTCTCAATGGTTATGAGCGGTTTGAGATCAAGGCAGCTTCGCTTACGTGTGCGACTCCACCCACTCAGCAATCTCCGACTCCATCAAATCCAGAAGCGACGATAGAGAAGCAATCGACAGTGCAGAAATCGGTTCCGCCACCGCTACCCCAGACGCGGCGCTCGGCCCTCGACGAGATCGATAGTCCGGAAGTCAAAGAAAAGAAGGAACCTAAATCAAAGGCCAAACGTAAAAGTGACCGCGAATTGGAAGCCGGATCTTAAACATCAACGAGAGATAATCATGGAAAGGACAAAGGGGAGGCTTAACGGCCTCCCCTTTCTTTTTGATCGAAACATCTGGAAAGGACGTGGCAGCGGGTTGTTCGTAATGCTTCAACGTTCCCTCAGTGAGGTCAGCGTAGTGAAAGTGAACAAGACAGGCTCGAAGTTGCAGATTCCAAAATCCTTGTATTGAATCTGGAGATTCGTCTTCCACTCACTTGCTGTGAAAACAGGTTTCAACGTCCGCTTAAAAGGCAGTCAATAAACTCAGTAATCGGCGCGGAATCTTCAATACACTTAACAGTAATTAATAGTTAAATTAAAACAGGCCGTCTCAGAGTTTCGGGTTGCATAGCAGACAGGTGCCGAAATGTACTCAAATGTACACTTTTTCTCTGGACTCATCTGTCATAAAGCGTTAACCTGTACCTAGTTAGGTAAATAACAGTCGAATGACTGCCTCCCGTTGGAACTCTGATGCCTGCGGTGGTGTACCTGGCACTTCGGACGGCTTGTCAGCCGCCCTCATACCAGGCTTTGTTACGGATTGCGCCTGTGGCGCTCAAGGGAATCGTGCTTGCGGTTCAGTCCGAGAGCCTCAAGGTCTTCGCGTAGGACGAGGCGAATGTTTCGCTCGAGAAGGCGGCCAAGGCTCGCCGCCGGGCCTGTGTTGATAGCTGTTCCCGAAGTGCCCCATCCTGCGCGACCGCAATGACGGCAGCCGCCAACGATTCGGCGTTTCGCGGCGGGACGAGTCGGACGGCAGCCGGAGACCCCGCGACCTCCGATATCGGTCCGATGTCCGTGGCGATACAGGGCAGGCCCTGCATCATGGCTTCAGCGAGCGCACTGCCCATCCCTTCGTTTTCGGTCGTTGCGTAGACGAACAGATCCCAGTTGCGCATCACTTCCTGCGGATGGGGAACCGAGCCATGGAAAATAACGCTCTGTTGAACTCCCAGATCTCGAGTGAGCGCTTCCAAATCCGTGCGCAATTCACCATCCCCAGCGATCTCCAGACGGGCTTGCGGGACTTGATCGAGAACCCGCGCAAATGCCTGTAGGAGCGTGGCGTGATCTTTGATGCGATCCAGTCGCGCCAACATCCCGACCGTGAAGGGCTCGCCCGTGTCACTGCGCACTCGGTGCAGGAGCGAGTCGGGCACCGGTTTTACGCCGTTGTGAATCACCACTTTCGGAAACTGGCTGAGGTAGCGATTGTTCGTGAAGGAATTGGCCACGTATTGCGAGCAACAGACGTAGGTGGGCAGCGGTTCTCGGTGGTAGAGGAGGCCCATCAACCAGTAGACGAGATCGACTCTCCAGCGTTGAGGTTGCGCCGGATTTCCTGCATGGGCGACCGTGACAACATTTAGCGGGTGCAAGGCGCAAATGAGTTGAGGCAAAGCGACCATTCCGTGCCAGAAAATCGCCGCGCTCGGCGCAATCGCACGGGCTGCGTTTCGGACCGGCTCGATCCAGCGGTGCCACCATTTTCCGCCCAGCTTTAGGTAAGTGACGGAGGAGGCCGTCGCCTCAAAATCGGGCGACATCGCCCCCTGGTCCAGAATGACGAGTACGTGGTGCTCCACGGAGGGAAGCGCACGGCAGAGAGCCAGCGCATTCGTCTCACATCCTCCACGTTCTGGTGAAATCAGTACGTGAAGGAGTTTACCCGGCATCAGGTGGAATTACGGCGTGACGGGCAGGATGGGCGTGTTTGTGCCAACGGTGAGCTGGAGCGATTTCTCGCCTTCTTTGCCATCCACGTCGGGACCTTTCTTCACGTCCACCACCACGAAGTCGCCGTTCTTGATCGTCGCGCGGAGAATTTCTTCAGCGAGCGGATCTTCCAGGTAACGTTCGACGGCACGGCGCAACGGTCGTGCACCGTAGGTCGGGTCGTAGCCCTTTTCGATGAGGAACGCAGAGGCTTCCGGTGTGAGGCGGATGGTGATTTCCCGCGGCTTCAAGCGAGTCATCACCTTGGCCACCTCGATATCGATAATGCGCGTGAGATCCTCGCGAGTCAGCGAGCGGAACACGATGATGTCAGTGAGACGATTCAGGAACTCGGGTTTAAAGACCCGCTTCGATTCCTCCAGCATCTTATCCTTCATCGCTTCGTAATCGTTTTCGTCGCTCTTAATCCCGAAGCCCATGACCATGTTCTTGCGGACCAGATCCGCACCGACATTCGACGTCATGATGATGATCGTGTTCCGGAAATCGACCTTGCGCCCGAGACTGTCCGTGACCACGCCATCTTCGAGGATCTGGAGAAGCAGATTCCACGTGTCTGGATGCGCTTTTTCGATTTCGTCGAAAAGCACCACGCAGTAGGGGCGACGGCGAACCTTTTCGCTCAATTGGCCGCCCTCTTCGTAACCGACGTAGCCGGGAGGCGCTCCAACGAGGCGCGAGACATTGTGCTTGTCCATGTACTCGCTCATATCGATCTGGATGAGGGCTGCCTCATCGCCGAACACATATTGAGCCAGTGTCTTAGCCAAGTGCGTCTTACCTACACCCGTCGGTCCCAGGAAAATGAACGAGCCGATTGGGCGCTTGGGGTCCTTCAGATCCGCGCGTGAGCGACGGAGCGCTTTGCCCATAGCATTTACGGCGTCGTCTTGACCGATGACCTTGCCCTTGAGTTCTTCAGCGACACGGAGCAGACGGTCGGCGTCTTTCTGTTCCATTCGGGAGAGAGGCACGCCGGTCCATTTAGAGACCACATGACGGATATCTTCTTCCGTAACGATGACCTCTTGTTCGTCCCGACGAACACGCCAGTCCGTGAGCACTTTCTCGAGCTTTTCCTTCGCTTCCTTTTCGGAATCACGCAAGGCGGCCGCTTTTTCGAAGTCCTGCAACTTAATAGCCGCTTCCTTGCGCACGCGAATCTCTTCGATTTCCGCTTCAATGTTCTTCACATCGGGTGGGCGCATCGTGGCGTTGATCCGGGCGCGTGAACCAGCCTCATCCATCACGTCGATCGCTTTATCCGGAAGGAATCGACCGGTGAGATAGCGGTCCGAGAGTTTAACTGCGGAAACCAGGGAGTCGTCGGTGATCTTCGCCTTGTGGTGCGCTTCGTACTTGGGGCGCAGACCCTTCAAGATTTCGATTGATTCGTCCACAGTCGGCGCTTCGACCATTACCTGCTGGAAACGACGTTCCAGAGCGGAGTCTTTCTCGATGTGCTTGCGGAATTCATTGAGCGTGGTGGCTCCAATACACTGGAGCTCGCCACGAGAAAGGGCGGGCTTGATGATATTGGAGGCATCCATCGCTCCTTCAGCGGAACCAGCACCGACGAGCGTGTGCATTTCGTCGATGAAAAGAATCACGTTCTTCGTCTTGCGAATTTCTTCCATGACCGCCTTGATGCGATCTTCAAATTGACCACGATACTTCGTTCCCGCGACCATCAGTGCGAGATCGAGCGTGATGACTTTCTTGTCTCGAAGCAGTTCGGGCACATTGCCAGCAGCGATTTCTTGGGCTAGCCCCTCAGCAATCGCGGTCTTGCCCACGCCCGCTTCACCGATCAAAACGGGATTGTTCTTGGTACGTCGGCAGAGGATCTGGATGACGCGCTCGGTTTCGCTCTTGCGACCGATTACAGGGTCGAGCTCGCCCTTCTTTGCGAGTTCCGTCAAGTCGCGACCATAGGCTTTAAGGCCGGGCGTCTTGAGATCTTTACGGGTTCCTTCGCCCGTCGCACCCGGCGTACTGCCTGGAGCTTCTGGATTTGCGCTGGAGGATGAAGAAGAGGCGCTCGGCTCTTCGGTCTCGGATTCGGGAGCATTGGACGTGTAATTCGGGTCAAGTTCCTTCATCACTTCATCGCGAGCCCGTTCGATATCGACATCCAGCGTCTTCAGCACGCGAGCCGCCACGCCGTCGCCTTCACGTAAAAGACCCAGCAAAATGTGCTCTGTGCCCACATAGCTGTGGTTCAGCATCTTGGCCTCTTTTTGCGCTAGGTTCAGCACTTTCTTTACACGCGGCGTGTAAGGAATGGTTCCAGAAATCTTCGTATCCGGCCCGGTTCCGACCTGCTTTTCCACTTCAACCCGGACGGTTTCCAGGTCCAGGCCCAGGGTCTTCAATACATTCACGGCTACGCCCTGACCCAATTTGATCAAGCCGAGCAACAGATGCTCCGTCCCGACATAATTGTGGTTAAAGCGATCCGCTTCTTTGCGCGCAAGTGCCAACACCTGTTGTGCGCGGGGGGTAAAATTATTCATGAAAGGTCTATTTTCGTCGTCCATAATGTCGGTGCTCTAACCTCAGTCTTTAGTGGGCCGTGGGAGAACGGTCCGATCTCAAGATCAAATATAAGGTTTTTAGGGGGATGTGCAAACTAGGAATCGGAGGGTGAGATTAATTTAAACCCGTTGCGGGCACAAGGTTGTAGATATCTATGGACGGAATTTTATTCCAGCTTAGCAGCCTCGCCGGAGGGCGGGTTCTCCGGCGCAATCGGACTCCAGCGCATCACACGCCGTTCGGGGAGCGCGAGGCTTTTTTCAAATAAGCGACTTTTCCACTTCACGTTTCCGGGCCCATCGATGACATCGCCATCTTTCACTTTTCCGGGGTTTCGCAAGATGAACATGGAGAGGCTACGTAGACAATGCGCGACTTGGTCGGGTTGAAACGCTCCTTGCGGAAACACCAGTTCTTGATCGAGAATATCGAACTGTTCATTTCCAATCGTATCCATGCAACCCACAGTTTCGTTCAAGGCGAAGATCCGAACGTTGGTCCAGAGGTCCATCGGCGGTTGGTTATTTTCGTAACTGAACTTGAGCTTGGCCTGCACCAGCTCCCGGTGATGAACGACCTCGCCATTAGGATTGAAGTAGGCCATCGCGTCGGGATGTTTCAGGACAGCGGCGGCGAGCGATGTAATAAAGCTGAGTTCCAGTAACGGGTTGTAATTCTCCGGAAGCATCTTTTCTGAGGGGCCACGTCCAAAACAGTAGCCGCACAGGAGCCGGACGAAAGCCGTGTGATGCGGAACGACTTCAATCGCCTTACGCCAAATCCACGATTGCTGGCACGCGCGCGCCAGGGCATTCGGGTAAGTGAGCGGACCAAAGCCTTGCATCACCCAGGCGGAGTAGACCATCGGACCGCCCGGTCGATCCACCATCGCATCGGGCCATTTCTGATCAACCACATCCAGCGCGACGATCCCGTTCACTTCCGGTAAAAAAGGAAATCGCAGGGAGGGTCCGGAGACTTCCCAATTCTCAGCGGGTCCGAATTCCGAGCCGATTTTGAAGTTGGTGAGATAGGGCCGCAAATCGTGCAGCGTCACCGGTTTGGCGAACAGGATGGTGGCCGATTGGGTAAACAGGCGCTTTCCACGCGGCACCGTGTGATGGCCGGCCAGCTGGTGAACGGTCGTGACCACATCCGCCAGAGACATGGTAAAGACACCGCCATTATTTTTTTTCCAGATGGAATAGCCCTCGGTGTACTCGGGGTGCGGGTCGGAAGTTCCGATCATTTCGAGTGCGCTGCTGTCGAGAGTTTCGCTCGAGACAGGGAGGTGCGGCAACTTGTTCGCAAGGCCCAGGACGCTGATGTGAAAAATCTTTCGTTCGCCATGAATATCGATCTGGTTGATCAATAGGGTGGACGACTCCTCTTTAGGGCGAGTTTTGTAGGTCCAAATCTGGCCGACGGCATATTCCGGTTTCATCCGTGAAGGTTGATGCAATCGGGGCAGAGAGGCAAATGTTGATTTGACTCTGTTGGGTTATCTCAAAAGATGGCGGGGATGAGGGAGCCAATTAAATTCAGGGATGTGCGCGGCTCAGGCTTGCCATGGTTCTGTACCGACCGGGAAGAGTATGTGGCGATGCTCATAAAGGGACGGCGCGGGATGGTGCCGAAAATCGTGGCTCAGAATATCGATTTCGATTGGAATTTGGACAAAGCCATAACTCGATTGCTGAGAAATTCCGACGGGCCAGTTTCGCTCTCTGATTTGGGACTGCATTCCTCTGATGGCCACCGCATCGACATCGATGAGACCGAAGTGGGGCTGTATGTGTACGACTGGAGCGACACGAATCGGACCATAGGAAGCCTGATTCACTCGGCCATTTTCGATGTAATAATAATCTCCGTAAATTCCGGCCCTCGTTAGCTTGATGACGGATCCTTCCCTTCATCCAGATAGACGATGTGCTCAGATCCTTCGTCCAGACGAGGCAGAAGCGCGTCCACATCTGATGTGTGAACACAAGTAGACGCCCACGTTTGTAGCAGGCCTACTTGCTCTTGGCTCTCTCGATCGCCGCCGCTTGGTGGAATGCTCGGATCTGAGCCCGTGCAACCGATAAGGTAACCGAGCGGGGAGCGGCCCTGACAGCAGCCTCGACACGGCCACGGACTCCAGCGAAGTCTCTCAAAACCTCCGGGGTTAAGGGACATAGGATTGGCTTGTGCTTGTCATGACTCATCTGAGAGACATTATGAGCATACAGGTGCGGTGGGTCGAGAAGCGGCGATCCCTGAGTCACTGCCTTCAATGGGCCCGGTTTGTCGCTGGTCGAGAACTACAGACCGTTAAAATTCCGCTCCCCCGATTTCATCTAAAGATTTCACTTGCTAGACGTTCAACCCCCGACAAGAGTCTTCCTTTACTGCCGTGAACTCGAGCATCCCGCCCACCTCTAAATTCGTTAATTGCTCCATCATTATTGCGGCAATCAATGAAACCGTGTCCTTGCGGAAGACGGTGGAGATCCTTTACGAAACGTGCGATCCCGCTGACATTGCGGAGATCATTGTCGCCATTTCGAAGAGATCGACTCCCGAGTGCGTTCAGACGAGCAAGGATCTGGAGGCCTCAGCGCGCGTTCCCTTTCATGTGCTCGTCCAGACCCGTAAGTTCGCGGGAGGCGCTTACCAAGATGCATTTGAAACGGCAACGGGCAGTCACATCATCATGATGGCCAGTGACTTAGAAACGGACCCGCGCGACGCCGTGAAGATGATTGCGGAAGCGAAGGAGCGGCCCGATCACGTGATCTGCACCTCGCGCTGGACCAAGCAGGGCAAGTTCGGGGCCGGTTACAATCCCGTGAAGCTCGTCCTAAATTACATCTTCCAAAAATTGATGCGCCTCTTCTTTCAAGTGAACCTCACCGACTGGACATTCGGTTATCGGCTCTTCCCGAAAGAAGTCACCCGCTCCATCAAATGGGAAGAATTGCGCCATCCCTTTTTCCTGGAAACCATCTTGAAGCCATTGCGCCTCGGCGTGCCCGTCCGCGAGATTCCCACCTCGTGGACTCCCCGTGTGGAAGGCGTCTCGCAGAATCCGTTTTGGCGAAATTTCCTCTATTTTAAAACGGTCATTCGCGTCTTATTTGGGGACCGCTCCACCTTTCTGAATCAACCTTCCTAAACTTCCGTTCCACCTATGAAAGCCAGTATTGTCGTCACCACCATTCACTCGGGCGATTTTCTCCAAGAGTATTTTGATAACCTCCAGAAATTCGGTCACTTGGACGAAGCGCATTTCTACGTCATTACGGACAAGAAGACGCCTGTTTCCCTTTACGACCGCGCTGCAACGCTGCGTAAACAAGGCCTTCACGTCACGATCCCAACGCTGGAAGAACAGGATCAATATCTGGCCAAAGTGGGACTAGATCCCCGCATGATTCTCTGGAACAGCGATTACCGCCGCAACATTGGTTACTTGCAAGCCTACGAGTCGCACGACGACATCATCATCTCGATCGATGACGATAATTTCCCGCTGATCGAAGACGATTTCCTCGGCGGCCACTTCGCAGCCCTTTCGTCCCAAGGCCCTGCTTTCCAAGCGCAAAGCCCGAACGGTTTCTTCAACATCTGCAGCTTGCTCGATTTCGATATCCAAGCCCCGCCGCCTTATCCGCGTGGATTCCCCTACTACGCGCGCCACCGCGAGACGAAGGAGCCAGCCGTCATTACGGACGTTACCTCCCCGATCGTCCATGTGAACGCCGGTCTCTGGCTCATGGACCCGGATGTCGACGCGATTTCGTGGCTCGTTCTGCCGCGCCGAGGCAAATCGTTCCAAGGCAAAAGCTTGGTGCTGGATCGCAACACCTGGTCGCCCATCAACAGCCAAAACACCTCGCTTCTGCGCGATATTCTCCCGGCGTATTACTTCGTTAAAATGCGCTATCCTCTCGGAGGTCTCGATATCGACCGTTACGGCGATATTTTCCAGGGCTACTTCGTCCAAGCAGTCGCGAAAAACCTCGGCGGAGCCGTGCGCTTTGGCACGCCGCTGGCCAATCACCGCCGCAATACCCACAATTACATGAACGATGCGTGGGGTGAGTGGGCCTGCATCCAAGCGCTGGAAGACCTACTCCCATGGATCACCTCCGCAAAACTCAGTGGCTCGGATCCAATCGAAGCCTACGCCTCGCTCGCCACGCTGCTGGAAGAACATGTCGAAACGCTTTCCGGTAAATTCTGGACCGACGCCGTGCGCGCCTACTTTCATCAAATGGGCTTTTACATGCGCAAATGGTGCGAAGTCTGTCAGCGGCTGAAGTAGCGCTCTGAGCTAGCCCAAAGCACGCGAGGACTGCGGGCAATCGATCTTTTTTCAAGATTTCTCTTTCCACTTAACTCGTTGTCATTACGTAAGAAACATCAAAAAAGACCGCAACTCGCTGTTGACAGCCTCTTGAAACCTGTCTAACTATTCTGCGTTGGCAAACTCCATGCTTACTCATGACGGAGAACCCTAAATCCCCCTAGGCTAATATGGAAGCGATCCTCAGCCAAAATGTCCTGGTTTTGAATCGTCTCTGGCAGGCTGTCAACATCTGCAGCGTTAAACGCGCGTTCATGCTGCTCTACCAAGGCCACGCGCAAGTCGTCGAGACGGAAGAAGGCACGTTTCAGACGATGAACTTTGATCAGTGGTACAATTTCTCGAACGGCTACGAGGGCGAGGACGTGGTTCACACCGTCTCGGTCCGCATACGGATCCCAAAAGTCATTCTGCTGATGTTCTTTGATCGCATGCCGAAGAAGGAAGTGAAGTTTACCCGCCACAACATCTTCGAGCGGGATAACAACACCTGCCAATATTGCGCGAAGAAATTCGATCGCAAGGATCTGAATCTTGACCACGTGATTCCCCGGGATCGTGGCGGTGAAACGAGCTGGGAAAACATCGTCTGTTCCTGCGTGGCGTGTAACAGCAAGAAGGGCAATCGAACTCCGCCTGAAGCCGGGCTTAAGCTGCTGAAAAAACCGAAGCGTCCGAAATGGCGTCCGCTCCTGCACATCCAATTCAACAAGACGAGCAACGAATCGTGGAAGCACTTCGTTGACCTTGCCTATTGGAATGTGGAACTCTCGGACTAGCCGCACCTCGTTTTCGTGAGTAGTGAATTGCGGGGCAGGATATCATGTCGACTCCCGTCAATCGCCTTCCGAGTCTTGACGGTCTCCGTGCTACCGCAATCGGTTTCGTTCTTTTCGGCCACGCTTTTCATCGATTGACGCTTCCCATATCGCCCGCTATCCGAGCATTTATCGACCGTGGCAATCTCGGCGTTCAAATCTTCTTCGTCATTAGCGGGTTCATCATCACCTATCTCCTTCTGAAAGAGTTGGAAGGGACCGGGCGCATTGCGCTCAAGAACTTCTATATCCGCAGAACGCTTCGCATTTTTCCGGCCTTTTATACCTTGATCCTCGTTCTGATTGTTTTGTCGATTCTGGGATTGGTTACTCTGCCTTGGAGCGACTTCGTGATCGCTGGGTTATATCTCGAAAACGGTCGGGGTTTGTTCGGCTCGGTCGATGCGCTTTCCCAACACTGGTATATTGGCCATACGTGGTCCTTGGCCATTGAAGAGCAATTTTACGTGCTGTGGCCGTCGCTCCTCGCTTTTTGCGGGGCCAGCCGCGCTTGGAAAATCGCGATCAGCCTGGTACTTGCCGAGCCAGTTCTTCGAGTGGCGTCGTACTACGTTTTTCCGTGGGGGCGCACCTCCCTGCCGACGACCATTCCTTTCGCGCTGGATCCGCTGATGATCGGTGCACTTGCTGCCTTCGCCTTCCGAGCGCCACAAGCGGAGCCGTACGTGCGACGATTCGTCAACGCACCCATCGTTGCGGCGGCATGCCTTATCTCGTTTTGTCTAGATCCAATCTTGGAATCGAAATTCCACAGTGGATACACATTGACCCTGAGACCGTTGCTGGAATGCGTTCCGGCAGCACTCCTGATTCTTTACTCCGTACGCCATTCGAATTCAGTACTGGGTGCCTTCTTGAATTGCACGCCCATGGTAGTCGTAGGCTACCTCTCCTACGGCCTCTATTTGTGGCAGCAACTCTTTCTCGTACCGTGGCAATCGAACCTCTGGCCGGTTCAATACTTCCCTTTGAATCTCCTCTGTGCCTTTGCATGCGCCACGGCATCTTACCTTTTGATCGAACGACCCATTCAAAAAATGAGATTGCGATTTACGCCAGCGACCAGTGTCTCGACCCAATAAAGGCAGGCATAAGTGCGCAACTCTACGCTCAAGCTGGTGTTTGGTGGAGGATGAATAAGGCGTTGATTGCGGGAGTGCTCCTCTGCGGGGTGGGATTCGATGCCGTCCAAGCGGATGGGGCAGGATTTGCGGCTCCGGCAAACATCCAGGCAACCGGCCTGGCAGTCGATTCGCGCGGCCCGATCGTGAACAAGGGAATGGCGGTAGAGGTGTCTGAAGATGGAATTCAAGCACCGGGCTATTCGTGGAAACCGTTTCCGCCCCTGGAGACATGGTCGGCCAAGTGGATCGGCTACAAGGCGAATTCAGATCAGCCTCCAATTCCAAACTCTGCTCTGAAACTTCTTCGCAAAACGGTGGAACTGAAAGACGGTGCGACACAAGTAATCGCATACTTGAGCGGGAGCGATTACATCGTTTTCGTGAACGGTATTATGGCGGATCGTGGACCCGCAGATGCCGGCCGCGACTTCAGCAAGGGCAGCAGTCGACACTGGTTTTATGAAGGCCGTGATCTCACCAATTTTTTCCACAAAGGCAAAAACACCATCGCTGTGGAGATCGTGGGCGGGAACAACTTTATCTTGGAAGGCACCGTTCACTATTCCAGTGGTTCCGACGAGAAGATCCTCACCGATGACACGTGGAAAGGGAGCTCATCATCGTTTTTGTTACTCAAGGCACCGGGCGACGACAAAAAGAAGGTGAGATATTACTTCGATGCGGCGAAGGAGCCGGTGGGTTGGCAGCTGCCCAACTTCGACGATTCCAAATGGAGCCCTGCCGGCTTCACGACCAACCCGGACGCGGGCTCGACTTTCGTGGAGAGCGAGCTTCCTCCGTTAATGGAAGCGCGGTACCCCAACTTTGATGTCAAACCGTTCGCTGGCAGTGAAACAGCTGTCTCCATTCCCGAACCATTTACGAGTGGATCTCCCGTCGTGTTTAATCAGAACGGTGCCATTACGGTCCATTTTGCCCGAATCATGTCCGGCCGGTGCAGTCTTCTTATTGACGGTGTGGATGGTGCGGAGATGACTGTTTACTCGAACGAAACTGCGGGTAAGGGCGGTCGAATCTACGAGCTAAAACTTCGCGATGGCCTACAGACTTTCGAAACCCCTGACTATTATGCGCTCGGTGCGGCGACTATTGAAGTCAGCGGATTGCCCGCTGGTAAAACGGTAAAACTGGTCGATTTCGCGGGTGTAGCGGTTTCGCAACCGGTGGCCTATCAAGGCTCGTTCACGTGTAGCGACGATGAACTGAATATCCTGTGGAAATGTTGCCGGTGGTCGACGCAGATTTGCATGATGACCCATCACCTGGATTCGCCCCAACATCAGGAGCCGATCTGCGACTACGGCGATTACCTCATTGAGGACTTAGTCAACGACACCACCATGGACAACAACCAATGGCTCGCCCGGCAGGATCTGCGGAAGTTTTCGTGGATTTTGGATGCGACGAAATACCAGACGTTTCACACGAGTTATATCTTCTACTGGCTGCAGTCCTTAATGAACTACTACCAGTACACGGGCGATAAAGAGACGGTGAAAGAACTGGCCCCCATAGTTCATGGAGTCATCGCGCAATTCACGACTTATCTAGGCGACAACGGAATCATTTCAAAAGCGCCGAATTACATGTTCATGGATTGGGTGAGCATCCACGGAATTCCTTGTCATCATCCTCCCGCCGTTATCGGCCAGGGATACATGACCGCTCTATTTATCAACGCACTGGAGCAGGCGGCGCAAGTCAGTGAGTTAACTGGTGATTCCGCGCATGCGACGGAGTATCGCGCTCTGCGTGCGAAGGTCGTTGCCGCTTACAATGCCGAGCTTTGGGACGAGAAAGAGGGGCTCTACCGCGATGGGAAAGTGGTGAACAAAGCGCCGGACGCCAAGTGGCTTCCAGCCGATTCAGACATCGAGACCTTCAGCACGCAAAACAACACCTTCGCCGTGCTCTATGACATCGCGCCGAAGGAGAAACAGGCAGCCATTCTCGATAAACTCATGGCCCAGCCGTCCTTAAACGCGACGCCCTACTTCCTCCACTTTACGATGAACGCGATGGCGCATGCAGGCGTTTTTGATAAGTACGGGACGAAGCTCATGCGCGACGGCTGGTCGATTGCTCCCGAGACACAGACGGTGCTGGAGATGGGGCACGGCGGTGATCACAGCCACGGTTGGATCTCAAGTCCGACATTCCAGATGATGACACGGATTTTAGGAGTCGAACCTCTTTCGCCGGGGTTTGATACACTCCGGATCGCACCAACGCTCTGTGACCTCACCTTTGCGAAAGGATCGGTGCCGACGCCTCACGGACTGCTCTCTGTGGATTGGAAGAAGCAGGAGAAAGGGTTGCTGCTCGCGGTGACGGTGCCCGTCGGAACAGAAGCGACGACCGACGTGCCGTTGCAGGGCTTGAACCTAGACCAAGTGAGCGTGAAAGTGGGTAACGACCGTTTGACGTCGGACAAAATGAAATTCGTAAACGGATCCGCTGAATTCGAGCTTAAGCCGGGGACGTGGGAGATTCAGGTAGTGGCTAAATAAGCTCATTGCTTAAGGCAAAAGCGCATCGATTATTTTCGTCTTAAAGCCGTTGTCTATTTTATAGCGTAATCCCGTGATCGCATCGTTGAGGAAGTCTTTTTGAAAATCAAAACTCAGCTCCATCATATTCTGTACAATGGAAAGGTTGGAGATCGGTTGGCCTTGATTTCTTAGAAGGTACTCCAGAAGGATTGCTTCACGGGAAGTGAGGTCAATGTTGACGCCGTCTCGCCTAACCGTTCTATCGGGCAAATCCAGCGTCAGATCGCCAAAGCTAAGCCTCTCTGGCATATCAGGCGGGCGCACCGATGCTAAAGATGAGATCCGGGTTCAGCTTGAACTCATCAAAGAGCACCCGGCGAAATTCACCTGTGGGCTGGTAGGTGGTATTGCCGGGAAACATAAACCGGATGCTATCCGCGTAAACAGCGGGTGCTTTAACTTCACGCCGCAGCGAGTTCAGGGAATTCCGGAGTTTCGGCAGATCCTTGATGAAGTTTTCCACAGTCGGTTCCGTAAGAACGTAGAGCACGTTTCCCGCACCATCCTTCACGATCATCACGCGATGGGTCTCCGTGCTGGTGTTCTCCCCAGGCTTCGTTTCTGATAAGGAGATGCCCGTAAGCGCCTCCCAAAGCCCTGTGAAGACACCGATCGCCATGAGGATCCCCCAGATGATCGGTATCTTGCCTAGGACAAAGATGAAAAAGCACAGCCCAGCTATGCACCCCAATGAAATACCGGCTCCCCGTAATCGCACCATATTGGAATACGCTGTGAGACGCGGGAAGCGTTGTCAATTTCAATTTCTGACGGGCTATTAGTTAAGCTCCGACTTCCTTCCGCGCCTCTTCTGCCAGAACAGTGGAGAGGTAGCGTTCACCCGTGCTGCAACCCACAGTAACGATCAGCTTGCCCTTGTTCTCCGGGCGCTTGGCAACCTCAATCGCGGCCCAGACATTCGCTCCAGAGGAGATCCCGGCGAGAATGCCTTCTTCGCGAGCGAGGCGGCGTGCGGTTACCAGTGCGTCTTCATTGCTAACGGTGATCACCTCATCCACTTCTTTAATGTGGAGATTCTTCGGAACGAACCCGGCTCCGGTGCCTTGAATCACATGACGACCGGGCTTAACCGGTTCACCTTTAATGGTCTGTGTGATGACCGGAGAATCTTTAGGCTCAACGGCAATGACACGGAAAGCGGGGCGGCGGGGGCGAATGACTTCTGAAACGCCCGAGAGCGTGCCGCCAGTACCCACTGCCGAGATAAATATATCAATCTTGCCATCAGTATCGGTCCAAATTTCTTCTGCCGTGGTGCGACGATGCACATCAGGATTGGCAGGATTTTCGAATTGTTGTGGCATAAACGCACCTGGAGTCTCGGACACGATCTCATGGGCCTTGGCAATCGCCCCTTTCATGCCATCGGCTGCTGGCGTGAGAACGAGCTTGGCACCCAGAAACGCCAAGAGCGTACGGCGCTCCAGCGACATGCTTTCCGGCATGGTGAGAATGATTTTGTAGCCTTTAGACGCCGCGACAAATGCCAGCGCGATCCCGGTGTTCCCAGAGGTCGGCTCAACAATGACCGATTCCGGGTTGAGCAAGCCCTCTTTTTCAGCGGCTTCGATCATGGCCAAACCGATACGATCTTTCACCGAGCCGAGTGGGTTAAAAAACTCAGCTTTCAGGGCGATGGTCGCATCGATGCCAGCGGCGATACGATTCAGTTTAATCAGAGGAGTACGCCCAATGGTTTCGGTGATGTTGTTGTATATAGACATGATAGGGTTTAAAGCTAGTGATCAGGCCGGACGGTGGCAATCCTTTTTGGCCGGGAAATTGCCTTGAAAACGGCGGAGCAGCCCGCTGTAGTGAAGGGATGCGCGTGTTACTCTTTTCTCTGGCGGTAATTCTGGTTGCCGTTTCGCCGATGGGCCCAGCAACAGCCGGTGACAACACCCTCCACTTGGTGGAAAGCCCGGATAGCGGAAACGGTTTGGGAATCGTTGAAAACACGATCGCCAAAGAGGGCGTGTTTATCCTCTTCGATGGCGGATCGCTCTTCACGTTTCACAAGGATGGCACGTTCAATATGATCCCAGCGGGAATACAGGGCCGCGTCGCGGATGGCGTTTGGCGGGCCACTGGAAAGTTCTACACGATCGAGGGCGCGTGGGGTTGGTTAAATATGGGTTCGGACGAAAAAGAGAAGAAGCGGATGGTGATGTACATCCAGGAATCGGGCGCTCAGGCGGATCAGATCACGACGAACACGGCGGATCTACCGACCAAGGTGTACCGGACCTATTTTTTCATTGAGAGCCTCGAGACTGTAAAAGATTTCAAAGAACAGCGGTAAGCTCAATTCAACTGAGTGCCACAGGCGCGATCCATATGAAAGCCTGGCATTAGGGCGGCTGATAAGCCGGCCCCAGCCGTTTGAGTTCCAAAGGAACGGTAATCTGCGGCCTCCCGTTCTGCTTTTTACTGATGTCTAGAAGGTCGACATGGAAACATGTTGAAAGTGAACAATTTGCACTACATTCACACCAATTTGCCAAGCCGCTATCTCAAATTGACCATTTACAACTCCAATCCATACAACTCTATTTTCAACAATTTCTGAAAATTCTGTCTGTACCCCATTGACGCTCACCACTTCTTCGGTAAGCTTCTCTAATATGCTTAGCACGACAGCCGCTGGTGCGGCCCCTTCCATTCTCCCGTACTTCCCCACGCTCAAGCAAAAGCTCGATCTCCGCTCCCAATTTCTCGAAATCACGGAAGATCTCAACCACATCGAAGAACGGATTCGTGCGCAAGCTCGGGAGTTCGATCCCGGCATCGAAAACTACGTCTCCTACACCCTCGCCAGCAGCGGCAAACGCATACGCCCTGCCCTAGGCCTCCTCACGGCCCGCGCCACTGGCTCCTATCAATCGGGCCACCTTGATCTCGGCGTCATTGTGGAACTCATTCACATGGCCACGCTGGTGCACGACGATATCATGGACGAAGCCTCCCGCCGCCGGGGTCAGCCGACTGCGTATGCCAAGTGGGGCGCCGAAATCTCCGTGCTGCTAGGCGATTGCCTCTTCTGCCAAGCGCTCAAGCTCTGTGCGAATTTTAAGAACCCGGAAATCAGTAAGACCATCGCTACGGCTGCTAATGAAGTCTGCACGGGTGAGATTCTCCAAACCCAGCGCCGGTTTGATTTCAGCCTCAGCCAAGCCGATTACCTGCGCATTATCGGCATGAAAACAGCCGCACTGTTCCGCATCTCTACCGAACTGGCCGCAACGGTCGCCGAATGCCCCAAGGAATCGGTCGACGCCCTGCGGTTATACGGTCAAAATCTGGGCATCGCCTACCAAATCTACGACGATTGCCTTGACCTCATCGGCACGGAGGAGACCATCGGTAAAACGGTGGGCACGGATCTCAAGAAGGGCAAACTCACCCTCCCCATTCTGCACACGCTGGGCCAGGCGAGCGAAACGGAGCGGACCCAGCTTCAAGAGACGATTTTGCACGGTTCAGATGCGGATCGACTTCAACTTTTGGCGCTGGTTGTTCAGCGCGGCGGACTGCAGGAATCGGTCAACCGGATCAATATCTTTTTAGAAGAAGCTCGGGCCGCCCTGGTCGTTCTTCCGCCGAGTAGCTACCGCCACAGCCTAGAAGCGATTCCCCAAGCACTCAGTGATCATCTGAGTAAAATCGGTTAGCCCGCAGTATTAACCTCTCGCCTTCCGCTGGGCGTTGATGGCCATTTCGGCTTACTCTTCAAAAAGAGAGGGTGCGCTTGAAGTCAATACCGAAAAATCGCGACTTGCTACCCGGTTATCCACAAGTTATCCACAACCTGTACGCTTCGTTGTGCCCATCTTTCCCGTGAAAAAAATCCTCTTTCTCACCGACTCTTCGCAGCCCGCTTCCATACCCAGCGCACGGGCGCTTCAGGACCTCCTGGAAGCCTCGGCTCCCTCTGAAATCGAGGTAATTTCGTCCGATCCCCTGGCTCTCCAAACACATCCCGCTTCGCCTGCGATAACCACCCGACCTGACCTGTCTCGAAACTTTGTCCAGTCAAAATTGCCGAAGGAATTGGCCAACTTACTAACTTATTCACAACCCCAAGCGCTGGTTATTTTTAGTCCCATTTATGGCTCGCTCTTGGAGCCGTTTTGGCGTCGAAATCCACAAATTCCCCGGCCCGATCTCTACGTGGCGCTCGCTTCAACCCCCGATCCCGAATGGCCCCGCCTACAGCCCAGTTTCTTCGCGGCGGCAAGTCCATTTTTGAAGAGTTTCTTGGAAGAGAACGGCATTCCCCCGCAGGAGATCGTCGTTACGGGCGTTCCGCTGAGCAACGTCTTTAACGCTTCGACTCTTCGCCCACCCGATCTCCAGACCAGCGGACGTCCCCACCTCCTCGTCTTCCTACCCCGGCAACGGCTTCACCTCGCGCCGTTCGAGCACCTTCTCCAAAAAACCGAGTGGGACTTCACGTTGGTCACGTCCCGACTGACGAAGCACATTGCCCGCGCCCGTGTCTTGGCCACCATCGCTCCGGATCGCATCCGCATTCTCCCTGCGCCCCGGGCCGTACAGTGGCCCACGCTTCTCCTCACGCATCACCTCGCCATTGGAGCCGTGCCCCATGCTCTCCTTCCCGGCCTTAGTGCGGCTAGCTGCCCCGCGATTGTCTGGACCGGCGAGGAAGTCGCCGAATCCCCCGCCTGGCATCACCTGCCCAGTCTCAATTCTGGCCTGCTCCCGCGCAATCAACGTCTCTTTATCGCCTGGACCGAACGCGCGTTTATGCATCAGGGTCGCCTGTTAAAACTTTGGCGGAAGAATCTTCGCGATCTGCACGTCGAGAATGGCGCTCATAACCTTGCTAATCTCATCTTGACCCGACTCAAAACCGAGCCAGCGCCGACACCAGAAGTCGTTACGGTCACGCCGCCCGAGGCCCTTGTTACCCCCCCACCGCAACCGAAGTCCGATAGCACGAATAAACAATTTCTCCTCTGCGATTTTCATTCGCACACCACCTGGAGCGATGGCGTGCTCTCCGTCCGTGAACTGGTCGATTTCTACGGCCAACGCCATTTCGATTGCCTCTGCATTACCGATCATCTGTGCGATCCCAAGCATCTCCTCGGCAAGCTCGTGAACCTAACGGGGCTGGTGATCCCGCCCGAAGAGTTGCAAGAATACTTCGATGAGATCGAAGCCGAAAAGCAACGCGCCCTCTCGCGATATGGCCTGCTGCTGCTTACCGGCGTGGAATTTAACCGAGACGGCTACACGCCTAAAAGCTCCACGCACCTCCTGGGAATCGACCTAAAAAAGCCAATCGATCCCTCGATTCCGCTCAAGCAATTGATCTCAGAAATTCGTGCGCAAGGCGCGCTGGCTGTCGCTTCGCACCCCCTCAAAATGAAGAGTCCCTGGGCCAAGAACACGCTCTATTTATGGGAAAATCAGGAGGAATTCGCGCCGCTCCTGGACGCTTGGGAAATCGCGAATCGCGATGATATTTTCAATCCGATCGGTCTGAAGCGGCTGCCCATTCTTGCGAATAGTGATTTCCATAAACCGCCCCATATCCACTCCTGGAAAACCGTGCTTCATTGCGAGAAAAACTCCGAATCGATCAAAGACTGCATTCGGCAAAATCGCGACGTGTTTTTATCGCTCTATCGCAGTGAGGAATTACCGGGAAGGTAGCCGTTATTCTTGGGTTCCATAGCTCTTGCCCGTCGCTATGTTCCCATAAAGTCGTTGCTTCGTGCCCGTAGCGTAAATAATCACTTCATTATCATTTTTAAAGTGAAATTCGATGGGTTTATTATTTATGTCCATGAGCACGCCCTTATAATCATCTATACCCCAGCCTTTAATATAGTTCTCATTCAACTTGTTCTTACCTTTTAGGGCCAATGCAACGCTCTGGTTGTCGTCTGCTGGCAGGTTGCCGTTATCTCTCTTAAATTGTTCCAGCACTCCAAAGATTGCAGCCAATTCTTGCCCCACATCTTCATCCGATTGGGTACTTACTCGGTTTCGCTCCTCGCTTGGTCGGAAGCTAATAACAAGGACGCAATAAACGACGCCCACAGCTTCAATCACAATAATACTCCAAGATGCAATTTTGCGCATGTGGTAATTCGATGGCTAGCGGACCTGCAAAAAGCTACCATAGCCGATGATGCACACTCCTGCACCTCTGCGCACTCAAATCCTGAATGCTAAACGGCAAAAGAACCTCACTTGGAAGAACATCACCGATCTTCGTAATAGAGTAAATTGATTAACAACATGATTATTCGTATTACCGGGGTGCTTTGCTTGCTGGTTTTGACCGGAACAAGCCAGGGCCAGGATACCTATTTTTTTGGAGAAAGAGCACCACGCGGTGAAGGGGCTTTGATGGGAATATTCTACGACCTGACCCAAACTCAGGATGGACTCTCCAGCGGAGTCAATACGGGTAATTATGGGAAAGTGTTGGTCCATTTTGTGAAGAATGGTTGGGACGAAGCCGAGCTGAATCATTTTTACAGAGCTTCCCGACCACTTTTTACCACCCAAATTTGGATACCTACGATGCCCACCTTGGCTGCTCCTCGTGCCTTTGGTGTAGAGAAGCGAGCACCTCGAGCCGTTTGGGTTATTCATTATAAGGGAGTAATCGTTCCACCCCACGATGGCACTTACCGGTTCGTCGGTTACGGCGATGACGTATTAGTTGTTGCGATCAATCAAAAAATCGTGCTGGCCTCTTGTTGGGCTCAATTGGAATTTGGAACCCCGCCCTATGAACCTGCTGGCTGTGACTGCTTAAAGGCCGGTAGTTGGATAGATTGTAAAGCATCTGAACCAATGGATCTGGATGTGTTGTGTTGTGATAACGGAGATGCCTCTGGAGTATGTGCAGACTTCCTGTTGATAGAGCAAAAGAATAAAAGCTACGACATGACAAACGGATATCCAATTCTTCCCATTTTCCAACTGGCTCCCTATGATACTCCCGATTCACCCAGTTTACACACTGGACAGTACAAAGTCAGATTCTCCAAGACTCCAGCCGTTTGGAAAGCCTTGCAATAGAGAAGCCGCCTACCGCAAATCGCAAAAGCTTTATTTTAAACGGAAATTAATAATCTCCTATAGAAGAGATCCACATGAAGTTTGGCTTGGCGAGTCCGTGATTGGTTTGAGTCGACCTGGGTCAATCGGGCAATTACAAAAACAGGCGAGGCAATTCCACTTGAAAGGCGAAACTTGGTATGCTATTGCACCTTGCAATGCCCTATCTTGGTATCGACATTGATGAGGGTAAAGGGAAGCTTCGAAAGGGCATCGGGGTAATGACCGGCAAGGATCTGCTCGACTTTGCCTCTAAACAGAACGCTGACCGCGGGCCGGATTGGTTCCAAAAAATGGATTACCTGCTCGCTGACTTGAGTGAGGTTACTGACTTTCAGATCGCACCTGAAGAAATGCGGCAGTTTGCCGAATTTAATGTTGAGGTTGCAAAAGCGGCCGTCAATCGCTTGGCCTTGGTGGTCGCTCCAGACCCTTACGTTTTTGGAATGGCCCGGTTTTGGCAAGGCTTGACTAGCCGATTTGATTGGAAAATTCATGTAGACAGGAGCAAGGAGAAGGCTCTGGAATGGGCGCGTACAGTGTGGAGTCCTGAATCTGGGAAGGCATTGGATGACTATCCCGATATGGTCAACTACCTGGAGGAGCGGCTGTTTTATGACGCTAAGGAGGGTCTTTTAGTACGTCGTGAACTAGGCCAGTAAGTTCCTGGAGATCGTACGGTTTGGGGAGGAACCGTCTTCCCCGTAAATCTAAGCCCTCGTTTTCGACCATCTCTTTACTGAATCCGCTGACCAAGATAGTGGGGAGATTGGGTCGTTTTTGCCTGAGGATCTCGCTCAATTGGAAACCTGTAATTCCGTTGGGCATGACCATATCGGTAATGAGTAGATCGATTTCTGCTCCTACCGTCTCCCAAACGGTCAAAGCCTCGGGGCCATCCGCAGCGGTAAGCACAGTATAACCTTGTCGAGCCAATGCGCGGCTGGCGATGCGGCGCACGGGATCATTGTCTTCAACCAGAAGGATCGTCTTCTTGTCAATGGTGCCGGTTTCCTGGCGTCTAACGGGCTGAAGCTGAGCCTCACGGGCTCCGAGAGGGATATAGACCCGAAACTCGGATCCTTTTCCCAATTCACTGGATACCTCTATCCAACCCCGGTGCTGCTTGATGATTCCAAGGGACGACGGGAGCCCAAGACCGGTGCCTTTTCCGACATCTTTTGTCGTGAAAAAAGGTTCAAAGATTTGCGCCATTACCCTTTCACTCATGCCGCTGCCCGTATCTCGAACACTGAGGCACACGAAGGTACCTGCCTGACTTTCAGTGGAGTAGGCCTCGTCGATTTTCTTTAGATCGGTGTGGAGGATCAACTGCCCACCATCGGGCATGGCATCCCGCGCATTCACACATAGATTCATGATAACCTGATTTAACAAACCAGAATCGGCCTCCACCCAGAACTTTTCTGCTGCAGAGGAGAACGTGACGTGAATCGCCTCTCCAATGAGGCGTCGCAGCAGGATCAAGGTTTGATTGACCAAAGCATTGAACTCCAGAGGCACGCGCTGGAGCGTTTGTTGGCGGGCAAACTCCAGCAGTTGTCTAGTGAGTTTAGCGCCTTCTTTGCTGAGACCTTCCAGCTCCCGTAAGGAAGAATGTTCTTCAATATAGGGGTTCGTAGCGAAGAATTCGGCCAGATTCATCAGAATAGCCGTTAGGATATTGTTAAAGTCGTGGGCCACACCGCCAGCCAAGCGCCCCACCACTTCCATCTTCTGTGATTGGCGGAACGCATCCTCTAATCGCTTCCGCTCGGTAATGTCCACCGTTTGAGCAACGAGATGGAGGGGGGTTCCCTGAGCGTCCCGAACCAGTGAAAGGTGGATCACCCCCCAAATCAAGCGACCCTTCTTGTGAATAAGCCGCTTCTCCCTTTGGAAGGCAGCTGTCTTACCCTCAACAAAGAGTTGTAACCGGGTGACAAAAGATTCCGAGTCCAAAGGGTGCATGACTTCCTGAATCGACTTATTCACCAATTCATCCGACTCGTACCCTAACAGTTGACTGTAAGCACTATTCACCCGGAAAATTTGGCCTAAGGGCTCTAGTTTAATCATCGCCATCCCTATAGCCGCATCCTCAAACGCAGAACGCAATGTTTTCTGTTGATAATCCAACGCCCGCTGAGTTTGTTTCAGCTGAGTAATATCAGAAAATAACACAAAAAAACCCACAACTTCCGTTCCTTGATAATGGGGACGATACTGGATGTGGAGATCGACTTCAGAACCATCCTTACGGCGAAATGTACCTTCTAAAGTTTGTGGGGTTCCCTCCAACGCCCTATTAATTATCGGAATACGCGCCAGATAGACCTCTTCTGTAATGAATTCTGAGATGTGTTTTCCAATAATATCCTGAGGGTTATTTGGCATCAGCCACTCCGCCCCAGCCTTATTAACGAACTCACACCGCAGATCGCGATTCCAGTAAGTGATGTTGCCGGGCATGCACGCAACCACCTCCGCCAAGAGTTGACTATGGTCGATCAATTTTGCCTTTTTCGCTTCGAGATCGATCAAGCATCCGAAATCCCGTAAAATTAACGATTCTTGCTGAGAAAAGGTTCGGGGAGCCGTGTCTGCAACGCAGATTACAGCCTGCTGATCTGCCAAAGGAATCGGTATCGCCATCCAGGAATGCATCCCTGTCGCACTTATCAAGGGAGAGTTTTTCGGGTCGTCAGAGGCATCAGCTACCGTTAGGGAACTCCGATCTGAAAAAAGAGCGAATGTGAGTTGCTGAGCAGCCGAGATGGTTAAGCCTGTCGACGCAATAACTGAAACTGAATCAGAAACTGCCTCCTCATTAAATAAACTAATAAAACAGCTGGGTGCTTTTAGCACTTGGGACGCCAGTAAAGCGATTTTATTAGCGCTTGTTTTTGCATCCACGCTTCATTTATACGATGGTCGATTCACGAATAAAGCAAAAAGCAGAGGCGTAAAAGCCGCTTACGTGTTTTTCCTCCGTAACGGACTCCTCTTCGATAAAGGCTACTGACTTTTCAAGCCTAATGCGACATGCCTTTAGAAACGTCATGCCCCTCTTCACCGATGGAATGAGAGGCCGTTTCTGAAGTGGTCTTCTCAGCCTTGGCGGTAACGAGCCGGTCTTCCAGAGAAGCAAATTTCAATTTCGGGCCGCCGGACTGATCGTGGTGGCGGAATTGATTGATGCTTTGCGCGAGCATTTGGTCCACGCACTCATGAATCTGCGCCTCATCCCCCGCCAACGCTTTCGGCACCGTAAAATCAAAGTGTTTCGTCTTCTCGAAGGAGGCTTCTAACGTTTCGCCGTGCCAAAGCGGCTTCGTTCTCAGCTGAAAACTAGCGTGGGTAAAGGCGTCCACCGTGGCATCCATATCGGGCTCACCATTCTCCCCAGGATGAAGCTTATGCTCGAAAAAATTCTTTAGGAATTTGTGCATCGTCTCGGGCTTGCAATCGAAGTTGCATGACGACTCAAACACGAGTTTAGATCCCTTACGTATCTCTTCAGCCGATTGCCGCAGATCCGCAACCGGATCAGCCGATTCAGCCGCATGATCCAAAGCCGCTTTCATGATCGACCATTGACCCTGCTGCAACGACTTGGTGGCGCTGTATCCGCTCTCTGCCAAGTGTCCGGTGGACTCGATGATCTGATGGGCGACATCTCCCACCGCACTCATGAAGGGCGTTACCGATTCCCCAGCCGCATGCTCCGCCTTCACTTTGCCCTCAACGTTCTTGACGATTTTCTCCGCAAAAGAAACCCCGATTCCCTGGGTGCATGCAGCCATGTAGCTACCGATGGCTTGATCCAGTTCTTCATGACTCGCGTTTCGGTCAAGCGCGTCTTGGACACGATCGTCCTGATGGGTTTTCTTCATGGAGCGCAACTATAGGCCGTTTATAAATATAATCAAGACTTGTTCCAGGCTTTTTGCGCAACTGGCGAATGGCACCTTTAGAACCTACCCTTATCGAGTAACGTCAGCTCGCAAGAACTCAGGTCTTGACTCCTTTTGAAGTAAGTGCGAAGTGGAATAGACAGCACAGTCCAAATGAGATTCCAGAGGGAATGCTAAGCAGCAAAACAATGAAGCGGCTATTGGATTTATTTTCTATAACCCAATAGTTATAATCGGCCCCGAACACCACTTGCTTTTGACCCCATATCGTGTACTCCCAATAAGCTGAATCCTGACGAAAGTCCGGAGGATCGAAGACGATTCCGATGGTCGGTTCCATAGGAACGTTTAGCCTCTCAAAATCCAAGTCGCGATCACCGACCAGTCGCACAATTCTTTTGAAGTATATACTTTGTTCGGGTAGTGAAGTGTCTGTATATATGAGCCATCAGCCCAAATATCAATCTCCTCTGATAAGGATGCTTTAATTCCAGAACGATAATAATATCCATTAAATTCACCATAATAATTACCCGAGATAGAATCGGCAGCTGGCAGTATTACATAGGGAAGCACAGCCCATGTGATCATTAAACTTGTTGTAAATGTGAAAAAGGCAACAAGCAGAACTGGCCTAAGCTTTAAGCGTTTTACGCGCATTAGGAATCGGTTCTGATGTCGGCGAGTCGTTTGCTTAACCAGCCAGCAAAATCCTCTCGTGCCGATTCTTGAGCGTATTGCCGGGCCAATTCGACATTGCCCAGTCTTTGTTCCGCGATGGCGAGAAAAGCATTCGAGAACACACGATCCGTAGGGGAGTTTGTCTGTTTTAGCACCTCCAATAATATCGCTTTTCCTTCATCGATTCGTCCGAGATCGATGAGTACCGAGCCGCGAGTGCCACGGGCAGTGATCGAGTTTTTCGAGGTCTCGAGTAATTTCAAGGAAAGGCGGTCGCAATCAGGGCCGACCGTACCCGCCTTCAATCGACCGCTGAGGTATTGGTCCACGGTATTCTGAAGGTATGCTGGCGTAATCTTGGGATGGGAGATTAAGGCCTCCAAATACTCGCCGCAACGTGGATCGGCATCCACGATCAATCGCCAAACCACCAGGTAAAGCAGAATGAAATCACCAGCGAGCGGAAGATATCCGCTTACCGCTTCATCCGCCGTAATCTTGACCTGTTTATCCCCTTGCTGCGTTAGATTCAGGGTCAACCGAGACGTTAGTGCTCGCAGATCCACCTCGGAGTCGGTAAATAGCAACGATTGAATCATCTGCAATCCATCGGTCTGGTACTTGATGACTCGCTTTTCAACCCATTTAAAGGGCAAAATCGTTTGTACGACATTGAACAGATTGACCACAAACCAGACCAGACTTAGCAGGCTGAGCGCTGGGCTAAACTGAAGCCATTCGTAACACAGAAAACCCACGCCAGCGGCGAGGGCAGAGATTACCGGGCCGGCGAATATGTAGAGGAACCGCCGCGTTCTGTAGCGGTCTCTAACGAAAAAATGGGAATAAACGGCCCCACTTATCGGATAGAAACTGGTAATCTGCCAGTCGTACCCTAAACAATGGCACTTCAGCTTAGGGGTGATACCCTGCGGTCCCAGTCGAATATAAAGCACGTGCCCTCCCAACTTCGTGGCAGCTAGCGCGTGGCCCAATTCGTGAATAATGATTCCAAGAGGAGCTATTAAAATGAGCAGTGGGCTGATTGAGACGAAGACGACCTCGTCCAACCGCCACAAAACTGGTTCGTACAGCGTGAAAACTAAAGCTAGCCCACCGAGCATGGCACATCCGAGGACGACCGAGTAGGCCATTAACCAGATTCCCAGTGCTGCCTCCTGAAGAAAACTTGAAACTAGCGACTTGGTCCCGGCAGTTTTCGCAATTTTTACGCGACTCCGATTTTCTAGAAACTGCTGGTCCGTTAATCGCATCAAGTCCCATATCAAAAGTCCGTCGGTCCAGCGTCTTCTCGCCCTGTTCCTAAATCGATACGGAAACGCAGCGGCAACAAAGAGAGTCACGTTTAATGAACACCAGATCCCAACTAACGGGAACGGGAATTCCGCAGAAGTTAAAATCAAATCGCTGCAAACGCCCAGTATCACTGCGATTGCGGACGCCAGTGGGCCACAGGCAATCCAGAGTGCGACTCGGGTTCGATAATAATGTGCGTCATGAAAGCGTATTTGAAATGAGAAAAGGGCTGGGAATTTACAAAATGGTTTCCAACGAATACCGAGATTTCGAAGCGATTCTTGCTTCCCTTTCCGCCGATTCATACCGAGATGAACACGCGCTATTCTGCCTCCCAGTAAAAGCCCTCCTAGAGCCCAGCCGAGTTCAGGCATCGTCACGGCTACAGGGGCCAAGACCATATCGAAAAGTAAGAGGAAACTGCCGATGAGAATGCTCGGCCAGTCACTCGCCTCAGACCACAAAACGACAATTAAAGCCTGGCTGCCGAGAAAGGTTGCCCCAACGGTAAGATAATACGCTAGATCCCAAAGCCGGTTCACGCTCGTCACAACCTGTCTGCTCCCGAGCGGCCACGCAAGCCGTAAAGAATTTCTCTTGAGCTGATGTGGCGTGCTTATAGCCTCACTACATGAAGCAGGCGCTCCCCCTCAACAGTCGGATCACGGAAGTAACGGTTTACCCAGATCGCGCCCGGATCACCCGCACCGCCGAGTGCACGATGGAGGCCGGTGATTCGATTCTTTTGGTCGGCGGTTTGCCCTTGGCTCTAGACGATGCGAGTGTCCAAGCAAAGGGCCGCGGCCTGCCCGGCGTGAAGCTTCAAGGCGTTACCGTCCGACGGAAATTCCAGGAGCGTACGTCGAATGACTTGATACGCGGCTTGGAAGATTCCCTCCAACAAATCGATGACCAGATTCGCATTCTAAACGATGAAGTGGCCCTTATCGGCCTAAGACGGGATTTTCTATTGAAGATGAAAGATGCGCTGGTTTTGCCGGAAGAGGCCAAGCGTTCCGGCCCCGGCATCGAACAAGTGACCCAGCTCTATCAACTCTACGGCTCGGAGCTGAAAGAGCTGATCGTTCGCGAACAAGCCATTGTCTTAGAAAAGCGCAGCCTCAACCTCACCCGCGCGAAGCAGCAAGAGGAGTTCGCACGAGCCAGGGGCTTCGTCAATAATCAGGCGACCGAAAAGGAGGTGCTGATCGCTTTGACCAGCCCTGCCGCGGGTGCGTTAACCATCGATTTGCAATACACAATTGCCGGGGCCGGATGGAGTCCCTTGTACGATG
>CAVURW010000048.1:0-13939 GCA_963743595.1 uncultured Verrucomicrobiae bacterium
TTGAAAAAGCGTGAGAAAAGTCTGTTACGAAAGTTGAGACGAAAAAGCGCCGCCAATTGAGATGGCCACGAGACCCGAAAGTGGAAACGAAAGAGGTGCCGCTGGGCGAGGGACAATCCCCGCCCGATCGCGGGAAGTGACCGCCTGGCGGCTCATCTCCAAACTGGATCGCGTCGCTCACCTCGGGCTCTCCAAGCCTCGCCTCGGTCAGCTTTGGCAATCAGAAGGCACAGAGACAATAAAGTTAGCTTCGGACCGGTCGCCCTCTCCATCCCCCGGCCAGCATGACGCTGGACACAGTTTGGGGGGAACATTATTTAGCCGCTCGTCGCTCAAGGAGCCGTTCCTCTCCTTGAAATCCATCCTCAGAAAAGGAGAGGGCAGTATGTTGGCGGGCTCTTCGGCCCGCTACGAGTCGCATGTCGCAATTTTTCTTGCCCGGTGACGACAGGTGACGCAGGTGCACTAACCCCTTCTGCTCATTCTGGTCTTTACTATGCGTATGAATAAATGCCTCCCTTCCGAAATTAATTTAAAACAGTCGGACTATACCGACCCGCACGCTAACCAATGTGAAGAAGTTACGCTCTAATTACTCGACATATGAATAACAATAACCTACTATCTCCTTCGAAAGCTAAGGTTGAGGACGAACACTTGATGAGCCTGGAAGTTGTTGCCGAAAAGCTGGGTGTTTCATCGCGTTCTGTCCGTCGGCTTATCGCTCGAGGCGATCTCGCAAAACCTGTCAAAGTTTTGAGTTCACCCCGGCTCTACCACTCGGACGTAACCATCTACATGGAAAAGCTCAAACAAAAGCGGGACAACAAGGAACGGAAAATATGATCAGCATGGTTTATCGGCGCAAGCGCACAAAGAAAAACGGGAAGATTGAAAGTGCTCGTCTTTATCGTGGCCGTTATCGGTTGGACGGTGACACCAAAATCGCCGACATCGCTTTGCATACTTCAGACAAACGAGTTGCTCAGCAGGCATTGGAAAAGATCGTACAACAAAAGCAATTGGAGGCCGCGGGCTTGGCTCCTTCGGAGAACCAGAAGAACGCCGCCCAGATGACCATTCAGGAGCACTTGAAAAACTATCTGGTCGACGTTACCACCCGAGGTCGTGAACCTAAGTATCTTGAGACGTTGCGTTACACCATTCAGAAAGTTGTCAAGGGGTGTGACTGGAAAGTTATGGCGGATGTCACCGCAGACAGCTTCATCACGTGGCGTGCAAATCAACAAAAGGCTCCAAAAACACTCAAGGAATATCTGGTAGCCACGTCCGGTTTATTTAACTGGATGGAGCGACAAGAGCGGATCGATAAAAATCCCCTGCGCCGGGTTCAAAGAGTCCAGACCGCAGGCAAGCAGACTTTTATTCGCAGAGCCTTTACAGATGACGAAATGCAGCGACTCCTGGCAATTGCCGGGCCTCGAAAGATCGTCTATCTCATGGCCGTCTACACAGGGCTAAGACGAGGCGAATTGGGCAAACTCGTGGCTTCGGACATCCATCTCGACGTTGCTCAACCGTTCATGACCGTTCGAGCATCGATCACCAAAAACCATTGCCAAGCCAACATTCCGCTCCATCCCGACCTACACAAGGACTTGAGCACAATCGTTCGGGAACGTCCCTCGCCGGGAAAGCTGCTGGATCATCTAATCCCGAGCATGTACCAGTTCCGCCGCGACTTGGTTGCCGCTAAAATCGACTTTGTTAATGCCGACGGCAAGCGAGCCGACTTTCACTCCCTCCGCTACACCTTGGCCACCAACATGGCCCGAGCCGGAATCAATCCGCGACTCGCTATGGAAGTCATGCGCCATCACGACATCAAGCTCACCACCAAGACTTACACCGACGCCGGACTTTTGCCCGTCGCAGACGCGGTGTTAACCCTTCCCAGTTTGGAGTCACGCACACAAATAGGCACACACCATTTGATCCGGCACCGAGCCGACCCGTCCAACCCAGTCACTAAGATGTCAAAACAGAAAAGATTACAAAGCACTGAACATCAAAAAGTTATGGTGCTCTCGGCTAACCCTGACCAGACTAGTCACGACTTCCACGAAAGTGAAAAAAACAGGTCGCAGACCGTCTGGCAAGACGGTCGAAGGCCTGGGTCTCATTGCAAAGCGTTAGCGGGCTGTAAGGAGGCAGCAATCCGACCGTTACCTACCGAACTCTTTACATGTTAACGCTTTATAACTGATAAATCCAGAGAAAAAACGTAGATATAAGTACATTTCGGCAACTGACTGCTATGCGTCCGCGGAGGGCTGTTATGCGGGCACAGGTTCAAATACGGGCGCATATTCCACTTAACTATTAGTTCTCATCAAGTTAAATGAGTATTCGCGGCGATAGCCGAGTTTATGGAAAGCCATTTTGAAGAGAATGAACACTGCAATTGTTGTTCTCCGCAGTATATGATTGTCGGCCACGCTCGAAACCGAAACCACGTGCTGGGTTCGCGAAGTGTCGCGAAATAAAAAAGTCTTGGAGAAGGAAGCATTTATTTAACACTCCATTGCTGGTTGCTCCCTCCATTCGGTGGCCACGGGTGGAGCCTTGGGCAGTTGACATGGCAGGCACTTCCAAGACATTCAAATTTCCAGGAGAATTTGAACTGTAGAAATCGAGGTTTCCCGATCTATCAGCGGGGTTGATATTGCGGCACCCATATCTGGTTTAAGCCCCCGTTGTCAGCCCGTTGGTCAACACTCGCGCCTTGTTGGGTGGAAGCGCCAGCGACCTCAAGCAACAGTTTGCTTTGGACATTTTAAATCGTGTAGAAGCCGTTACCCGTATCAGAGAATTTCCATTTTTGATTAGCACCGGCGTTCCGGCCCTCTTGGTAAACGACTGTTCCTGTTGCCCCAGAACCACCTGCGACACTCACATTGCAGTCGCTATGGATATTTGAGATCGCATAAGTATTCCCATTAAGGCCAGTGATAACACGGGGAATAGCCCTACGCTGAAAACACCGAGCGCGTTCAACCACCCATTATGATAGGCTAAATCAGCGCCGAAATTGTTGCCATTCAGGGCGAGCAACTTCCGTTTGCGACGAAAATGAAACTAAGTCCCTGGTCGCCTATGTCGATAACGGTAAACTCTTGTGCAGTTCCAACGGTAGTGCTGTCAGCAATCAAGTTGGTTGATCCATAAACGGTAACATATTTCCGTCAGCCATCGCTTTTAGTGCACTATGTTCATCTCCTAAGATGATCTCTTGGAATGTTTCCAAGGTCCGGATGCATGGGCTAGTGGCGGCAAGTGTACCGTCTCCGTGATTCCCTGCCATTACAAATCCAGCGCTACCCTGGGCAAGGGCGTATTGAGGGACGGGCAGTTTCCTTCTGGGCATAAAGCAACGTACCAAGGCCTGCTCCTTGACTGGCTAAGGTTTCCACCCTTCGGCTTGCACAACTTGGGCGGTGTAGGGATCAGAAAAACCACTTCGCTGAAATCCTGAATGGGCCATCGTATAGTTGGGATTGAAGAGGCCACGATTTTGGGTGTAATGCAGGTGGAGTGGTTCCGAAGGTGTTATCCCATGTGACCCCATAGCCCAAGTACTTCGCCTCGTATTCGCAGGTGGCTAAGAGCAACTTATTATGAAATGTGAAGAGGTTGACGCGAGAGGAGTTCATTACGATTTCCGCGGCACCTACTCCGATGGACATATTTCCCCGAGCATTCTGGTGGATCGGGAGCGTTTGTGGTCAATGGGACCAACACCTATAGCGGTAATCTCACGCTTCAAAACGGAGGATTATTTGAATTCGGGGTTGCCAATGGAGTGGCCTCGGGAGCCACCTTTACGCTGGGTAACACCAGCGAAATGACGATTGACGGTATTTTGGGTTTTAATAATAGCAATACGGGTCTTTATTCTGGCACGATAGGGACATTAACGCTTTCTGGCAGCAATACCTAATTTACGTTGGGTGGAGCACTGGGTATCACAACCGGCGGGGGAAGTACGAGTTTGGGAGCGCTTACGCTTGCAAGCAATACAACGTCGATTTTGGACTTTGGAGCCAGTGCGAACGTTGTTCTCTCCTTTGCCTCAATATCGATCCCCAGCACCTCAACTTTTCTGGACGTATATGACTATATCATGCCGACGAGATTAAGAGGCACCTGTTTTCAAGAGAAGATGTACCACTTGAGGTGTACAAGTGAGCTAACTGAGCTAGAACCAAGAACGGCTTTACTAGTTAAGAGGACCTCCGGACGTCCGTGCTTTCCGATCTAGAGCTTTTGCGAAATCCTCTGCCCCAAACGACAAACGAGGCCATCGCAAACAGTGCAAGTACGAAGGGAAGGTGGCTGTATTCGTTTCGGCTTATGTGGAAACCGGCTGCAAGGATCATGATCGTAGCTAGACCGGCAGCCGCCCATTGGGTGAGAAACGGGAGAATCCCAGTAACTAAGGGCAAAATAAGCCCGACTGCACCCGCGACCTCACAAGTACCGATAAAGATGTAAAGCAGCTGCGGATTATGCGCCAAAAGCTTGTCTGCACCTGAGTGCAGGAACTCAATAGCTAAGAGAATCTGAGCGATCCAGAGTGCGATTTTCATGCCTGTTATTTGGTTAAGTTTAAATTTGCACGATTCCCGCGGTTCACAGGTCTTCGTGTTCAGAATAGCAAAAAGCACGCCTACCCGAGCGAACCGTTATGTCTTCGATTAAGCATCGGCCTTTTGCAGAAATTCATTCCCGAAAGACGGCAATTTGCAGCCGTGACTGTGATCAAAGAAAGGTGCTATCGAATGTAAGATACTATCAATAAACACTTTATAGCTAACCTAAAATATGGGCATCAGAAATGTTGGCTTGGAAGGCCATGAAAAAAGACGTTACCACATCTGTTAAGGAATCGCTCGGTTTTGAAAAAGTATCCACGCTCGAAGAGCTGTTTATTGAACAGCTCCAAGACCTCCATAGTGCCGAAACACAGCTCTTGAAGGCATTGCCGAAAATGGCTGAAGCGGCCACTTCTCCTGAACTAAAAAAAGGTTTCACCCATCATCTGGAGCAGACTAAAGTTCATGCACAACGGCTGGAAGAAGTCCTTGCTCGCCATGGTGGTTCAGCGGACGGGAAGACTTGTCAGGCCATGAAGGGGCTGATCAAAGAGGGAAGCGAGACGATCACCGAATACATGACTGAAGAGCTGAAGGATGCCGCACTGATTGCGGATGCCCAGCGCGTAGAACACTATGAGATGGCGGGTTACGGCACCGTCGTCTCTTTCGCCAAACTTCTGGGCGATAAGGAAGCTGAAGAGACGTTGCACGCCACTCTGAAAGAAGAGACTGCTACGGACGAAAAGCTCACGAAGCTCTCTCATTCCCTTAACTTAAAGCCTTCTAAAAAGAAGCATTAATCTGACTTGTTCGGAGATGCGGCTCCTGTGGTTGATATGACCGCAGGAGCTTTGTTTTTAATCTGGACGAGGTCGAACCGTTAGAACGATCAAGTTTATCTCTGATCGAGGCGTTCCCCAGGTGTTCGATTTTGCGTCAGCCAGAAATCCTTTAAAGAACGGGCGATATCATTTAAATCATTCGGCTTAAAGGGTTTCACCAAGTAAGCGTTAACACCATGTTTATAGGCTAATAGAATGTCTGACTCTTGCAGTGAAGAGGTCAGAATAATCACGGGTACCATTCGAAAATTCGATTCGTTTCGAATCCAATCAAGAACCTGAATTCCGGATCGCCTCGGCATATTTAAATCGAGAACTATGAGGTAGGGATCGGCCCTGTTCGCGTAAGGGCCCAGTCCGGCGCAATAATCGATTGCTTCCTGGCCGTCGCGCACGATAACGAGGGGGTGAACGATGTCCACAGCCTTAAACGCGCGCTGAAGGAAAAAGACGTCGTTCTCCTCGTCTTCGGCATAAAGGACAGGTTTCGGATTCATGGTGCGATGGTGAGGTTAACACTCGGTTTGAGTTCGATCCAAAAAATACTTCCCTGACCTGGAACCGATTTCACGCCAACCTTTCCGCCCATGCGCTCGACCGCTTTCTTCACTATGGCAAGGCCGATGCCGGTGCCCTCAAAAGCCCTCGACACTTGCTGAAACATGGCGAAGATCTTCTCAAACTGATCCGGGGCGATTCCTATGCCATTATCCTCCATGTAGATCTTCACCACGTTTGGGCCTTCTTCGGCCCATATTCTCAGGCGAGGACGCACCCCGGGAGCCACAAATTTGACCGCATTACCAATGAGATTCGCGAAAACCTGAGTCAGCATTCCCTCATTACCCTGAACATAGGGCAGTGGCGCCTCAATAAAAATATCCGCTTTATCCGAGGTAAACATGGGATAGCTCTCCAGTATGCCTTCAATCAAAGGGACAACATCAATTGGCGTGAGAGGAAACTCGCCTCGAATCACTCGGCTGTAATTGAGTACATCCTGGATAAGCCTATCCATGCGTGCGGCGGACTTTACGATGCGATTAAGGAATTCCCTGCCTTCCAAATCGAGCTTATCTGTGTATTCGGTTAAAAGGATGTCTGAAAATCCTTGTAATGACCTCAGCGGTGCCCGCATATCGTGGGCGATGCTGTACGAGAAGGCTTCTAGGTCGCCGATCGTTTCCGTCAATTTTGCCGTTCGTTGCTCCACCAACGCCTCCAGTTGAGATGCCTTATCTGCCAGTTGAGCATGGGCACGCTCCAGAGCATCTTGAACACGTTTCCGCTCCGAGACATCGACTGTTACGGCAACGCCTGCAACGACCTTGCCATCCGAGTCACGGATGGGTGCCCCAGAGGCTTCGATGAATTTCCGTGTTCCGCTGGGCAATAGGACTTCGAGTTCGACGGGCTTGATTTCCTGGTTTTCCGCGACGGCCCGCTGGAGCGGTAACTGATTGGCATCAATTGGGGCACCATCCCGGAAGAATCTTATCTTTCTTCCGTAATCATCGTCGTTTGCCGCTGAGGCGGAGACGTTCTCAGTCAAACCTACTTCAAATTGTGCCAACAAAGCTGAGTTTCCGTTGATGACCTGGCAGGTAGAATCGGACGAAAAGCTGACTCCGACAGGCAGTGCCTGCATGAGGGCTTGAAGTCGCTGCTCACTTGCTGCACGTGCTTGCTCAGCTTGATTACGCTCGGCGATTTCATCCCGTAACAGATTGTTGGCGGCTCTTACGGCTCTATCCCGCTCCTCGATGCTAGTAAGCAGCTGGTTGAGAGCCTCGGTCAAGAGTCCGAGCTCGTCGCGACCTTGTGGGGGAGCGCGGACAGTAAAGTCCTTATCAACCGCGATTCTTCGCGCGATCTCCGTGAGTGCCAGTATCGGCTGCGATATCGGGCGCTGTAACAGTGACGAAAGCACATAAGCCGCAATTGCAGAAGCGATCAGTACGACGAGGGCAAATCCGGCAAAGAGACGGAGGTACTCATAGAGACTTTCCAGACTGTACTTGAGGTAAATAGTGCCGATTCGCTTATCGTTCAAGATGACGGGGCGCAAGACGATAAGTGCTGTGGACTCAATGCGATATCCGTCAGGCCCAGGGTTTCCGGGAAAGAGTGCCGTCTCCTCGGCGCTTCGAACGTATGTGGCAACTCTCACGTTCTTTTGATCGTAGACGCACGCCGCTGTTACGTGTGGATCCACCCGTAGTGCTTCCAGAGTTTGGTCCGCGGCAGTCTCATCCTGAAAGGAAATTGCAGCCTGAGTGTTCTTAGCGAGCACGTCTGCCAAAACTGTTGCACTGCCGATAAGCGCCTCTCGGTATCTATAGATCTGATAGAATCCGACCAAACTACAGTCGATCAATAAAATTAGGAAACAAACGAGCATGATGATCAACATCAGCTTCTGTCGGATCGGCCAATCACGAATCAAATTTATTTTTAACAAATTCATATTTAAGATTTGACGATTTTCCCTAACGACATGAGCTGGGAACTCATTTTCAACCCGCACTTTTCCGTGGATTGTTGGTTAATTTCGAATCGAACTTTTCCGCCGGCCAGAAAGAAGTTTATGTCCACACCTTTTTCAGCAAATCCCTCGGAATCGCTCACAGTCAAAATCGCTTTAGATTTCAACTGAGCGACGATCGCGTCGATATTCCCTTCAGAGCGAGAGATAAAGATGAGCTGGCAGTCCTCTAAATCCTGGACATGAACGCTTCTCTTTATAGCGAAAGGGTGGCCATTCACTTGCTCACCTTTGAACGTATCGTCGAGGGTAGCACCGAACGGATCACTGCCTAAAATACCGATTTGGAAGGCTCCATCGGGATTAGAGAATCTCGCATTCGGCCACTTCACGAATTGTATGAAATTGTAGAGAAATGCAGCCTTGATCTGATACTCTCTATTAGTTTCACTTTGAGCATGAATTACGTTTAAGTTTAATCCAATACACAAAGACATGAAAACAATAAGAAAATAACGATCATGAGCTAAAAGTGCCATGTTATCTTCCCATAGATACTGCGTTGAATGGCCTCCTGGGTTGAAGAGGGGAAGCCATATTCCACGTGACGAGCATGCAAGAGATTTTCGCCTGTGAGAGAGAGTTCCAACTGGTTGGTCGGGTGCCAAGCCAACCGGGCATTCATTTCAAAGTAGTCGGGGACTTTACCCGCTACCGGACCATTATTAATCCGTAGAGAATCGATCCAGCGACCCTCCGTATCGAGCTGAATGTTCTGGGGTAAATCCATCGAAGATCGTACGAACACCTGGTTACTGGGGTCTGCGGTTTCATTGAGGGCGTTGGTAAAATCAACAGCTCCGGGCTTCACGTGAATGTGCTCCTGAAGATAATCGTACCCAGCATGCAACCGCCACCAGTCGAGCATCTGGTAATCACTGCTCAATTCGATTCCGTAGGTCTCGCCTTGAAGATTATTTTGTAAAACGATCGGAAGCCCAAAACTTGCGGGCGGTCCCGTCGGCGTAGTGCTTCGGATATCGCTATAAAAGTTATAAAAGGTCGAAAGGGACGCGGCCAGTTGAGAGCTCATTTCAGCCCTGTAGCCCACCTCGTAAGCGAGTAACTTTTCGGAGGTAAAATTCATTGAGCCATCTAAGAAGCTCGGGATATTTTTAGAGGGAGGGAGACCCGTGGGCTCAAACAATGTGCGCTCACCGATGGAGGGAGTGCGAACTGCACGGGAGATTGCCGCCCAAAACAGCTGCTTTTTCGTGAGATTCCACTGGAGTCGTGCGCTCGGCTCAAACTCGAAGTGTGTGTAATCGTTGTGCTCGACCTTCGTTCCTACAGTGAGGTTCAGGTTATCGAGGAGCTTGATCTCGTCTTGAGCAAACGCGTTGTAAACACTCAAGTTCTGAACCGAAGGTAGAAATTCGACGCCAGGTGCATTTTCGATCACGTCATGGTAAAATCGGTAACCTGTACCCCAGGTAATTTTATTGCGATCCCCTACTTTGAAATCGTGTTGAAAACTGATGTCCATCGTATCGAGGCTCTCGCTTGAGATCCCTGCAGGCTCGAGTGCAACGGCCGACTCAGGAGTCGAATTGTCGTCACGATCATAATACACTTGAAGGCTCAGGTCAGAATCAGGCGAAAACGTGTGGGACCATCGACCCAGAAGATTCCCCCCAGTCTGCACTTCTGTCGTCTTAGGAAGGACAGGGTCTTGGGAAGCCCCATTAAAATAATCACCTTGAACCGTAAATTTGTCCTCCGGCAAGCCCACCATATCGATTCGGAACCCGCCGCGGCCTTCACTCCAGGCATCCGGTGCAGGAGCTCCTTTCGAATAGACTTGGTTATTCTGATCGAAATATTGGCCGTAGACGCGATAGTAAACATCTGGTGCTAAAGTTCCCCCGTAGCGAATCGCCGAGTTATCCCGTAGTTGCGAGCCCCCGCCCGCCTCCAGATACCAACCTTGGGTATCTTCGGCACTTTTGGAGATGATGTTGATCACCCCGTTAACCGCGTTTGCACCCCACAGAGTACCGCCTGGCCCGCTGATTACTTCGATCCGATCGAGGTCCTCCAGCATCGGGTTTTGCTCGCGCCAGTTCACCCCCGCTAAGTAAGGCGTGTAAACGGCTCGACCATCGATCAACACCAGCAGCTTCTCGCCATTTAAGGCATTAAATCCTCGAGCCGTGATATTCCAGTCGTGCGCATTATCCTGGGCGACATCTAAGTTATCTGCCAAGCGTAACGCTTGCGGCAAACTGGTAGCCCCCGACCGTCGAATCTGTTCGTTAGTGACGACTTCGATTGCCGACGGTGCGTCCAGCAGGGGCTGAGGTGTTTTCGATACTGAAGTGACATCCTGCTCCATCAGTGCCTGCAACGACATGTTCCTAAACACGTTAGTCGGTGTAGGGACGGGCGTTGGGGTCGGCGTTGGTGAAGCCGCTGTTGGTTGGGCATGCAAAACACCGCATGCGAGAAGCCCAAGGATGAAGCACTTTTTCAAGCGCCAGATAAAATATTGCATCAAGATCTCCGTTCTCGATTAGCCCTTATGCTAAGGGTCCGGAGATATAAGTCGGGATAACGCCCGATTTCAAGATGAAATAACTATAAATTACGAAGCGTAAGCAACCAACTCGAGAAGGTAAGCGGTCTCTAACTATTTGGAAAAAGTGATGAGAAAACGGAATGAATAAAAAATCCAAGATGAAGCATGCTCTCCAGGACCACGACTCCAACGAACGAGAGAACCAGGCTATACTCCAGAACCGTTTGCCCCTTCTTTCCGTAGGGCCTCATTACGCAGTTTCTTTTCATGTGGCGTTCTCCATTGGGCGGCTAGCAGCTTGCCAGCAGTCTGTGACGTAGGTCTTTCAGAGCGGCGATTGCTTCATATCCACTGGCGATTCGGGAGATATCTGATAATGCCTTTGAAACCTGAGTCAAATTTTGCATTGCCAGATCCGCAAGCCGTGGTGAATTGCAGCCTGCGGCCGTAAACAATAAGGTCTCGTAAGAGATTGAGATCAGGCTTAAGTGTTTGTGGTAATGCTCAAAAAACGGTTCTGTGTACTCTTCATTCAAGGGGTCTATTGGCAGCAAAGCGGTCGATGAGGAGCCTTCCAGCTCTATAATGGTAAACTTTAACCCAGTTAAGGCTTTTCGAGAGCGATCTATTAGGCGTTGACACAACATTTGGATATCTGGAAAATCGGTAGACTCATCGAAGTCAGTTTGAAGAGACTTTATTAGTTTCGTTTCCTCAATGATTACGCCTTCGATATATCTTATGTTTCGATTTTTCATGGCGTCTTTTCAGCTGGATATATGCCAATATAGGTAATGGACTCGCTATGTTGTATTTTAGTTGTCCAGAGCATAATTATTTCTAAATAATGGTTTGAAATGTCCACTTTGGCGGATAACAATTTATGAAATCACGCAATATCTCGGGCGATTTGCATGGTTAACTCTGATAAGTCATGCAAGTATCCGTCTTAGGCAACGTCGGCCATTCTAGCGCCTAACTCTCGCGCCTTTTGGAAACATTGCGTCGCCTTATTGCGATCACCTAGGCGTTGAATAATCATTGCCAATTGAATCCAGTGTTCCCCATTCTGAGGGTTCAGCCGAACCGCCTCCTGGTAGGCTCGCTCGCTTTCCAGAAATTGATCGTGATCCATGTAGGCCTGACCAAGCGTTGACCAAGACGCGGCGAGCACCTCGTTGTCGACTCCAACCGCCGCGCTGATAGCCTGTTTCGCACCGAGTAAGTTACCGATCATCGCGAATGTCATGGAAAGGTAGGCGTAGGCATACCCGTGTAGCGACGGATGAGAGATGCTTTCCAGCAACAGGGGCAAAGCTTCCGCCCACCGTTCTTGGTGGCAGTAGAGGATCGCCATTTTCAATTGGGCTTCCTTAAAGTTCGGTTTGCTGGCCAGAGCCTGGCAACAGGCCCAATAGGCCTCAGTCAAACGCCCCTGTGCTCCCAAGGCGCAGGCGAGGTTATCCCAAGCGCGGGCATAGTCGGGTTTAGCGTTGAGCGATCTTCTGAGGGCATTTTCAGACTCTAAGAAGTCGCCCTGTAAGAAATAGACGGTTCCAATATTGCACCACACCTTGGGATGATCTGGAGTGATGCTATCCGCGCGGTAGTAGGCCTCCAGCGCTTGGTCCTCTTTGCCCAGCATCTGTAAAGAGGTTCCATAGTTAAAATGAGAAATGAGAAGGTCGGGACACAATACCAGTGCGGTTCGGTAGCATTCCTCAGCGTTCTGAAAAAGACATAGGTCGTAATAGATCTCTCCCAGATCGGTCCAGGCAGCCCAAAGCAAATCAATCGAAACCGCATTGCCGTCCAGGCTGGAGAGGAGCCGGAAAGCAGTGCCAGTCTTCCTTTCTTTCATCGCTTGCAAGGCCTGCTCCATGCAGGTCTCGCTATCTACGGGAATCGTCAGGCGACGGTCAAACGCTTCAGCTTTCTGCTGAACAACCTTCTGAGCTTCGTTGGAGCGCAAGAGTTGGCATCGGCCCGACTTTCTAAACGTGATCTTTGCGATTTCTCCTCGAACTCGGTTGGGGACAACCCCCAAACTAGCATTCCCGCTGGATTCCTTTCGTTCAACAGTTGAAATGGGCTTTCCTTCGAGCTGGTCAGCATGCTCAATTAGGCTCTGTCCATGGGTAATGTTGAATTCTTTTTGTAGGATCAGTCCAGCGTGTCTGAGAAGACTTGGACTATTGTAGGAGCGAGCGAGTCGAAATAAAATTTGTCGGAGTCCGAATGAGGGCCTGTTTTTGCTAGTATTAAATGCCTGAATCGATTCGATAATTAGAGCGAGACTCTTTTTGCTCAGGGCATCTGAAGCTCCTGTTAACCCTTCAAGAACTTTCCAGAACGCCAAGTTGAGTGGTTCTCGTTCGATTAACTTCGTGATCTCTTCGACGGATATAATTGTTTTAGCGAGGTGCATTCTGATGGGTTGTTATTAATTATTGAGATAAATAGTTGCAATTAATTGTTCTATTCAATTAAGCGATGAGGGCCCGCTCGCAGTAATGATGCCAGTGTGGATTCGACTCTTTTCCCTCTGACAACAGAAATACATCTGGTTCTAGATACCGAGAAATGCACTATCGATTGGCAATCGTCGTGCAGCGGCCATAATAGCAGCACACTATTCCTCTGGTGATTTATCGCTGTATCGCACAGGACGAACGTACTTTTGCGGAATGCAAGGCAACTCCACCTCTGTCATTGGAGTTTCCCTGAGTGCCGGACACTTTCTCTGTGGCACTGCCCCTGCAGTAACGGTTCATAGGTTCGAGCAAAGGAATGCCCTATGAACATCTTCCTGAGATCAAGTTTCTTCTGCTACCCTCAAATCCACGCCTACTGCCTCTACTCCGGATATTGCGGGTGGTATCAGCTGGCAACGTTTGCCGAGAGTTGCACTTCCGTCTGGTCGTTTTTCTGCACACTCTTCAATTAGCTTCTTGCGCTTTTCAGCGTAATACAACTGCTACTTTCGCGACTCGTTATTTTCACGCTGTTGTTCTCGCATCGAGGCTTCGACCAGGCCTCCGGCGGGTAATTGCTCAAGAGTCGCCTCGCTTTGGGCACCCGATGTGTGATTGCGTGCGTCGCTATCGGGGAGTTGAGCCGCGATAACCTCCCGTGTCCAAGCCGAAAGTTCAGGAAAGAGGGAATCGGCAATTGCCGCAGCTCTCATGACGACAGGAAAAACGATTTCAGCGTCTCCGTTAGCGACGCCTTCTAAAATCCGCTTTGCCGAAGCATTTGCAGATATCGAGATAATCAGCGCCACCGAACCTGCCGCGAACCAAGCATATTCGGCCTCGTTATTGCCGGTGAATGTGGCCTGAATGGTAGATCCCACACGCATCATTCCCGGGAAAACGGTGGTCACCTGGATATTCTCAGCTCCCAATTCGGCCGC
>CAVURW010000049.1:0-18836 GCA_963743595.1 uncultured Verrucomicrobiae bacterium
GCGTTCGATTTCCCCCAATAAAACCAATGCGACGATCTCATTATCGTCCTGGATCGGGTCGGGGGAATCGCTCATCTACAGACTTGTACAACCAGAAGGTAAAAAGGTTCCATTTATTCGAAAACGGTGCCCTGAGTGACAAAGATAATATCGCGGAACGCGCCATAGTTTCCCCTCTTGTGCCCTCCAATGGGAAGGCCTCGCCAATCAGCCGGAAACGCCCGCTCGCCGGACCTTCCCGACTGCGTGACGAGTATCGAAGGTGATGCCCTGTAAGAGACTCGTCGCGCCTTGCGATTGAGTCTCTATATGGAGCGTTGTTTCATCGCACTGATTCTGATAGCAGCGCTGAGCTCCCGCGCATTTCCGCAATCGCTCTCTCCCGACCACAAGTGGGAGGTCACGGCCGGAAGTTGGTTTGTTGTGAAAAACATTAAAACGGGTGAAAGCCAGGGGCTGGACGTTATTGACACGACAATTACAGACGGGCAATCCGTGGAAGAAAGGAAACCGGCCATTCTCGAAGAGTCAACACGACTTACCGCTTGGGTTTCTAATAGCCGACTGTTTTCTTTTCAAGGAAATCTAAAACGGGAGTATCACTACTCCATTTGTGCACTGAACGATGAGCAAAAGTGGGTCACGATCACTCCCTCTCTCGATCTCACACCCGTTATTCCAGGGACAGATGTCACCGCCGTCGTTTCTCAATACAGTGATCGGTACACCCGATTCGAAAGCAGTGTTTTCGGCAAGTGGTTGTCGAACGACACTTTTACTTGGACCGACTCCCAACCGAATATTTTAGTGACTTCACGAATCACTTCACAATTTAAACAGGAAGACCTCGATTGTGAAGACCTCAACCTTTGGACGAAGCACGCCTCTGAGGATTTGAGAGAAGGTCCCATTACGATTTCAGGCCAAGTTCAATTGGCGAACCCTACTGTTCATCGGTTTGTTTGGTTCCTTCAGAGTGCTTTAACTCTTGACGGTCCCCAAACGCCGGTCGTTCTCCAGCCAGAAAAAGGAGGCGGTCTATTGGACTTCGTAAAGACGGACACAACTGGTCACTTTACTGTACTGCTTGTTAGCTCTGGAACGGCCACCTACCACCGCACATGGTTGAATATCGCCGGCAAAGTCCGTTGCCTAGTAGCACCGTCTGCTGACGACGTCGGATGCGATACGATGATCTCCACGGACCCAAAAAATCATAGCGGTACGGTTACCCTTTCTTCAAATCCTGGCGTAACGATCCAAGGTCAAGTGATGGGTTTCTCGCAACGTGACATCCACGTTCACATCCATTGTCGTCGACTGCTTTTCTACGACATCGACAAAACAGGCATCGCTCTGGATAAAGATGGTACTTTCACCTGGAAACATTGTCCCACCGACGAAATTAGTGTTTCGGTATCTGATAAAGATTCCGATCTCACAATAAAAAGCATCGAGGCAAACGGGCAGCCGGTGGCTAACCTGGGTAACTTTTGCATTCCAAGAAGCATACCGGTGAATCTGAAGATCGTTGTGGATAGTCCGTTGGCTCAGTTCTCACCATGACCTAGCCGATAGCTGGAAGCATCTTATCCGAACGTGATGGAAGAAATTTGATGGAGCGGCTATTTCGGGGCTGTTTGGCCCCGGATTGGTGTTTTTTTAAAAAGTGGTCTTGATCGGGAGTCCAAGAATAATCCCGGCGTCGTCCCGCAATATCTAAGTAGGGTCCCAGTGGAGTCCCACGGTTGTCCCAAATAACGCGATTTTTTGGCGTTCATTGGAACCACGCTGGGACATTCTTTGTATATTCGCAAATGTACCGCCTCTTGTATCCGCGTACTGTCCCCAATATTGTCCCAGCATCATCCCAGACAAAGCTTAAGCCGAAGGCTTAAGCAAGTGTCTGATTGTCGGCAGGGTCGAGACCGAAAACCAAACCCACAGTTTGGGTTTGAGGGCTTCCGAGCAGGTCGACAATTCGTGCTGATCTCGGAAAGCTCACACCAAACAAAAAAGGGTCGACTTCAGAACAGGTGCGGCGCAACGGGGTTTGCATCCCCCTCCCTGTTGATGATCGAGATTGCCGGTTCACTTGTGCTTACTGATGTCTGGTTAACTGGTCACCGAGAAAAATGTGTCGTCATCGCTTAGCCTGTTCAAGAGAGTTGATCAATCCCTGATTTAGGGATCTACTATGCTGAAGCATTGGGATCAGTTGCGAAACTACATTTGATCGAATCTTTTGCGGATAGCTTCTTGGTACTGAAATGAAGGTTCGGCTGCCTACTCGCGATTCCAAGTATATTATAAGATATAGGTCATTCTCTGTTTTTTCTCCGTCTTCTTCTCCAGACGCGAAACGACAGAGTTAGGTGTGCCTATCGATTCTTTATCTAAATGAATAACCTTCCATGCAAACGACTTCGTCTTTGTTTCTTCAGTAATATAGCTGTTGAAATCGTTGCTGTTTAAGCCCCATGGCGTGAAATCTAGCGTAGGTTCGCTAGCTAAAACACGTTCTGAAGTCAACACGCTAATTAAAACTATTAGTACGGGCCTAAAAACTAGGTTTACCATTCGCACAGCTAACCTCCTCAAGCCATAATCTGGTATTATATGAATTCATAGGTACTTGGCCAGCCGAGGGACCATTGCGGCTGTCAAAACATTCCCCAGCTATACAGCCAGCAGAAACGGGTGGTTGATGCATACGTATATCATTTCGAACCGTTCCGTTTGGTGATAATCGTTACTGGTGGCTGTCCAGGTGTTGTAACTGATGGAGTGCCTGCCGGGAAACTGTCACCAGCTTGATATTGCGACGGTGGTTTTGGAACGACATCATAAAGGCCTGGGGGGTGATCCATATGGCAAGAATGGGCCGATCCTGGTGTTTGAGAAGGAAAATTATAGCCGGTATTAGAATCAAAAGGGGGACCGGGTTTCGCTCCTTCAATTTCAAATCTGCATTTAATTGGTCCACATAAATTCTCCTTACATCTCCTGCAGTGAATAACGGCACGTCCCAGCTTCTTGGGAGTAAGTCCGAGAGCATCGACATTATCAGCAGGGTCATCCAAGACGTACGAATACAGATTAGGCCCTGATTCGGCAATGGGGTCTCTGGAGAGCCATCTGCCTGTTTTCGGATCGAATGCTCTGTAGAGAGTCAGATACAACCCGCTAGTCGTATGATTATAATAGGTAGCATACTGGACCGTGGGTAACGTTGTTCCTGACACAACGGTAGTCCTCCCGTATACGTCATAACTCAATCGAGAAGTAATCGCTCCCGTAGTGCTTATAAACTCTCTCGTAGACCCCAAATGGTCGGATGTGTAGAAATACGCCGTGCCAGACTGTTGTTCGCCTTGGCCGTAGAATCGTTTTTGAACGACGTTGGTGGCGTTGCGTTCTTCGGCCATGGAATTGCCCACCCACACGTAGAGTTTGGTGCTGATAACGGTACCAGAACTGTTTTTCTCAATAATGGAAGTGCGCCGGGAACTGCCGTCGTAGGCGAAGTTGCTGGTGGCCACAAAGCCTTGCAGTCGCTGGTTAACTAGGATCGATCTCTCCGTGCCTAGCATGGCTGCACCGATTAAGTTCAATTCAAGAATCGCGCCCTGTTGATCGACCGAAAAATAGCCGACTGGCGCAAAATCATAGAGATCTGTGAACGTAGCGGCTAGCGCTTCGGACGTATCGCGCTCCTGCAATTCCTGATTTTGCAGTTCCAGCTCGATTTGATGCACCTGAAGCTCGTGTACTAGTCGCTTCAATTCAGCGCCAGATCGCGGGGCGGAGGCACTAGCGGGCTCTCCTTTCCTGCTCGACGCCGCAGATCTTCGACATGGGCCTTAGGGTTATTCTTTTTTGTCATCGCAGCACGCTTTTCAACCGCTGGTTTGCAGGGGCAAGCGCTCACGCACTTCAGCCTTCAGGCCCCTTCCGCCCCCATCGTCCTTGTTTCATCGCGAAAGGACAAGCTTGGTAGGTCACGCGCCGTTATTGTGAAACGCACGGCTATCGATAATGCCGCAAGCAAGAGCCGTGTAACCTAAAACGAGATTTTTACCCCGGCCTGCACGGACTGCGCGAAATAATCGCTTTGTCCTACGTTGATATAGTAACTGGCAAAGAGAGAAAGTGTTTGCTTCAGCTGAGCGTCGAGCCCGATATCTGCCAAGGCTGACTCGGGGCTGACTCTCGGTGTTTCGACTGTGAAATAGCCGTTATCTAAATCACTAAATTGACTGGTAATACCGCGAACACTATCGAAAAACTCGTGCTGCCAGGAAGCACTGCAGTGGGCAACTAAATTGACTCCGTTAAAGTTGAAGGCATACCGGCCTCGTCCTCCCAGGCGGCTTCGGAACGAGTCACTTTCGTTCCGACTAACATCTAAATTCCCGCTTTTGAGCCCCGTTTCGCTGTAGCTATCCACATTGAGATGCGTGTAGTGAACGCCGAACGCCGGGCCATATGTGAACGGCCCATCGTGGACATCATATCCTGCGTCCGTATTGATCATCGCTTGCCACCCAGTCGGAGAACTCACAGCCGTGCCACCACACGGGAGATTGACCTCTCTGCTTTGCCTGTATTCGTCGAAGGTAAAAGTTCCGAGAGTATTCGAATACCAACCATTGTCGGCGTACGAGGCGTAAAACCCTGGAGAATAAGCGTCCAAGCTCGCATTTGATCCGATATTGTCAAGAGCGGCTCCTGTATGGTTGTAGCCAAACAGTAGCCCCGCCAGAAAATGAGAAGTAAATCGATAGTCTTGTCCTAAAAGCACAGCTTCAGAAGTAGAATCACTGTGAGCGAGCCCCGTGTAGGCATCCGAGTACGTCTGCCCGAGAATCACATTGCCCGAAATCAGTGTATCCCATTTGCTGTTACTACCGACAACGGACGAATTGCTCGAGGCATTTAAACGATTGTAGATGCCTTGTAACACCGGATCTGAGTTCGACGCATTGAGTGTTAAACTGGATACATCTAAGCCACTGCTGGAGAGCAAGTCGCTGTTTGGGTCTCGCCTTCCAGCCAGGTAATTGTCCATTTCCTGAATGACGAAGTCATCATATTCAAATGCCGCTGCACCCGCGAAGACTTCAAATTTAAGTGGGTCAAGTTCATCCAAGTAACCGGGCAGCGAATTAGGGTCATTAAGGACTGCTTTGGAGAGACAGTTGAGCAAGGAGTCGGTCTTTCCATTGAGGAGTGCACGATTTAGATAAGCGGCCACTGAGCTCTGGTTTGGAGTGAGACCGACGAGCCCAAAGATGACATCGAATTGATTTGGATTTTCCAGAAAGAGGGTTCCTGCCGGGAAAATAACTTCAAATCGCGCATCCACCGGTGCTCCATCATAGTAAGTAATCGTAACAGGATACAGTCCCGCGGTAAGGTACTCTGCCGTGCCTGAAATTAGGCGAGCGGCATGAAGACCCCCATTACTGATAACGTACACTCCATTGATATTTATAGAACCCCCGTCATCTGCCCGAATCGAGTAAGTTAACGGTTGATTAACTAGTGACGGTGGTATGTAAATGTAACCCGTAATCGATAGAAAAGTTCCGACTCCAGGAAGGTGCTTAGGAGTGACGGTCGATATAAAGACATTTCCACTCGAATAGGTCAGATTGTTATTATTGTAAACGAGAGTAGAACCATCTCCTTGCAAGAAGCTGCTGAGCGGGACGTTATCCGCAAATGTTGCCACTCCATAATTGATGCCGTTACTGGTGTTAACTTGGAAACTCCCCACCATTCTGGCATCAAACATCGATTGGCTCAGGATAGTACTTGAAGAAAGGTTGCTGGGGGCCGAACCTAGGGTGGTATAATTTGCATCGAAGCGGTAAACAGACCCACTTATTGAGTTCGAGATCGTATTGGGTGCGCCCTGGAGGTTCGTTGGGGGTATGATTACGGTATTTCCGCAGGCGGCGTTGAGTAGACAAAAAAGCGTTAAGCACGGAAATAATTTCAAGATATGGTCAGGGATAGGAGTTTTCGATGTGCACTCAGCGACATTTTCATTAACTTTATGAGGCATAGATATCTTTTCTTTTAGATCGAAGTGGCCGGTCTCATGAATTGGAACTAGAGCTTGACCTGAACTACCACTTTAACCGGTTGTAGATTTGATTCTATGGGGTCTCCACCCCACAACTCGATGGGTGTCGCTCATTATCGAAAAGCAAGGAATCAACGCTCCTGATGGTGCTTTGGGGCGCGAGGTGTTCGGTCGCTTTGAGATATGACCCTGGATGGTCCAAACTCGGAGATGTACCCAATGCGCTTGCTTCTGCCTGCTACGGTCGTGACAATTTTGGCGTGGGTCACTCCTTTTATGTCTTCCGGACGAAGGACGACCCGGCTCCGACGCGGGGCTTAAGGAGGGTGATCAGATCCTTTCCATAATGATTTTGCCCGACATAAAGGACGCCTTTGCAAAGATCGGAATTCATTCCCTAGTTGTACAGTCTGTCGGCAAGAAACGAACCCTCGAATAAAAATCACTGAACCGTCAACAATGGGAGAGTAGTCCCGGAGTTTGTGACTATCGGCTTTCGATGTTCCAGACGGAATAGGGTCTCCCAGGTGCGGCGTAGCCCTTTCTCTAAACTAGGGATTGGTAAAGTCGGTGCTGGTGCCGTCAAGAAAATCTTTTATACGAAAGCAAAGCTGTTATCTTACTATTAGCCAATCCGGGATCAATTACAATCGGCAAGCTGCAAGCAGGGATTGAAGGCATCAGGCATAATGCACTGGCTAAGCGTCCTCAGGTATTTCTCTCCTCCTACAAGTCTGACGTTACTTTGGTATGGCCTTTGCGTTGGACTGGGCACTGCAAATTTATGAAATCTGTCTCTCCTCAAGGTCCTGGATGCAACGATTAACGATTCGTGTCGGGTGCAAGCTCACTTATCAAACCATATTTCCGACGCCTATCGTGCTTATGGTGCGTCCCCGACTGACTCCCAATCAACTTTTTATTTCTGACAGCCTCTCGATTGAGCCACTGACGCCTTACGAAGAATTGATGGACTGGGTAGGAAATCCAGTCGAAAGGTGGGAACTCCCTCCTGGACAAACAACAATCACAAATGACTCTTTAATCGAGGTGCCAGCGGTTTCCGATGATTTCAATCGGCAGACCTATTCGACCCCCGTCATGAAACTGCCACGGGACGTCTTTCGATATGTACTTCCAAGTCGCTACTGTGACTCGGATAAAATCCAGGCGTTTGCCACCGCTCAGTTTGGAGGGTTGATCAACGGAGTCGATCGAGTTATAGCCATTTGCAATTGGACACATCACAACATTCGCTATGTTACTGGTTCGGGAAGCCCTGATATTTCTGCATCAGAAATTATCGAACGGAGATACGGAGTTTGCCGTGATTTTGCACACGTCGCGATTGCTTTGTGTCGTGCAGTAAATGTCCCGGCTCGATATGTGACTGGCCATGTACCGGATATTGGTTGGTGGGATCCTGGAACTCCCATGGATTTCCACGCTTATATGGAAGTCTTTCTTGATGGAGAGTGGTGCCCTTTTGATGCACGTTTTAATGTCCCACGAATCGGACGCGTAAAGATCGCTCACGGGCTTGACGCCGCCGATTGCGCGTTTTCTACGACATTCGGTGACGCTAAACTAGTTTCATTTCAGGTTTGGGCTTATCAGGTAAATCCCAGCCATGTATTGGTCGGAGACCCCATTGATCTCTCCAAACGTCTTGACGGAACGCCTCAAATAAACTTTGGTCATTTTCGCGCTTGAACTTAAGGATCTATCATAAAACGTGCTACCGTTACTCTGAACCGGTCCGTTTCGGGCAGCATTGTCTTTTGCTCAGGCCCCGGCAATACCATGCTCTGCAAACGAAATGGTTCTCGCTTACCATCTCCCCCGAACACTCGCTTCACTGGAAGCGCGATCTCCAAGAGAACAACGTGGGCATTCTTGATTTATCCAGGGAAGCATCTGAATTAATAATAGAAATGGAATGTTTAGTTGACGTTTTGGAATACAATCCCTTCGACTTTATTCTGACTGAAGCATCGGAGTTTCCCTTTCAGTACAACCACGAACTTAGCCTGGAGTTGGAAGGTCTCGCCCTTCCTATTTATACTCACGATATTGAGTGCCTGCGGGACTGGCTTCGCCCGATCTGGCGTCCTGGCAAGCGTTGCGAGACGCTTTCGCTTTTACTGGATGTCAACAAGGCTATCTACCGGGAAATAAAATATCAACGGCGCGAGGTTAAAGGGGTACAAACTCCGGCCCGAACTCTGGACATAAAAAAAGGTGCCTGTCGCGATTTCGCCATTTTATTTATGGAGATTTGTCGGCTGCTTGGTCTCGCAACTCGATTTGTGAGTGGTTATATGTACTCTGAAACGATCGTCGGGCGAATGTCATTGCATGGTTGGGCGGAGGTTTATTTACCTGGGGCTGGGTGGGTGGGCTTCGATCCCAGTTGGGGAATTTTGTCTACTTCGTCCTACATTCCAGTTGCCGTAGCAAGGCACCCAGAACACATCCCTCCTATCTCAGGGAGTTATTTTGGCTTTGCCTCAGATTTTTTGTGCACAGATGTAGAATTATTTATAGAACGCTTGGAACCTGTTGAACCAAAACATGAAACTTGAACTTTCTAGACTTCTGAGGCAAATGCTCTCCATCACCTTATCTATTTCCCCATTTCATGCCGGAAAAAGTGCCAGCTACTCAACCAAGAAAGGAAGCGTGAGCTTACAGTTAAGTGATTTCAATAACTTCAATAAATGCAAACACTATGTTGGATCAATCCAGAGGTAATTAGGGTGTGCGCCCTATTTTCCCTCCCCTAATTAAGCAAGCTGCATTTGAGCCTTAACTAAACCTGCCTCGAAAATACTCAAAAGCTGCTTTTTTTGCCCGACGACTGCTTGGTCAGGGCTGAGCTTTTTCTCAAGCGTAAGTCCTGAGGTATTATGGGTAAGCCTGAGCTGGATGAACTCTATAGTCGGGATAATAAAGTTAGGCTAAAGGTAAACAGCGCTAAGCTCGAGCGTCGCTTTGCCCGGAACTACACGTTCGAAGTAGTAAGTTACTATTAATAACTAATTTGGGTCTCGAGAAGCTCGCGAAGAGATCATGGATTGCTCCGGCTCGACAAAACCACTAAAAGCAGGGGATGGACATTGGGCCAATTCAGATCGCTGCGGTTACATGGGTTTTTGCGTTTTGCGCGTGGACCGATCTGCAGGGCCAGACAACGGTGGCTCAGACGAATTCGATATCGAACCTTCCTGCTTCGGCCTCGGCAAATTCGACGGACCAGGCAAAGCTCTATTTTCAACAGCAACTCGAATTAGCAAAGAGCGGAAACACCCAGGCAATGGCTGACTTGGCTCTCTGCTATGCAAATGGAAAAGGGGTGATCGCCAACCCAGGGGAAGCCTTCAAGTGGGCGCTAAAGAACGCCGAGACTGGCGATCCGCGAGGTCAGAGCCTGGTAGGACAGTTCTACCAAGTCGGTTGCGGCGTAGTGGCGGACAAAAAGCAGGCTTTAGCATGGATTGAAATGGCAGCACTTGCCGAAGAACCATTCGCTCAATATAAATTGGGCTCGATGTACCTGCTAGGAGACGGACTGCCGCAAGATAACACTAAGGCGGGCGAGTGGTTCAGGAAGGCAGCGATTCAGGGGCACAGCCCAGCCGAAGTGGCTTACGGATATTGCCTGTTGAATGGCGTGGGAATGAAGCAAGACGCTGAACAGGCGTTAGCGTACTTTCTCAGCTCACTCGACGTGAGCGCTGCGCGATTAAACATCGGACTTTGCTACGAATATGGAGCATTCGTTAAGCCAGATCCTATAATTGCCTATGCTTGGTACCTGAACTCACTTGAGCTGAATCAGACGGCTGCCAAATATGCCGCCAAGCTAAAAGCCAAATTAACTCCAAATCAGATCGCCCAAGCCCAGAAAGAGAATGTGGAGATCAATAAAGTTGAAAGCCCGTCAACTCCAGTTCAATCCGATCTTACTGTTCAATTCAACGGCGATTCGGTGACTGTGCCGTTCGAGTGCGATTATGGTCAGATCGTGATTTCGATGCAGATCAATGGAACCGATGTAAGAATGCTCGTGGATACAGGCGCAAGCTTTAGCATGGTGGATTTGAATCTGGCCAAGCGGCTCAAGTTATCCACCAACCGATATCTTTCCGCTTCTGGAACTGGAGCCGATAAGATTCTGGTCGGCTATTGTAACGGGGTCGATCTGTCGCTCGGTGGAATTGCGATGTCCCAAGCGAAACTCACCCTCTATCCCAACTTCGACTTTGATCAGTACCTCGGCGAGCGCGTGGACGGCATTGTCGGGAATGATGTTCTCAGTAAATTCGTAGCGAATTTTGATTTTGTGAATCGAAAACTTACTTTTTATAAACCGGGTACTTTTAAGGCAACAGCGGGCATGGACCCGATTTCCATTAACCAACGACCGCCCGGGCTGGAGTTCGTAAAGGGGCTGGAGTTCGTTAAGGGTGTATTGGGCTCTGGGACGACCGCGATTGATGGCTGGTTCCTGATCGATACGGGAGACGCCGGAGGTTTGACGGTTAACAAAGCTTTGCAGGACGTGTGTCCGAAGTTCTCGGTGGATAACCCGATAAATTCGGCGTTCTGGGGGCTCGGTGGCCTCAGCCATACCATTATCGGGACGACTGCTGAATTCGTTCTCGACAAGACGGTCCTCAAGAGACCGGTGGTGTCGCTCGTTATCGAAAACCAGGGATTCAACGCTCCTGAGGGTACTTTGGGGCGCGGGGTGCTCAGTCGTTTTGATATGACCCTGGATGGTCCAAACTCGGAGTTGTACCTAACACCAAATGCGCTTATTTCTGCTCCCTACATGCGCGACAATTTTGGCGTGGGCATTAAGACGGGAAAAGGAGATTACCACTCCTTCTATGTCTACGGGACGATTGAAGGACGACCCGGCTCCGTCGCGGGGCTTAAGGAGGGTGATCAGATCCTTTCCGTCGACGGCATTACCACTTCTGCAATGGTTTTGCCCAAACTAAAGGACGCGCTTACAAAGATCGGTACTTATTCCCTAGTTGTACAGTCTGTCGGCACGAAACGTACTCTCGAGTTAAAAATCACCGAACCGTCAACCATGGGAGAGTAGTCCCAGTTTTGTGACTATCTGAATAGAAGCCCAATGCCCCCATTGAAAATCACAGTAGAAACCACGGTGTCAGCACCAATCGAAAAAATCTGGTTAGCATGGACCTCGCCGGAAGACATCAAAAAATGGAACACCACATCAGACGACTGGCATACAACAAAGGCATCTCTGGATTTGCGTGTTGGCGGTTCTTTTTCCTACCGTATGGAAGCCAAGGACGGCAGCTTCGGGTTTGATTTCGCAGGCACTTTCACGCGTATCGAACCATGCATATTGATCGAGAGTGAATTCGGGGATCGATATCTCTTTTGGTTGAGTTCCTCCCTGGAGCAAATGGCGTGTTAGTGCGAGAGACCTTCGATGCCGAATCAACGCACTTAGTTGAACAGAAATGGAGCGCGAATTAATCGTCGAGCGCACTCGTGCCGGACTCCTTATCGCACAACAACTCGGACGCAAGGGCGGACGTAAACCCAAAATAACCGACAGCAAGATTCAATCAGCCAAAAAACTTCTCGCCATCAACGTTCCCCCTAAAGATGTCGCAAAAAACCTCGGCGTTTCCGTTCCTACTCTCTACCGCTGGATACCCGCTTCTTCTCTCCACTAACCTTTCCAGGTCACGAAAATGCATAGCAGCGGGTTAAACAAGCAGCCAATACTCGCCAAGAAGCAATCAGCTGAAAAGGGAATTTGGTCCAAAACGATGCGGAACCCCACATTATCCAAGGGAGAAATCAAACTTATCTTAAGCCAGCCATTAACCTTTGTTGAACTTTATACTCGACATGCGGCTTGTTAAAACTAGGCTCACTTCAGGAGCGTATCATGAGGCATCGAATAAATCTACTAGCTGTTATCCTTGGTCTTCTAACTGCGATAATTTCGACCTTGTTTAGTGGATTATGTATTGGAGTATCAATAATTTTATATGCTCGAACGAAGGAGCTTCCCGTTAATCCAGCTTCGTTTACTGAATATTTGAAGACAACGCCATGCTTGCTGACTCTTGTTTTTTTTGGAGGAATTGCCACTATTATTAGTGGATTTATCACTGGCTGGATCGCAGGGCATGATCGCGTTACCAATGCCTGTCTGATGACGACCATCGTTTTGGGGCTCAATATCGCACTGATTCCGTTCTCCAATACCTATCCGCTGTGGTACAATATCACTTCTGCTTTCGTCATGCTAATAGGTGGACTGGTAGGTGGCTTTTGTGCCAAAACGTTCTTACCTAATTAAAGCACGGCCCAGCAAGCGTCGATATTTCTTTTTTAACCAGTGAATACGCCATATTAATTATTACCGAGGTGGTGATTGCGAATGACATATGGCGGATTTCGCTACAATTAACTCGCCCCTCTCGATTCCAAGTCCAAGGGCTATGAGAGCAGGGCATTTCGAAAGCTATCCATTAATGCATGAGCCATGGCGGGTGCCAATAACGAACCTCCCCGTCGCCACGCCAAGGTTAAAGGAATACCGTAAATACAGTGGATTAACCCTAGCGCAATGCTGAGGGCGATAAAACTTGCCACTTTGATGGAGACACTTGAATCTGGCAGAGGCATTGTTGGCATGTGCCACACTCCCCATGTAAAGGAAATCAGCACAGAGGAAAGCCAAAAATAGCGATCACCCTCCTGGTAAATATAGCTATCTAAACAGCCGCGAAAAAACACTTCTTCTAAAGTGAAAGAGATAGGCACATAAAGCACAAAACTGACAAAGAATATGTCCCAGAAATCGTGTGACAACTTCCATCCATGAAGGCTAATCGCGATTAAAGTAAAGATGAAAACACTCATCACCCCAGCAGTTCGCGCCGCCTCCGCGAAAGACTTCCAGACCTTCCATCTCGCATTTATCAAACACAGTGCAGACGGAATTGATCCCAGAGCACCGCAAATACACCATAACCTCTCCGGGATGCTGCCAGTCTTGTGCCAAATCATAGTCGATAACAATATCGTAGGTGGAAGCGCTAAAGTGAGTGCAACAGGATAAATCCACGCGCTCCATTTAATTGGAAAACTGGGGTGCAGCCATAATTGCAGAAGCGGTCTGCGGGCTACAATTAATTGAAACAGAATTGTAATCGGTACTCCTACAAGCATATAACTCTCAGGGTCAAGATTGAACAAGGAGCCTAATGTCATCCAAATGATAATAGCTGTCACGACCTTCAAAAAACGTATTTCCTGACTGAGTCTCATGGCTGGAAGATGCAATAGTGGTTGGATGTCTTTAAAGCGTTTCCTTAACGGCTAGGATAACGAAGCGGGAAACCACTTTGCACTCTTCCTAGGTTCTTAGTCTTACTTCTGGCTGTGCCCCTAAACGCCGTCATAACAGTTCCTGCTTCCCAAATTGAGCAGGCTGCATTTGATCCTTAACCAAAGCAGCCTCGAAAATACTCAAAAGCTGCTTTTTCTGCCGAACGATTGGTTGGTCAGCGTCGAGCTTTTTCTCAAGCGTGAGTCCTGATGAATTATCTGTAAGCCTGAGCATGCGTTGTCCGCTGATCAACTTAATTAGATCAACCTGAATGTCGCTGCTGTTGGCCATAACTCATTCTTCCCCAAAACCGAGAGATTGCAACATCGCGTTTACTGTTTCGCGAGAAGCTAAGCCTAACTCGGCGTGTGCTTTATAGGCCGCACGTTCAAAATCACCTTCGTTGAATTCCTGAACACTCAAGGGAGCCTCGGCAACTGCAACGGGTCATCGCCTCTAAAATCTCATGATATCGCGTCACCGATAGTTCATGATCCGTTTGTCTGGAGTAGATAATCAGACGAAGCTCTCGCCCGATAATGTGTATTTTAGACAGGGATGTTCTCCCTATCGCATCAACCATTGGCTCTTGTACACATTCAATACTCACAAGGAAATATCCTCCTCGGAGTCTGATTTCTTCGAATAAATGAATGTCGAACATTGAAATCTCGGGTATTTTGTTGACGGGGGAAGGGGACCCTTGATTTCAATTGAAATCGCCACCACTTTCCGAAATGCTAACCCACTCTGAACCTCCTGTTCTTCCTATTCCCGATCCCCCGGAGGCTTGGCAGCACCCTGATGTTCACGCATGGATTCGTCTTCAGTTTGGACGCCATGTAGCCGTCTATCTTCGTTCTCATCCCGGAGAAGCTTACGAAATTGCGCGGAACGTCATTATCAAAGCTGCAAAGGACCGGGAACCGTGGCCGGATCATCGGGAGTGGTTGAAGCTGATGAAGACGAAATCCGTCGAGGAAGTGGCTCAACTGCTGGAAGAAGATTCTCCGAGGGCCTCGCGGCTCCGCTCGTCTTTACCCTTTGAAGGTTCGGTTTTTTGTTCCCGTGAACAGGTGGCCGCGATCAAAAAAAAGGCGTTCACCGTGACAAAAACTCTTTGGCCAGGCTCTCGTCTATGATTATTTAGGCCGAATCTGAATCCTCGTCAGAATAATCATCAAAGCTTGGTGTTTCCTGCCGTGGGTTTTCGATGACGGCTTGTGTTCGTTAATCGAGTAGAATCGAAATCTCCGCCCAAATTTGCGTTTTGATTTCGTCAGAATAGCGAGGCCATTCGTCAAAGGCATATTTTGTGGCTGCGCTGACATCTCCTTGTTGGGATGGGTTAAGCCGATATTGCTTAGTGATCTGTAGTAACTGCCAAAAGTATCCTCTGCCTCGTTAACTGTACCGGGAAGTGTGTCATGCAGGCGCAGAAACGTGGCTTCGGTTATCTCAATTCTGGAATACTTGCAAAGCGCGACCAAATGCCGCAGATGAATTCTTGCAAGGTTGATTTGTCGCACCGTGGGCATGTATGTGAAATTGACCGAAGCAAAATATCCTAATACGACGTTTCTGCTACGGAAAACTCCACCTTTTATATGACCGAACAGCGCCTGACTCGAATCGCCTACACGGGCGGCCCCTGTGGCGGTAAAACAACCGCCTTGGCACGAAGCTTCGATCACTTTGGGAAACTCGGCTACCGCGTTGTGATTGTTCCGGAGGCGGCCACGCTTCTGTTCAATGCGGGAATAGCGCCTGGAGCCTTAACCCTTTCAAAAAACGATTCTGAAATTGACTCTCGCTCTAGAAACCGAAATCGAAGCGCTCACTCGCCAGTGTGCCGATAAGCCTATTCTTATGATATGCGACCGTGGCGCTCTCTATGGGAAAGCCTATTGTTCTCAGGCGCAATGGGAAACATTCTCGCTGAGGGAATGTTCAACGAATCGGAGCTTTGTGATCAACGCTATCACGCGGTCATTCACTTGGTTTCAGCTGCTGATGGAGCTAGGGAATTCTATTCGACCCACATCAACCCAGCCCGTCTCGAAGATGTCGAGCAAGCAGCCGTTGTGGATGGCAGAATTCAGACGGCTTGGACCAGGCACCCCCATTTACGAATATCGACAATTCCACCGATTTTGAAGGTAAAATCCGAAGAACGATTGCGGCGGTAAGCCATGTTCTCGGAATCCCTGAGCCGGTGGAATTGGAACGAAAGTATTTATTGGCTTCACGGCCCATTGTCCCTTCCGACTTATATGGGGTAAACCCAACATTGCTGTCACCAGGGGCAATTTGAGGTTCACAGGTCAAAAAGCATCTGAGTTGGGCTCTGCTGACGATCGAACCAGGGAGGATCGAGCAGAAGTTTTGATTTGAGATCCAATTTAAATCTTCCACACGGATTAACGTGACCATAAACGAGCGAAGCGTCGCAAAATGTCTTCCGTGTCGGCGGTAGGGTCGAGTTGGTTCTGTATGTTGATCCGCACTTGATTACGAATGAGAAAACTTCCTTGGCTGTAATTGTAGTGGGGCTTCTGCCCGGAGGGTAGCCGAATAGCATGGAAGTCGCCGTCCCTATAGCTATGATGATCATTATGAACTTTCGATCTAGTCTAACACTTCTGTGGGTTCTTTTTGCCTCGGGAATTTACTGTCGAGCGGATGCTCTACCTCTGAGCTTAAGCGTTTCTACTGAAAAAGGTCCGCCTTCAATTCGGGTTCCCGCCAACCCGGTCCCTTTTTCACAACGCGATTGGAGCTTCGGGAATCAGAAGAGTGAGAATTCTTTCACAGTTGTACTTCATAATCAGACGACCAAGATACTGAGATTGTCTCAAGCATCGTCACAATGGTACGGTTGCTTATCGTTCGACTTAGTGATCGAAAATAGCAAGTCATATCACATCATCAGAAGTCCCAGGATGTGGCACGCTAATGCTATCGAAGCCATTGAACTTCCCGCCAATGGGGATTATCGGGTTTCCATCGATTTTACCCAAGGGGATTGGGAGGGTCTACCCGCTGCATTTGCTGTTTCGGGGAAGAACGGCGGGACGCTTACCATCCACTTTGCCTATGATGGCGCAGATTACAAGCGAGGCGAGACTCTTAACCTTAAAACAAGGAAGGCTGAATATGTTTCTGATCCGATCGCGGTTTACGTGAGTCCTGTCTCAGCTTCGAATTAGGTAGAGCCGTACTTTTTTGGAGTCGATAGATCATATATCTTGGTGTATTGGCTTTCTTTTAACGGGTGGATAGACCCAAGCTTTTCGAGACAGTCCAGCTTATGAAGAACTTCTTTTTCAAATACCTTTGTCTTTTTGTGCTCGTCCCATCGATCGCTGCATCTGCTTCAAACAAGCCCGATCTGAGCCTGAACCTCGCAAGCGAAGGAGCTATCGCTCTTATCCGACTTCCAGCAAGGCCAACTCAAAAATGGACCTACACAACCGTTTTGGGACAGAACAAGAACGAGAATTCGTTCACTGTGGTCCTACATAACAACGAGGCTAGGCCAGTGGATCTGAGTCAGTACCTCTCTGATTGGGATGAGTCTTTCTCTTTTGACCTGGCTATCGGTCGCACTAAAACATTCCAGATCACGAAGCTTCCCTTGCAGTGGAGTAAAAATGGTCTACACCATGAGATCATTCCAGCCAATGGAGACAAGGATATTTATATCGACCTGACACAAGTAGCCTGGACTGGACTGCCTCGTTCACCATTATTCAACGGAACTGCTTCTGGAACGCTTACCATCCACTTTATCTATGGGAAGAGAAATTATGTTTCCAACGCAATTCCTGTTTCCATCGTGTTTGTTCCCGTTTCGGATTCAAAATAACACGTCACTGAAATATCCTTTGAATTAATCGATCCAGATTATCATACGCAAACGATAAGACGTAACCCTCGCTATCGGTGGTACTCGGGCGGCTTTTGTCTGCGAATATCCGCCAAGGTACCAAGCGCGACAAGCTGGCGTTACGCGAAGGGAAAGCGATTGCGTATATTGTTCCTTTAGCTATTCACCTGTTTCAGGTCTATGCAAAATGCTCTCGCTATCGCACTACTCTACTTTTCGTGATTACAACACTCAACTAACGGCCCAACGACTTAAGTCTACCACAAAATACACAAGTTGCGGTGCCTGCTTTTTACGAGATAGGACTAAAAGTTCAAAGCGTTCAGGTCACCGTATCTCGATAACGATGGTACATCAATTGATTTGTGTATTGACTGTAAATATACAGTATCGCATCATGGCCTTATGAAAAACATTTCGCTGGTTTTGGGGGTAATGCTATTTGTGAATGGTTTCGTGTCCGGTCAGGATGTACCCACTCCTTCCTCCGCCGTCGTTCCAAAAGCAAGTCACCCTGCTGCCAACAATACCTTGTTTCTTGGAGAGGTAAGTATTCCTTTAAATTCAGACTGGAAACCGGATGGAGCTGAACCCGATACCGTGGGTGCGGTTAGTACTGCTCAAAATGTTGTGACGGTGAACTTTGGGAAAACCGATTTAACTGGGCCAACTCCGGAGCTCGTGGCTTCCGTGGTTAAAAATACGGAGCAAGACCCAAATAGGAGTGATGTAAAAGCGGAAATAAGTACTTTTCACAGTTATCCCTGTGTAGCGATGACGTGTATGTTGGATAAGACAACTCACTGCCAAGCATATGTGTTCATAGTAAACGGCAATATATATGTTGTTACTGTCGGAACACAGGATAAAAACCCGCTTGATGTCAACGAAATTAAAACCGTACTGAACGGAGTCACCTTTCCAGGGAGTAAGTGACTTTTATCTGCTTGCGCCAGTGAGCGGATGCAGAACTTTCGCCAGACGGAGGTTGCCTAACTGTGACTCGTCATGGGTCCAGAAGGTGGAGATCGATGATTTCGCACCTAGAAATGAGGTCACCACCCTGTGGCACCCCAAGATGTCTATTTGTAGCTCTGGTCTCCCTTAGTAGCGTCAGATAAGTCATAACATCCATTCGCTTTGTCGAATCAGTAGGTGTGTCTAGGCCATGCTCTATGAGATAATACAACTTATCGCTAACTTGTTATTCGTAATCTGAAGTGCCTAACTCGATACGGTAACGATTGTATAATTGTTTATGAAGTGTATTGGGCGACATTGCTACGTTGACAATTGGAAAAGATATTGAAAATGTTATTCCAAGCGAGATCATCCATTCTCTCAACCCCTCCTCTTCAGTTAAAATGGCCGTTGTTGTAAGCACAGCTTGTGCAAAAGTAGGTCCATAAAGCTTAAATTCGCCCTCATTAGTTAAAAAGACGATTGGCGAATTTGCA
>CAVURW010000050.1:0-53965 GCA_963743595.1 uncultured Verrucomicrobiae bacterium
GTTCTGACTCCTGCCGAGGGCCTCTCGGCCTCCTGTCCCGGCAGGTCTCCTGCATTCACGTCACGTCCCTTGCCAGACCTACTGCCACCAACCACGTTAACAGCCTCCAGAATCGCCGTATGTTCCGTATCGGCGTCCTGAATTCCCTCCGGGTGGGTCCCGGTCCCAGGCTTCGCCACATCGACGCGAGCTCGCCGACTTGTTCCCGCCGAATCGTGTTCATTTTTCATTGCAGTCGATCTGGTTCTTTCCATTGCTTCCTACCCTGCCTCGCGGCAACGCAGTTACTTCAAGTTCTCAACCCAGCTCGGTGCCAGGTTGGCCGAGGTCTTTCACCTCGGAAGGTCGTGCCGCTTTGCAGCGCACGTCGATCAGCCTGGCGGCTCATCGACAGGTTCAGCATTTTGAGCGTGTCGCTCTCCTCGGCTCGGGTCTCCCCAGGCCACCGCCCGACCTCGGGCAGCTCCCACGCTCCTATTCACCTTCAGACCCCGAGTCCGGGAGTCCTCAGCTGGAAATATATTCTGCCGTCCGGCCCAAGGAGCCGTTCCTCTCCTCGGGCTCCTGCCCTCTTTTCCTAAAGAGTCAAAGCAATGCGCTCGGCGTAGAGATTGACGGAGCCAGTAACGCAGGGCCCGTCATAAAAAAGAGGAACTCTCTAAGCTCCTCCCGGTTATCGTTCTTGACCCTGTCGGCCATGTCGATAGCTTCGAGAACAATACCAAATGAGATCACTTACACTTCTTGCCCTAATCACCACCCTCTCCTCCGGCTGTCTCGTGGCCCAGGACGCCCGAAACATCGACTGCGGCTACCGCCTCCGACGCCTCCACCACAGGCACCATCGATCCGGCAAAGAAGGCCGAGATCGTTAAAATGCTCGATCTAATGGGTATCAAAAAAGCCATGCAAATCGCGATGAGTGGGATGATCGATGCAATGAAGGCGCAGCACAGCGATGCCCCTCAAGGATTTTGGGATAAGTTCCAAAAAGAGATGGACAGCGATGAATTCATTACCCTGCTGATCCCCGTGTATGACAAATATTATACGATGGATGATCTGAAAGCCGTTAACGCCTTCTATTCGTCCCCCGCCGGCCAACACATGGTTGCCAATATGGGGCCAGTCGCTGAAGACAGCCGTCAAATTGGTGAGAAGTACGGCATGAAGTTAGGCGATGAAGGTTCAGGAAGAACTGCAAAAAGAATCTAAGCTCTGCCGGAGACGAAATCTTAGACAGCTCTTCAAAGTAGTTCCTATCGATCGCTTGATCCCGCAGTGATTTGAAGCTGCGGGTCAGATCGATTTGGCTCTCCAGGTCCAAGGTTGGGTGACAAGAAAGTGCAGTCGTAAATACTTTACCAAGCCTGAAGCGAGAGGCAGTTGTCTGCTCCACAACCGGGGCGAAAATGGCGTAGGCCACGCAGGGGATGGCGATGTCCTGCCATTCCCTGAAAAGTTTTTCCAAGCTAACCTCCCTCAATACCTGCCTTCTCTAGGCAGAACTATTGGGTTACTCGTACCCAACTTGATCACACGTAGTTTTTCCTGTTGTCTGGCGCTCTCTTCGTCGGGCGAGACCGGATGAGACCAAGGGTCTTGTTTGGAGCGATGTCGACTGGAGCAATGAAAATGTAACTTTGAATAATCAGTTGATCGACGGACAAAGCACCACACACGAACGCAGGATCGTCCCGATCAGCAAGAACGCAATGGAATGGCTACGTCCCTTTCGTGGAAACGACGGACCCGTCTCGCCAGCCAAACATTACATAACAAGGCTTCGAAAGGCCGGAAAGCTGCGGGATTACTACCTTGGCCAGTAGACTGCCTTAGGCATTCTTATGCCTATTGGTTGGCCAAGCACAAGAATGAGGCCCAGCTTAAAGAGCTAATGGGACATCACTTGGGCAGCGATATGTTGCGAAAACACTATTTGAACAGGGGAATTACTCCAGAGCAGGCGGAACAATATTGGGAGAAGGTTTGGGAGAAGGTTCCATCGACTTATTAACACACTCTAGCATCTGAAACCTGGATTTTCACGTTTTCACTTTTTCCCATTTGGGTCTGAACGTTTGACACATGAACGATATCTGCGTTGTCGGATACAAATCCTGGAAGGGTCTGACCTACTCGATGCATGAGCTCCAACCTTACACATTACCCCTTATCCGCTTTTCATATTGATCGACAACGAAAGTTGCCCGCCGCCGCTGGTTCCTTTCCGCTAGGAACGGACCCTCCTTCTCTACATCAAAGATACATTTTCTCAAAGGTCGAAACGGTTAATTTTGTCGCTTCGGCTGAGAACGAACTTGCTGTGGAGCAGGCTGATTCCCGCGGTGAGCCTAAGCGTTCTACGACCGAAAAGCCCCGTCGTGAGGGACCTCCATCCGTGAGAACTAAATTAGCGAGCGTTAGAACTGATCTTTTTGATTGGCTTGGTGTGACCTAAGATTCGATTGGCTTCCGGAGATGTTCGAGGCGGCTTGGAGGTCAGTGGCAATCTATTCGTTTAACGCAGCCAAAATCATGACGCTTTTTGGCGGACTGTAGAAGAAATCGAATGCCTTATTGACGGGCCGCCGGACAACGTCATCGCCTTCTGGGAATATTCGCAAATGTCCTTCCAACGCAGCGACAAAAGCAACCTGCGTTACATTGCAGTTTTCGAGATCCAGGCGTTGGGCGAGCTTACTTTGCCACTGGCCAATGAATCTGATTGTCCTTAGAGTAATAATCTCCTATTTCAAGGTGCCTTCTTCGATATTCGACCGCCGCCGCAACACTGGTAATGGCCTTTTTTGAGATCACTGCAGTACCACCCCCGAAGGGATGCACGCGGGTTATTTACACCATCACTACTGTCAAACAAAATAACGATGGGAGTGACATGTTGCGTTTTGGTTCGATGGAAAGCCCGAACGCTACGCTGCTGCACCGCCGCTCGGCTGCAAATTACGAGCAATCCAAACAACGAACGAACCGCCCAACAAAATCCAGCCAAGGACGTAGAAGCAATCTTGGTAAGCTAAAACATACGATTGCTGTTGGATATCGGTTTGTAACAAGCCAAGAGCTTGGCGGGAGGCGCTAGCGGGGTCGTGTCCCTGCCCGATGAGATAGCTTTGCAACAAAGATAGACGCGCCCGCACCAACTCGTTGTAAGTGGTAACGGTCTCCCCAATTCGAAGGTCATGAAACTGCTCGCGGCGGGTGATGAGTGTGTCCAAGAGAGCGGTCCCCATACTTCCACCGAGATTTCGCATCAGGTTAAAGAGTGCTGAGCCATCGCCGGCGTCTTTCGGGGTCAGCGCTGCGGTGGCCAAGCCGGAAAGAGGGATGATCGTGAACGGTTGACCCAGTGCGCGTATGACATTGGTAAAAAGAAACTGATCGCCCGAAAAATCGAGTGACATTGAAGTATTGAGAAAGCAACTCAGTGAGAAAACGGCCATTCCTACCGACACTAGCATGCGCAAATCGACCTTTTTCATTAACAGCGGAATGGCCGGAAAAATCAGAAGTTGTGGTAATCCCACCGAGACCATTGACTCGCCACTTTGGAAGGCACTGTATTTTTGGACGGAGAGCAGGTACGAAGGCAGGAGGTAGACCGAGCCGTAGAGGGCAAAGCCCAAGAGCATATTAACGAAACAGGCCGTGCCCAAATTTCGTTCTCTTAGCAAACGTAAGTTAACAAATGGTTTCTCCACCACCAACTCGATCACAATGAACAACGGGATGAAAATGACGGCCAACAGGCCGGCGTCTCGAATGAATGTACTGCCAAACCAGTCTTTTCGCTGCCCCTCTTCTAGCATGGCGATCAACGAACCCAACCCGATGGCCATGCAAATCATTCCCCACCAATCGCCCCCTTGTAGTTTCTCCCAGCGAAAAGGTTGGGGTTCGATGGCGTACCAAATGGCGGCCAGCATTAATGCGCCCGGAAACAGGTTGACGTAGAAATCCCAATTCCAACTGTAGGTGTCGGTTAACCAACCGCCGATTACTGGTCCAATGGCCGGCCCGAAAGTCGCTGCAATGCCGAACAGGCCCAGCCCAATAGGTTGCTGGTTCTTCGGCAGATTCGTAAGAATTACAGTGAAGGACATGGGAATAAGAACTCCGCCGGTGAAACCCTGCCCTGCCCGGAAAAAGATCATTTCGTCCAAATCGGTCGCTACTCCGCAGAGCATCGAGAATGTTAGGAAGGCAAGGACATTCGCCATTAGGTACCACCGGACCGTAAAGACCTGTGACATCCAGGCGGTGAGTGGGATCGTTACGATCTCGCCGATAAGGTAACTTGTTGAAATCCAGGTTCCCTCGTCCTCCGTAGCACCAAGTCCACCCGTAATATCGCGGAGCGATGAATTGGTCATCTGAATATCGACCACCGCCATAAAGGCTCCAATCATCGTGCCCCCCACGCCGACCCAGCGTTTAAAAAGCTGAGTGTTTTCGTTGTCCGACATATAGGGTAAAGGCTAAAAAAGAATTTGACTGAAGCCGCATTTCGAACAATTTTAACCGCGTTTTATAAGTTGTCAAAGCGCTGATCCTTTACCCCATAAGTAATTTTATTCATGTCAACTAACCCTGAAAAAAGAGGTGAGAACAGAGGCGACCTTAGCAATAGGCGAGATCCCGAACTGGAGGCAAAACCCGAAGCCGATGGAAAAATATCAAACGCCGATAATAAATCAGATGAAGGACAAAACAAGGAGGGTGAAAAGAAAAAGCCTGTATTTCATTTAACGGTCTTTGAAATTTTGATTGGCATTGCTGTACTTGTGATAACAGGAATCATTGGGATTCGGTATTATCTATTTTCTAGCGAGCATGAGTATACTGATGACGCCTACACTTCGGGCCATATCCATATGGTGAGTCCACGAGTTGATGGGACGGTCATCGCTGTGCTGGTAGACGATAATTATAAAGTTCATCAAGGAGACGTTCTCGTGCAGCTAGACCCAGCCGATTTCCAAGTGAAAGTTGACAAGGCTCAGGCCGATTACAACCGAGCCAAGGCCGATTTTGACCGGGTAGCTGCTCTCAAGGATGATGTCGCGATTTCCAAACAAGACTATGATCAAACGCACGATGCACTCGGCGTGGCAAAGGCGGCGCTAGACGACGCGCGGAATCAGCTCAATTACTGCACCATTCATGCACCATCAGACGGCTACATCGGCCGTAAACAGGTGGAGGTCGGAAACCGCGTTACGGTGGGAGGGGCGCTGATGGCGGTGGTTCAAGATAACTGGGTGGTGGCGAACTATAAAGAGACGCAACTCGGTGAGATGAAAATTGGACAGCGTGCGGAGATTGAAATTGATGCCATTCCAAATCGCAAATTCTATGGCACTATTGACAGCTTTTCGCCTGGCAGCGGCTCCGTCTTCGCTCTGCTACCACCGGATAACGCGACTGGTAACTTTACCAAAATCGTTCAGCGGGTTCCGGTTAAGGTCGTCTTCGACGCCGACAGCATACGCGGATACGAAAGCCGAATTTTACCAGGTTTGTCCGTGGAGACGACTGTCGATATCACCGAAAAACATCCGCAACCGACTCAGGGGCCAACGAAGTTCGGGTTATGAAATGTGCCCTTCGCTTCGGTTTATTAAGTGTAGTCGCCGTAGTGGTAAGCGGCTGTATGGTCGGCCCCAACTACAATCGACCCGATCCAGCGCAAGTGACGCCACCCGACTGGCATTGGCGTGTCGCGTCGCCCTCTGATTCGCGGCCGAAGGGTCCGTGGTGGACCATCTTTCACGATTCACAACTCGATGGTTTGGAGAAGGCTGCCGTGACTCAGAATCAGGATCTCAAAGCGGCCATAGCTGATTTTGATGTCGCCCGTGCTCAGGCGCGTCTCAGTGGCGCTAGCCTTTTTCCTTTTCTCACGTTTGATCCTTCTTATAAGCGCACCCAGACCGAGCAGGACATTCCAGAGTTCTCAAAAACGCCTTTTAAATCAGAGATTACTCGAATAATTCCTTATAATACGTTTAGCGTACCCATTGATTTGAGTTACGAGCTGGATCTTTGGGGCCGCGTGCGGCGCTCGTTTGTAGCTGCGCAAGAGCAGGCGCAAGCATCTGGGGCAGATTATGAGAATGTGATGCTCACACTAACCAGCGATGTAGCGATCGACTACTATACTTTACGGCAATACGACAGGGAAATTCAAATTCTCCAGGACTCGGTGAAGTTTCGCCAGGAAGCGGTGGGAATCAATCAAAAGCGCGTGACCGCCGGCCGTGCCACTTCCTTGGATGTAGCCCAGGCGCAAACCGACTTCACCAACGCCCAGGCCGAGCTAGCTCAGGTGCAACAAAGCCGTGCCGAGACTCAAAACGCATTGGCTGTTTTGTGTGGATTAGATGCATCTGTATTCACCGTGAACGCCCTACCGATCGTCGGATCGCCTCCAGAAGTTCCTGTTGGTTTACCGGGTTCACTTTTAGAGCGGCGACCGGACATCGCCGAAGCAGAGCGCAACATGGCGGCAAAGAACGAGCAAATTGGAGTGGCTTATGCAGCGTTCTTCCCTTCCGTTTCCATTACCGGTGAAGGCGGGTATCTCAGCGCTAAAGCAAGCGATCTGTTCAATTGGAAAAATAGCATATGGACCATAGGTCCCTCCGTTCGGCTTCCACTCTTTTTAGGCGGCGAAAATGTGGCAAATCTCGCCGCAGCGAGAAGCAGTTACGATCAAACTGTCGCCCGTTATCGAAGCACCGTTCTTAACGCCTTTAAAGACGTGGAAAATGCGCTAGCCGACTTGCATTTTCTCGAACGGCAGCGGACCGCCCTAAATGCTTCGGTTCAGAGTGCCGAGCAAGCGGTTAATCTGTCTCAACAGCGCTTTACGGTGGGTGAAGTCAACTACACCGACGTCGTGCTTACGGACGAAACGCGGCTGGCAACGCAACGCAATGAAGTGCAAGTTCAAGGCCAGCAGTTCTATGCAACGATTCGCTTGATCAAGGCCCTTGGAGGAGGGTGGAGTGCGGACGAGCTTTCCATCCTACCAAAAACGGCCTCTCCAAAATGACGCTACTCAAGCTTGAGTTTATTCCATTGGAATGGCCTCCCTATGGTTACTCTGAAGTACCAAGCCACCCTATTTTCCTTCTTTTAGGAACTTGGCTCTGTCGAGTAATGCCATTTGATTGGCAGTGTACCAAGTAAGCTCAATTAGGGAGACCGTCTGTAAACGGCGTAAAAAATTTTTACTACAAACCCTACGGCGAGGGATGGCCAATAACATTTGAAAAATTATCCTCTGATGATATTTATAGCCGGCTGACAATCGGCTAAATCGACCATGATGAGGCCCGTAGATACGAGATCCAAGTTTGGCAGAATCGCTCTTTAAGAACCACCGCAGAAGGCGTTCGAATAGGAACAATTAGGACGGCTGAGTCATCAACAATTTATCGGTCGTAATGGGAAGACTGCGGATTCGTACTCCGGTGGCATGATACACAGCATTTCCGATTGCCGCCGCCAGTCCTGTGTTTCCGATTTCACCCACGCCGCGAGCTCCCACGGAGTTAAATTGAGTGTCCGGTGGCCCGGCGAATATAACATCGATTTGAGGTACATCTGCGCATACGGGTAGATGGTAGGTACCCAAATCCCGCGTAATCCAGCAAGCCGAATGTGGGTCTAAAATCGAGTGCTCGGTAAGAGCTGCGCCGATTTGGAAGATGGCGCCGCCAATTACCTGACTCCTCGCAGTCTTGAGGTTTAACGGCTGCCCGATGTTCATTGCGGTTACCACGCGGGAAACGCGCACTTCACTCGTTAACTGATGGACCTTCACTTCAACAAAATAGGCACCGAATGAATAGTAGGCGAAATCATGCCAAAGAACGATTCCCTGCTGTTCTTTGCTTTTTTCGTCCGATGGCGGGGCGGCCGATTCCATTGCCTCCACGAATGCTCTATTGGCGCTCGAAAGAATGCTTTGGAAAGAACGATTCGTAGTGGGTTGATCTTTGATTTGAAGTCCGCCACTAACGGCTTGAAGGGCCGAATAATCGACTCCATTCATTGGGCTTCTCGGATCACTGACGGCCAGCTTTCCCAGGTTGTTTAACGCAGATTGCGTCGCTTTCTGAATCGCAGGAAGAACAGAACCAGCGGACATTGAGCCACCCGATACCCCAGCTTTGGGAAAACTTGAATCCCCGATTTCAACCCGCACTTTGTCGATTGGCAACTGGAGATCATCCGCCGCTTGCTGCGCCATGATTGTATACGTCCCCGTCCCAAGGTCGTGGGTCGCGCTGATGACTTCTGCGCTTCCGTCCGACATCAAACGAACTTTTACCGTCGCGGCAGTCCTGTTTGCGGGATAAAGCGCGGTTGCCATTCCGGTGCCTACCCACCAATCGCCACTGGTTGTTGATCGACACGCCGCATTTCGATTTGACCAGCCGAATCGATCCGCCGCAGATCGGTAACATTCCTCCAGATGCTTTGAGGAAAAATGCAGGCCCGTAAAAGGCTGTTTGTCCGAAAGATTCCTTAATCGCAGGGCCAGAGGATCCATTTTGATAGTCAATGCAAGCTCATCTATCGCCGATTCAAGGGCGAAGACTCCGGGTGATTCTCCGGGAGCCCGCATCTGGCATGGAGCGCCGACATTTAATCCGTAAAATTTATGGTCGATCTCAATAGCGGGAGCGTCATACAGAACATAGCTCGCTCGATGCCCCGTCGCTTCTTTGAACTCCGTAGTGGTACTTACACTGGTTTGACTGAGGTGGCGGATCGCGCTCAGAGTGCCGTCGCGATTCGCTCCCAAGGCCAAGCGCTGCGTGGTCTGTGGTCGATGCCCAACGTTAGAAAACATATCCTCGCGCTCCATCACGTACTTCACGGGACGACCGACATCTCGGGCGGCCATTGCGGTCAACAAAAGGAACATCCATGACGAGCCCTTGCAGCCAAAACCACCTCCCAGGTAGTGACTAATCACTCGAATCTTATCATTCGCCACGCCCAGCCCTTCGGACAAATAGTCCCGGCTCCCCATCAGCCATTGTGTAGGAGTGTAGCAGTTCAATCGATCACCGTCCCATACGGCAACGGCGCTGTGCGGCTCCATCGGATGATGATGCAGCATCGCAGTTCTATACGTCGAATCCACTTTGCTCAGACTCCTGCTCCATGCAGTCTCCACATCATTTGAGTCCGTTTGATTCGTCGTAATGTGAGCCGAAAGTCCATCTACATCCGATGGCGAATAGATCTGCGCAGCGGATTGATCTCCGATTGGCTCTCCGGCCTGATAAGCGACCTTAATTTTTCCGGCGGCAGCACGCGCTTGCTCGTAGGTTTCAGCCAATAGGAAAGCGATGATTTGACCCTCGTACTGCACGTCTGCATTGTCCAGAGCGAGCTTCTTTTCTCCGGGATTTGCGCTCGACGCCGAGGCTTTCTGAGGCAAGAAAAGTTTGGGTCGATTGGTGTACGTATACACCTTAACAAAACCGGGCATCTTTTCCGCAACAGATGTATCAATGGAAGTGAGTGAGGCACTCGCAAATGTACTCGTTACTGCATAAGCCCAACACAGTTTAGCGGGAGCATAATCCGACGTGTAATCGGCTTTACCCGTCACTTTCGCGCGTCCATCCACACGATCGACAGCTTTTCCAATTAAATTTATCTTCGAATCACTCATGACAACCGTTGAGCTTCTCGTAGGGCTCGGTGAATAGTTCGTTTCAGCAGCTCCACTTTGTATGCGTTATCGGCATGCGTTTGGGCACCATTACCTACATTGGCTACTGCTTTGACAAACGTATCGTCATTGGCGGGTTTGCCGCGGAGCTGATCTTCAACGGCTTTGAACCGCCAAGGAATCGTCGCCACTCCTCCAGCCGCAATGCGCGCGTCGTTGATCGTGCCGTTCGAATCAAGGTCGATTGCCACGGCAGCGGAGACCAGAGCGAATTGGTAAGACGCGCGATCTCGAATCTTAATATACGCGGATCGTGCGGAAAAGGCGGGACCTGTCAGCTCAATCGAGGTGATCATCTCGTCCGGTCGAATCGACCACAAAGACAAGGCACGATCCGGCGTATGATAGAAATCAGCTAGTGCCACCGTCCGATCTCCCTGATTACTAGTAAAATGAAGAACGGTATCCAGAGCGATTAATGCGACGGCGAGGTCGGAGGGGTGAACGGCCCGACTGACGGGAGTCACCCCGAAAATTGCATCGTAACGACTTGGCCCGTCTCGCCTGGTGGGGTCGGGCGATCGGTAGCTAATGCTGCGCGGTCGCTGGAGCAGATTTCCACCCATGCTTCCCATATTTCGAATCTGCGGCGAGGCGCTGAGTAGGAGAGCTTGGGAGACGACCGGAAAGTACTTCGCAACATCGAAATGAGAACCAACGTCGCTCATCTTTTCCAACGCACCCAGTGTGAGCGAACCGAGCTTGGCTTGAATACCGCGCATCGGCACGTTGTTGATATCGATCACGTTTTCTACAGGATAGGCTCCCAGTTTCCAGAGATCGATGAGCGTGGTGCCTCCAGCTAGCAAAGCCGTCCCAGGCTTGGCTATCGCAGCCTTCGCCTCAATGATGCTCGAAACAGTGGTAAGTGCGAATTCGTTCATTGGTTCTTCTTGGAGGCACCGGCTACCTGCTTCACGGCCAGGACAATATTAGGATAAGCGCTGCATCGGCAGATGTTACCGGACATCCACTCTTGAATTTCTTCGTCGCTTTTCGTGTGGCCTTCTTGAATACAGGCGGTCGCAGACATAATTTGTCCCGAGGTGCAGAATCCGCATTGAAATGCGTCACAATCAATAAACGCTTGCTGAACTGGATGAAGCGTCCCTCCCTCGGCTAACCCCTCCACGGTGGTAATTTTCTTGTTCTGAACCGTTCCGGCGAGTGTCAGGCAGGAGAGTACCCGACGGCCCTCGATGTGTACGGTACAAGCCCCACACGTTCCATGATCGCATCCCTTTTTCGTTCCGGTCAAATTGAGGCGATCTCGAAGAGCGTCTAGTAGCGTAACTCTTGCCTCCAGCTCTAACTTATGTTCCGTGCCATTTACCGTTAGCTGTGCTGGAATTGCTTGACTGCTTTGCCCTGCCGATGGCGCTGCTTGAACCGGAGAAGGAGAATTTGATGTCCCTTCCGCGTCGATGATTGCGGCCGAAAGCGCTGCACCAGGCGAGACGATGGCTATGCCCATCACCCCGCTGAATTGTCTAATGAAGCGGCGCCGCGCTGGATCGTAACCTTCAGAGTCCATAGTTGATCGGGACATCGCTTTGCATCAACCATGCCAGGGGTCTCTGCTCGTGCTTTTGCTCCCAGGCAGGTTGTAAAGTCTTAGAAAGCGAGAGGAATCTTGTCGCATTTTGCAGTTATCAGATCGCTTTTACGGGCAGAATAGGCCCCGGGTCGGCCTTCAGAACATTGTCACCTTTCGCGCAAAGCATGGGCCTGCATCTACTATATAGATTGCCAGCTGCATTCGACTCATTCATGCAAGGGGCCAACCGCTTGGCGAAAAATCGCAGCTCTAAATTTATGTAAAGAGCTAATGGAAGTGCAGTTAAAGCGAATCGGTTTTTTCGGAACAGCCCATGCGTTGCACACGGTTCCTATGCTCGATCCCCACGCTTCGCATTTTGGCACTCGAATCCGGTTAAACGGCCTTCATGGTAGCATCATGCTCTACCTTTATATCCTTTGGGCCTCCGCTGCGAATGCCGATCAGCTCCAGGTTGTGGGCTCGTTTCCCGATCAACAGGTGACCGGAATCGGCGTTTCAATGCAAAGCGGCCGGGTCTTTGTGAATTTCCCATATTGGACCACCCGCCATCCGTTTTCAGTGGCAGAACTGAAGGCGGACGGAAGCCTCGACCCGTACCCGAATTCCGAATGGAACTCGGACAAAGGAGACCCCGAAAATCGATTCGTCTGCGTGCAAAGTGTGGTAGTGGATCAGCAAGATCATCTCTGGGTTCTCGATGCTGGTTCTCCCCAACAAAAGGGAGTTATACCTGGCGCAGCAAAAGTTGTGGAAATTGATCTCGCAAACAAGGGCATCATCCGGATCTACCCGATATCGGATGCTGTGGCGCCTAAGAAAAGCTACCTGAATGACATCCGAGTCGACATTCCGAATCGGGCAGCCTACATCTCGGAGTCGGGCATTGGGTCCATCATCGTTCTGAATCTCGATTCGGGGAAGGCCCGTGCGCTGTTAAGGGATGAAGATTGTACGAAGGCTGAGAAAAATGTCGATATTCTGATCGATGGAGTGCGTCCTATCGATTCCAAAACTGGTACGACTCCGATGGGAAATGTAGACGGAATTGCGCTCGATGCGCGTGGTGTTCTTTACTTCCATTCCTTAACAGCACATACGCTTTATCAAGTGGCCACTGCCGATCTACTGAACGAAAGTTTATCCGAGAAACAGCTGGCGAGTAAGATTACATCAGTGGCTAAAACGGCCATGCCGGATGGAATCTTGGCTTGTCCGGACGGGACTTTGCTCATGACTGACATTGAGCATAACGCGGTCAATCGTTTTTATCCGGCAACGAACTTGACGCAAACCATCGTAAAAGATGATCGTCTCCAGTGGCCGGACAGCATGGCCCGTGGGCCGAATGGGCAAATCTATGTGACCACTTCACAAGTCTTTTTGATGCCGGACAAGAACGCCGGAGTGAATAAGCAGAAGGGTCCATTCTTGGTTTTTCGTTTCGGTGTGGGTAATAAAGACGACGTTCAATAGGCTGTAGCAGCGCGCTCATCATGACTGAAATCCTATCTAAGGAAGAACGCCAAGCCAAACGCGACTTAAGGCGCCAGCAACAACGAGCGGCAAATATTGGCAGAGCAGCGAAGTTTCATGCGGCGCGTGCTGTCTTGAAGAGTTCTCCTGAAGTGATTGCCAGTCCGCTGGAGCGCGATCAGGGCTTACCCAAATATGTCGTTGGCTGTTCCGGATGGTTTTATTGGCATTGGAGAGAGAACTTTTACCCCTCGGGCTTGCCGACGTCTTTGTGGTTCAAACATTACGCCAAGCATTTTAGTACGGTGGAGCTTAACGCGCCCTTTTATTCTTGGCCCACTATCAACACTGTTCAGTCATGGAATCGTCAGGTTGGCAACGATGCGTTCATTTACACTGTAAAAGTTTCAGAATTGATCACACATATCAAGAAATTCGAAGGGACTAAAACGCTAATTCGTGATTTCTGCTACATCGGGGAGCTTCTCGGTAAGCGGTTAGGATGTTTCCTTTTTCAGCTGCCACCTAGCTTCAACTACACGCCGTCGCGGCTGCGTAAAATCGTCTCTCAGCTGGATAGAACCCGCCGTAACGTCGTAGAGTTTCGACATCGAAGCTGGTGGAACGAAGCGGTAATTTCTGCGTTTCGCGATAGCGGCACGATTTTTTGTTCATGCAGCGCACCTCACTTGCCGGATGACCTAGTTAAAACGGCTGAAGAGATATACGTCCGTTTCCATGGGGTGCGGCAGTGGTACAGACATAACTATAGTGATGCCGAATTGAGTTTGTGGGCCGATAGAATCCGGAACAGCGGTGCGAAAAGTTCGTTTTGTTACTTCAATAATGACCGCGATGGATTTGCCATAAAGAACGCGGAATTACTCCTTCAGTTGCTACAGAATTAGCGAGTATCTATCCAGATTCCTTTTAGCGACAGGCGGTCATTTTAAACAAATTCTTTCGCAACTTCTGTCCTGATCGGATTCGGAGTGTCGTTTGTCTCCTCCGCCTCAACCGAGGAGCCACAAACAACAATCGAAACTCCTAGTTAGAGTCGTTGCTTTTTACTTGCGCATATAGAATAAGGAAATGGTAGGTCGAATTCTTTCCCGGGGTGCGTATAGCCAATTTGATCCGCCAGGTATGGCCCGTTTTTTCCTCGGAAAGACACTATGTGTTCGCTCCCCGGTTGGCGAGGTCGTGGATGCGCTCATTTGCGAAACGGAAGCCTATGGTGGTGCAGAGGATAGGGCTTGCCACGGCCACTTGAATCGGTTGACAAATCGAACGAAAATCATGTTTGGCATCGGAGGTTTTTCCTATGTCTACCTGTGCTATGGGCTGCATCGAATGTTTAACATTGTTACGGGTCCAGAGGGCTCACCCGAAGCCGTCCTCATTCGAGCGGTGAGAGTTACGAACGGCCATGATGTAGTTAAAGAGCGGCGTAAAGGAGTCAGAGAAAAGGAATGGACCAATGGCCCGGGGAATGTCTGCACAGCGATGGATATTCAACTGATGCACTACGGAACCGATTTGACTTCGAACCATCTCATTTGGCTTGAGGATCGTAATACCCGTGTCGATCCAAACAGGGTTATTACGACGCCCCGTACTGGAATCGATTATGCCGGCCCGATTTGGTCTCAAATGCCATGGCGGTTTCTATGGGTTGGCTGAATAGGTCAGATGCGCTTGCCCTAAGCGACATGTACTTTGTCTGGCGTTGAGCTTAATTGCCGAGCATGGCAATCTTCTCGACGTTCTTTTTTCGAGCGTATCATAGAGCGGTAATGCACTAAGGAACATCGAGAACGCCACCGATTAACGAGCTTTTAGGGGACCCTATTCCCAAATTAAGCGGGCTGCATTTGAGCCTTAACCAAAGCAGCCTCGAAAATACTCAGAAGCTGCTTTTTTTGCCCAACGATTGCTTGGTCAGGGCTGAGCTTTTTCTCAAGCGTAAGTCCTGAGGTATTATGTGTAAGCCTGAGCATGCGTTGTCCGCTGATCAACCAGAATGTCGCTGCTGTCCGTAGCTCATTCTTCCCTAAAACCGAAAGATTGCAACATAACGTTTACTGTTTCGGGAGAAGCTAAGCCTAACTCGGCGTGTGCTTGATAGGCTGCACGTTCAAAATCACCCTCGTTGAATTCCTGAACACTCAAGGGAGCTTCGGAAACTGCAACGGTCATCGCCTCTAAAATTTCATGGTAGATGGACACCGACAGTTCATGATCAGTTTGTCTAGAGTAAATAATCAGTCGAAGCTCACGCCCGATACGCCAGTGGCCGATTTTGGTAGCCCATCTTGGCTGATCTGGTTGAGCGCTGGTACAAGCATTTGCGCCGCGGCTGTCTTCTTTATCGCCATCATTTTTTTTCTGCGCAGGCCTGCATAGCACAAAATTCACCCCACGCAGTGCAGCTTCGCGAGCCGATTCGCAGGGCGCGGCCTAGTCCGAAACAAACTTAATGCTATTTTTCGGCTGACTAACTTATAAACCAGCAACTTTTCGTCTATTTTCGGGACAAAAGCGCAACTTAATGGTTGTATCGGAAAAATGCTCGAAGTTGGATTCTCGCCGTTGAAGCTTCGTGCCAGGTCGTCTTTCCGCCACAGACCAACAGTGCGATTCGAGTCAGGCGCTGTTCGGTCAGATAAAGTGAGTTTTCCGTAGCAGAAACGTCCTATTAGGATATTTTGCTCCGGCCTATTTCACACATATGACCTCGGTGCGACAAATCAACCTTGCAAGAATTCACCTGCGGCATTTGGTCGCGCTTTGCAAGTATTCCAGAATTGAGATAACCGAAACAACGTTTCTGCGCTTGCATGACACGCTTCCCGGTACGGTTGAAGAGGCAGAGGATGGAATGTTGCTTCAAGAGTGTTACTTTTGGCAGTTGCTACAAATCACTAAGCAGTATCGGCTTAACCCGTCCCAACAAGGAGATGTCAGCGCTGCCACGAAATATGCCTTTGACGAATGGCCTCGATATACTGAGGAAGTCAAAACACAAATTCGAACGGAGATTTCAACACTCCTGCAGTAAAGAACAAACGCTTTCAGAGCACCTGAAATTGGGCACGCAGCGGAAAGACTGCTCTTGGTTTGACTGTTGTCCTTCGCGACCCTTAAGCGGCGCTACCTACGTACTGTGGCATCTGAGCCACAACGGAAAACGCTTTAAAAGTCTAAAAATCTTCCGACAACATAAGGAGGTATGGGTAGAATTTACAGCGACATTAAGGCGGCTATGACACCGGGCAGTTCGTGGAATAAAACGGCTGCTACGGTAATTTTAGCCACAATCGCAGGCCGGGAGGAGCAGGCGCTAACATTGAGCGACAGACAATCGATTTTTTTGGAAATAGCAGACGCGTTCCCGGACTTGGAAGCAGCCCAGGCAGCTGGCCAGGTACCGACAGGGATTCCGTGCTTGGCGAGGGCGATCTCAGGCAAAATATCACGGATATCAAAACTTCTAGACGAACGAAAAGCAGATGCGAAACATCAGCCTTCGAACAGTCTAACTAGAGATCATAGCAGCGCGGAAATCTTTAACTTCAATTTTGCTAAGCACCATAACGGTACTCCAGTCATCACCGATGACCATTTCATAGAAATTAAAAACATTAGAACGGCCATTCAACTTATTCGCACGTTAATTCAGCGCTTGGAAGTTGAAAAGTCGAAGCCCACTTGATCACAAGTATAACTTAGTAAACATTCTATATGTATTTGTCACGCACCATATCGTATCCTCATAAAGCCGAATCCGACATCGAATTAATGCCCGATTTCAGCGGGTGCCCTATCGGAATCGAGTTGGTACATCGGGTATACTCCCCTGATCTAGGGGATATTTTAATCCGCCCACTTCGGGTGAATGACGGACCCTTGTTGGTCCAGTTTCAGAGGAGCTTGTCCGAGCAATGTGTCCATCCACTAGACGAGAGCGTTACCGAGCGACTCTGTTCGAATTCTCCAAATTCGCTGTCAATGGCTTTTGAGAGATTAGATCGCGCCACCCACACGAAAACAATCTTGGCAGTTGGACGAATAACTAAAGGGGATTTGCCCTATACTGCGACCCTCGACTCACTCTTTATCGATTCGCTAACACCTTCCGTATTACAATCTTCTGTGTTACAGCGTATCGTCCTAATTCGTTTAATCGTATTGGCTCAAGCATTTGGGTTCACGATTTTAATGGGAGAACTTTTATGCAAGGATATTGATACGATACAACTCTGTTTTGATCTGGGCTTTGTTCAGATAAGCGCAGACTATGATGGCGGAATTGTGAAGCTAAAACGTAAGCTGCAACCAGTGAAAGCGCTCGAATTTTCGAAATAGCGAGAAGTCCCACCTGCCGAATATGTCAGACTCGGCATATTACTTCTTGCAGGTGACTAAACCTCCGGGATGGCTTGCAAACTGGTTATCACGATACCTCATCATCGGAACCGACCGATATTGAGTTGGCCGACGATCGGAGCCAATGCCTAGTCAGAAACAAACGGAGTTGAGGCGGTCACTGGAATCTTTCTGGCTCAAAAATTGAGAGAACAGATCTTGTTGGTGTCTGTCACTAGTTCTCCCTCCTTGCAAAACGCCGCAATAGAAAACCTTTTTCCCGGCGGGCTCCGCTTTAGGGAGGGATTCTATACCAGTTCTCGATTACGTTCGTAAATCTAGGAGATGGCCTTTGAAGTGAGGCACGCTTTATTCTCGCACTCCTGGGATGTTAAATAATTTTGGTTTGATGCTGCCTTAAACATTTATGTCATACACCGCTGAAGTCAGTCGCACTACTTCCGCTTCCAAAAAAAAGTAGGCGATGGATTTTCAATTCGCTTTCTTTTAAGTCGTTAGCTCAGACGTACCTTTTTCTATTGGTTGCAAGTTCCTTGGTACAGCCCACCAAGAGTTCTACGACGTCATGTGCTCGCTGAAGCGACTAAGGAGCTACGTTCGTAAAGAATTCCAGCTCAGCGATGTTTCCGTAGGCTCCGTTGGGGGCCAAGTAGCGAACGTATCGATAGGAACCACTTACGGGTATTTGAGTGAATCCGTCACCAGGAGTCGTTGATAAGGGCGTCGTGAGATTGACAACACCACTACTGAAATCCGCTGTGGTGGAACCTTGAAAGACTCCTCCAACCATCCGCTTTTCATAACCAATCCGCGGAGCAAAGGCGATCATACTTAGTCCTTGGGATGAGCCTAGATCCAATCCGACCCAATCGGCATTTCCAGGAGAGGGTGCGTCAAAAAACGTGGTCAGGCTGCCATCGAAGACCTTCTCAATCGTGTTACCATGATTATTCCAAGATCCTGCTGTTCCAATAACGGTACCAATTAACAGGTCAGGATTGAAATTGAAAACCACGCCGGAATTGGATTCTCCGCCGAGCTGCGTGGTTCCGTAGAGCGTTCCATCCATGCCCTGGATCAAGGACGTAGGCGTGTTTCCGTATGCAGAACTGGTTGTCGACATAACATTTGAGGCTCCGCTGGGAAGGATCTCGATGACAGTTAAATTCGCAATCCCACCATCCGAAGTAACATAGAAGTTACCATCACGGCTTTGAACCAAAGAACTGAGCACCCCGCTGTCTGCGTAGGTGGAAATCGTACTTACGACACCAGATGAGGTGACCTTGACGAGCGAGCTATTTGGAGAAACACCCGCATTAAACACCGTATAGTAAAAGTTACCGTCGCTTCCTTGCGTCAAGGCCGAGGGCACCAGCGGAGTGGATGGCAATGTCTGTAAAATGGTAGCTTGCCCAGTAGAGGTCATTTTGAATAGAGTTGTGTCGGACAGAATGTAGAAATTGTTGTCCTTCCCCAGAAGCATCGGATACGGAGCATAAAAAAGGTATTCATTTGCCAGGGCTGAGGTCAGCGGAGCGATGAGCGTAAATACGCCAGAGTCAGAAATCTTAAAAAAGGTTCCCTGACCATACGTTCCCCCTTTTGCGGTTACGCCATAGAACTGTCCGTCTGAACCCAGAACCAGGGAAGAGTTGGGTACACCTCCGTCCTGACCGCCTGTGAAAGTATAGAGTGTGGTGAATACGCCGGTGGGGGAAACTTTATAGATCCTTCCAGGCGAAGTATTAAGCGTTTGTTGATCCGCACCATATAAACTACCATCTGAACCTATTGCAAGGTTAATAGGTAGTGTCTGTTGAGTAAAAGATGTGAGCATGCTTAACACGCCATTCGAGGTGAGTTTAAATACACCGCCAAATGGGGACGATCCATTTCGATTTGTAGTCCCATAAAAGGTTCCATCGGAACCCTGAGTTAATGAACCTGGGTTTCCCATTGAGGGGGAGAAACTGGCTACGGGAATGAAGGTGGGAGAAGCAAAACAGCTAGAGAAAGCTATGCTGTTAATCGCAATAAATATATAAACCAAATAATTAATGTTTTTCATAAATGACTTGAATAATTAGCAATATACTGTATTATGTGCTGAACACGTGATTTAAACCACCTGTAGTCTAGATGGGGTTTCAAAAGTGGCAATATTTATTTTTAAATTAATGCCGTACGTTGAGGGATCTCGATAAGCTGAGGTTATCTTCTCCGTCTTTTACATTGCTGGCAGTGTAGCAGTAGTGGCGGTGCCACGGTCGATGGCGGCGGTTGTAGCACACCTCGTTTGGATGCTGCTCTAGGCTTTGTTAGCGGTTCCCGCTCTGTGGTTAATCTCAAACACGTCACTTCGAGCAATCGTTTAAGTGAAAGCACAGGAATCTCATGCCCAGTTCCTTGCATCCCGCTCTCTAACCGGATGTCGCCAAGCGTGAACTCAATCTCTTTGCCTGCCCTTGGCGATGTTGTGCCTTTGTCCTCAACTTCTCCCCTGCAAACGTCCCTCCGCCAATTGGTGTGCCCGAGAACATCGGGTTTCACGACAGTGGTCTCGAATGTCATTATGGGCATGGAAGACCAGTTGGATTGCGATCGGCATGTTTTTGGAGTAATACCTTGAGAACCCAACATGATGTTTCGTGCGATGAAAAGAATGGTCCTAAGTGATAGTGGTGTTTTTATAAATAAAGGGATACTATTTTCGATCCTCAATCGAATAACCCTTTCCTCCAGCCTACCTTATCCAGAGGGATTTGCTGAAACGAAGGGAGATCCTTGAGGAGTTGTGAATCGGGCTTAAGCTTGAAATTCAGGTGGGCCATATCCTCGAATCCAGGATCAGAAGGATAATCTTTATTGGTGTCTTCAATTGGCGGATGGGTAATCACTCTTTCTTTTTTATCCTTAATGACTTGGTACGACCATGGTGTCTTGCAGCTAACCGCAACATTGTTTACAATTGTAGAAGGTATATCCTCTGGAACATGTAACGTATATCCAATTTGGCATTTAATCGCGATATTGTCATGAATATCCAAGGGCTGTGCATCTTCGGGAAATTTTGCATCGGTTTGAGTACCATTTTTATAGAGGTATGCGGCTCCCTTGGAACCGTGACTATCCCTAATTCTGACCGAAGGTGAATTTACCAAGCTCATCTCTGTGCAGCGCAGTCAGCATAATAATGCGTTGGAATGTAAGTTTTGCATTAATTTGGGTGTGGATTGGAAGCCTCTTGAAGAATACCGATTCTCCTGGCGTAGCCGTCCCGCGACTCCGTCAATCGATCCGTGTGGCTGTTTCTTTCAACGCCGCCTGACTAAAGACTCGGGCCGTTCCGATCATTGTTGGAACTTTCGTTCCGAGACGGATTCCGATTTTGTCGGCAAAGATGTGGTCGAAACCTTGAGCCAGTTCGGGCTTCCCTGGTTGGCGGCCTGTTGCGATGTCGAGTGCCAGATGGATGTATTTGGACCGGGCTACGAATTTAAAAGGGATGAGTTGATAAAATTTCTCGATTCCAGGAAACAAAAGAATTCGTAAAACCCTATCCGTGTAACCGGCACTCAGGTCCAAGTTCCTTCAAATACAAAATCGGGCGCACTTATTCAGACGAAGTAGGCAACGCAGAGAGGGCGCGTGGCTCGAAAAATTCATTGACCAGCTTAGCCGCTGGGGGAGGTGTGAATTGGAACAATGACGGGGCCACGTATTTATTCAGTATCCAATTCGAGTAAATCGTAGTTTTCGACATAGTCATGTTTTTCATCATGTCTTGGATTGCAGCGGGTATGGGAGGAGCTTCTATTCCCGCATTTTCCGGAATATCAGGCATAGTCATACCCGAAATCGTTGACATTTCTTTCAGAATAACGGGTGCAGGGCCATCAGCGATCCAGTAATATAAGGTATGGAAGGAAGAGACTATTTGCAGGTGCGTCACTGATACGCCTCCCACTTCCTCACTGCCTAGGCAGCTACTTTCCAGGATGCCTAGATCTAATTTAGCCAGCGGATCCTCTTGTAGAAAACCGAAACTAACTGTAGGGAATATCCCACTGACGGTCATCATATTGATTGGTTCGACAACCTCCTCGATCGTCTTTGGCGCGTTTTTTGACGTGTATTTTTCTAAGATTGGCACATAGACAACCTGAGTTTTTCCATCAGATACAAGGCTACCACACGGCAAGCCTGTCGTCTGCACCATAGAAAACGAAGAAGGTCTCTCCATGGCCACGTGGAAACTTCCATTCATAGCATTCGCCAATCCGATGGTGTCAATGTGTGTGCTCACCGCGAGATCAACTTCAAAAGCCTTTAATCCTTTGTAAAAATCTAATACCTTTTGAATTAGCTCTCGCACGTTAGGGTCCAGAGGGCGGAAAGTAGTGGGTAGGTTCATATGGGTTAGGGGAGTATTATCCGCTTTGAGTGAACTATAACAAAAGGTACTCTCGTAATGCTTGAGCCGCAAACCGAATAAATGCCCGTTCAGAGTCGAGTCGCGGAGACTTTATCAGGGCCCCAGCAATTCTCCTGTATGACTCCAAAACGAAAAGGCTATCGGGCAAAACTCGAAGCGACCATTTCCCAGGCGATCGATTTATTGCAGCAGGCGAGACGAAATGGAGAGATCCAAGATGGGGACCGGACTCATCCCTTGTTTCAGCGCTTGGAGCAACTCTGCGAAAGAAAGGTAAAGGCAAGAGGGCGGGCCATTCGAAGGCTGAAGAGCTTGGACAAGCTCGCGGAGCACTGGAAATCATATAGGCAAATGAGCTGTAGCGGAAAGCTGCACGGCGAGGAATTTGAAAAGTATCGAGAGCTTAGTCTTCATTTCCTCGACCATCCTCACCCTGAAGTCACTCGATTGGAGAAACTGTATGGTGATCGCTTAAAAGCTATTCTCCAGCGGGTAGAAGCTGCCGTCAAACCGCCTGTTAAAGTCTGCTACAGCGCTTACAAGATGGATGATACCTGCTGCCCGGTGGATAATCTTGATGAAGTTGCCGTTTCTGGGAGAGCTGTTTTCAACTACGATCTTCAGGATGTTCGACCTTATCGCAGCCCGATCGTGGAGAATCCCACCTGGATGCAGGTCGCCCAATTTGCCAATGAAATGATACTGAGTTGTGAGCTTGAGGAGCACATTTTTTTAGATGGTATCGAGGTAGAGAGGGAAGCTAATTTCATCAAGGAAGTGCATTTCGGAATGGGTTCTTAAGTAGTCGATTTAAAATACTGAACTGGAACCTCAGGGTGAAAACAAGGTAGCGTACTAAAACAGAAAATGAATCTTGAAGAAAAATGGGATGCTATTTTGGAAGCAGCCGACGGATCGGCCTGCCTGCAATTTTTATTAGGGAGCACCAATGAGCCCCATAGTTGAACTGCTGGTGACGGCCACTGCGGAAGGATACTGCAACCTCATTGGAGCCGGGTCGATAACGCGGGCTTTATGTCAAACCATGCCTTCGCCGCTTCTGGCGTAACCAATTCTCGATAATGACTGAATATCACTTGCGGGGAATTACCCGCCTCCAATGCCACTCTGGCCGTATCGTGTATCAAGGCCAACCGATAGGAAATGAAGGAATGCCGTAAACTATTCTTTGCCCAAGCCATCCCTCGTCCCGCTCGGTCTGCAGCCTGTTGCGGATCGGAGTAAGCACAGATTGGGCCTGACTCTCTGCTCAACGGTCCTATCCACAACTTCTCCGTCCCCCAGGTTATGGACCTTGGGGGGGAATGTCGTCCTCAGATTTGTTCGGCAAAACCGGCTGAAAATCTACGAGCGTGATGACTGTACATATTGCGGAAAGCAATTAACCCGTTTCACAGCCACGCTTGATCACATAACTCCTGTAAGCGAGACCGCTCGGCGATTTTCTTGCGGCCAACGAAGCCACGATCGGAGTAGCGGGTCCGAGATTGACCGTTTCTCCCAGCCATCGGGGGCAGTGAGCTATGTCGGGGAGAGGAGATTCCCTCGGAAGGATGCCGAAACCGAGGGATTTTTGCAGATTATGACGCTTTGGCGCTCGTATCCGTCTGGCCATCAAACCTCACGATATTCTTGGCCTTTTCCGTCTCGTAGAATTCCAGAGGCAGAACGGTAGGGTTTGCTCCCGCACCGTAAGCCGCATGAATCGCCCGGGATTTATGGCCCAGATGGTTCATGGCGTCGCGTTCGGGCATGCCTGCTGTCCTGGCACGTTGGGCCCAAGCGTAGCGGTAAGAATGCAACGTGCGCTTGGTAATTTTAAGGGTTTTGCAACGACGGGCGAATTCGCTGGACCGATGCCAGGATTTCTCCTGCTTGAGTTTGGGGAAGAAGTCGCCGGTTCTCGGGAGTTGATCCAAGATTCGCTGGATACGTGGACCTATCTTGAGGGAAGAAGCTCCGCCGCTCTTTCCTTCCAACTTTTGCCGTTCAAATTCAATGACGCCGTTGACTTTATCGACCCGCTTCCAGGTCAGGTTGGCGATGTCCGATTGCGAGCCACCCGTTTCCCAAAGGAGCGCGTAGTAAAGTCGCCGTTCCAAATTCGTTTCCTTGGCGATGATCCGTTCGTGTTCTTCTTCGGTGATGGCGAGGAATTTCTTGGTCCGAATGGCAGGCCAGGCCGCTTCCGCCATCACCGGACCCAGAAGCCAACCCAAATGCAGCGCATAGTTGTGGAGTCGCTTCAGGTAATGATGAGTCGAATTACCCGCCTTCTTATGTTCCAGGACGGCAAAGAGATGTTCGGCGGATGTCTCGATCAACTTGATCTTTTCCAGCATCAGAAAAGGACGGCTCCGAAACGCTCTCTCCTTGCGATCCCTGGTGCTCTGGACACCGGAATCGACGTAACGATCCATCACATCCCGCCACGTCCTTAAAACGAACTCCGGCGCGGTGGCCGAGAGGTAAACCTTGGCCATTCCCTTGTTAAGAAGTGGTTGCTCAGCAGATTGATTCTTGGCCGCAAGCATCCGTTCCGCCACATCCTTACTTGTGGTTTTAAAACTTTCCCGTTGTCCTGTTTGTTTGTCCTGGCTGTAGTAGATCCCATAGGCCCGACGCACCAGACGATATCGATTGTTCACTTGGCTTTCTCCTGTATCGGATAAGCCTAAATCGTTGTGAACCCACAGCGTTAACGAGTAGTGGCAGAGTAGGAGCCTCCTAGTTATGGAGTAGTGAGCACCTACTAAACCTGAACCCTGTTTTGTACCCTGTTGGCCCTTTTTTGAGCCCAGCTCAGAGAGTATTCCCTTGGTATTCAATCACTTACAACCAGGGCTCCGAAGGTAGGGCTCGGACTGATTCCGTGTTTGTCTACCTAGGAAAATAAAACGTAAGTGCCTCGAGATCAAGGCAATTCGCATCTACAGCATGTCTATTCCTCGCCTCTTAACGACAGCATTTCTCTGGCAATTTCTCTGGCAGTTCAAATATGGTCGATAGAGCATTTTAAAATATAGTGCACATTCTCTTGAAGGATGGTAAGGTGGAGTTCCATGAGAGCTTATTCTGTGGATTTACGGGAACGAGTGATGAAGGCCTGCGACGAAGGTAAGTGGACGGTAGGTCAGATCGCCGAACGTTTTAGGGTAGGAGAGTGGTGGGTGTACAAACTCAAACGCCAACGGCTGAGCACGGGAAGCATCGCCCCACGCAAAGGCAAAGTGGGCAAACCTCGCAGCCTGGCCTCCGAACAGGTTAAAGAGCTCGGGCGCTATGTGGACCAGAATCGCGACGCCACTCTGGAGCAAATCCATCAACAGATCGGTGCCGCTTGCACTATGGTGACGATCCACAATACCCTGTGTCGACTGGGCTACCACTATAAAAAAAACGCTACGGGCCAGCGAACAAGATCGCGATGACATCCAGGAAAAAAGAAAGCTCTGGAAACATAACCAAAGGGAGCTTCCCCTGGAACGGCTGGTTTTTCAGGATGAATCGTGCGCCAAGACCAATATGACGCGGCTGCGGGGTCGCACCCGAGGTGGAGCACGCCTCCATGACCATGCTCCGGGCAGTCGCTGGCAAACCACCACGATGCTGGCCTCTCTCCGGCTCAGTCGAGAAACGGCTTGCATGGTCATCGGCGGGCCGACCGACTCGCTGGTCTTTCGGGAATATGTCCGGGTCATCCTCTGCCCAACTCTCAAGTCGGGTGACCTCGTCATCTGCGACAACCTGAGTGCTCATCATGACAGCGAAGCCAAAAAACTTATCGAGGCTCAGGGAGCCCAGTTGGTCTTCCTACCGCTCTCGTGAACTTTGGGTCAGGCTTGCGGAATTGAATCTATCTCGTCCAATACGCTCATAGTCAGCTATAACTATTAAGCGCGTTAATGTATGGTTCGCTAACGTCGTGTCGCAAAATCAGCTATATTTGACACTTCAGAAAACCTGTTCGTAGGCGAACGTAAGCGATAATCGAGGAAGCAGCCTTGTTCCTCTGCGCCGGACTATCCTATGACCCACCGTATATCCGAAATCACGTTTTTAATGATCTGCCTGATTTTCTCTTCGTCCTTCTGCCGGGCTGCCAGCCCACTCGTAAGCAGTGAAGGGACGTGGACAGCAACCCAAGCAGTTGCCTTCAGGTATCAAATTGTCGCCACTAACACCCCAACGACCTACAGTGCCGTTGGCTTGCCTCCCGGCCTCACTCTCAATCCCCAGTCGGGGGTTATCAGCGGTACACCTACCAACTGGGGCACCTACTCGGTTACCCTTGGCGCATCAAACGGGGGGGGATCAGGTTCGGCAAATCTGGTACTCACCGTTAAAACGGATCTGGCAAAGGGGGCAGACGTCGGCTGGCTTCAACAAATGGATGCCACGGGTTTTCAGTTTTATGATTCTACTGGAATGCAATTGGACCCTGATCAAACTATCAATTGCTTAAAGATTTTAAAGGAGCGCAACTTCGACATGATTCGACTGCGAGTCTTCGTGCCGCCACAGCCGGCGGGATGGCCAAATGTTATAGATGGTAATTGTAATATCCCGGAGGTTGTCACGGTAGCGGCCAAGGCTAAAGCACTGGGTTTTCGCGTCTCGATAGATCTGGAATGTAGTTGGAGCTTTGCCCAACCCGGGGGACAAAATATTCCGTTTCCATGGGAAGATGCTGCCCTCCAAGCGCTGGCCAATCCGCCGGCAGGACAGACGGCCAACCAGGCGGCCACCAATGCCTTGGTAAGCCAATTGCAGAGCCATGTGACGGACGTACTTACACAACTGAAAGCGGCAGGCGTCACCCCAGAATGGATCCAAATTGGTAACGAGATTACAGATGGGATACTCCTGACAAACAGTAATAATTACCCCGCCGCCGGTGCAAGTGTACCGTATGGTGGATCACTAAATAACTGGCCCCAGTTTGTTCAGTTTATCAACGCCGGCTACGACTCCGTAAAGGCAATCGACCCGAACATCAAGGTAGTCATTCACATCGATAGGGCTCACAATGATGGCCTCAACAAGGGATTTTATTCCAACCTGCAGAAATATGGTGGCAAATGGGACGTTTCCGGTACGGACACTTACAGCGGCACGTTGAGTGATATGGCTTTTACAATGAATGACCTGGCGAAGAGCTTCAATCAGCCCGGTCAAGGAGGCGATGGCGTGATGATGTGTGAAATTGAACCTCCTGGGATCATTGATGGTAATGGGAATTATGCTCCTTATCCAAATTTCGACCGGGTGACCGGGGTATTAAATTTGATGAGGGCAGTGCCGAATGGTAGAGGTTTAGCTGGCATCTATTGGGAACCGGAAGCAGAGCATGACTGGCAGGCAGGCTGGCCTCAAAGCGCGTGGCTCAACCACGAACCCACATCCGCTCTGAACTCATATCTCCCAAGTATTCTTCAAACGTATGGCACTACCATTATCGGTGGTGGAGAAGCCCCTATCCAGCTAAAAGGGGTAAATCTCGGTGGTTGGCTGGTGATGGAGCCGTGGATGTGTCCAAGCGAATCAACTCGGCAACTCGACGAGTACAGCATCATCCATGAACTTGACACCCGTTTTGGAGTGCCCACAGAGCAAAGCCTGATCAAAACTTATCGGCAAAGTTGGATTACTACTCAAGACTTGGACAATATTGCGGCGAAGGGGCTAAACGTGGTCCGTGTGCCGGTATGGTGGGGGGATTTTTACACGCTTGATCAGCTGGGAGTTCCCAATCCTGTTATGCGCTCGGATGCCTTCGAGAGGCTGGATTGGCTGGTCACGGCTGCCTCGGAACGAGGAATTTATGTAATTATCGATATGCATGGCGTATTCGGCGGTCAGAGCATCTCGAATGACACCGGTTATCAAAATCAAAATCAATACTGGACTAACGCAAATGACCAAGCGAACACCCAGCTCATGTGGACAGCCATCGCGGCCCATTATAATGGCAACGCCTGGGTCGCAGGCTATGATTTACTCAATGAACCTAGCGGCGCTCCTAACAACCAGGCCGTTCTTAATGCGCTAAGCAGTCTTTATACGGCCGTTCGTGCCGCCGATCCCAAACACATAATCTTCATGGAGGGTACCTGGGGAAATTGGAACTGGGGTATGTTGCCGAACCCATCTTCCGAGGGCTGGACAAATGTCGTGTATGAAATGCACGACTACACCTGGAGCGATGAAACAGTAAGCGGTGTAAAATCAGGAGCAGATGCACAGGTCAGCGATTTCAATAATCATAAAACCTACGATGTACCAGCTTACATAGGTGAATTCAATGCCTTCGGCACTGGCGCAGATACCTGGCAATATGTCATCAATGATTTTAATAACGATGATATGAGCTGGAGTTCGTGGGCTTACAAGGCGATTCACGGTCCTGCCCCGGACAGCTGGGGCCTTTACGACCCGACGGGTAAAGTTACAGCAATACCTAATATCACCCTGGATTCCAGCACTACGATTTCCTCCGATTGGTCCCAGTGGACAACGGCCAATGCATTTTCCCTCAATTCGATGTTGGCCCCCTCAACAATTGGAAACCTTTTAATCACGAGCAATCCCCAAGCGACAACCGGCGCTGGCCAAAACTTTACCTATCAAATCACGGCAACAGGTTATCCAACCAGCTACGATGCGACGAATCTGCCCCCGGGGCTGTCCCTTAACTCCCAGACAGGGGTCATTTCCGGGGTTACCCAAGATCCGAACGATCCTCACAACACGACCATTCAGACTCGAATCATTGGCTTGACAGCAAATTATCAGGCAGGCAACACCGTTTCGGGCGCCCTATTATTGACTATCTATCCGAACGGCCCCACCATCACCTTTCATTCCGGTACTACCGCCACAGTAGGGGTCAAATTTTCATTCTATGTCCTCACCTCCACCGAGCTTGGCGGCTTGAAAGTAGTCAGCGCTCCTGGAACAGGGTTGCCACCCGGATTGGCAGTCACGGCATCAGGCAATGGGGTCATCTCCGGTACTCCAACCCAGGCCGGCCAATTTACCGCGGAATTAGCCTGTAGCAACCAGTGGGGGTATTACGGTCCTCCTTCGTTGGTTACTTTTACGGTAAATGCCTCAGGTGATACGCCTACGCCGACTCCGACTGCTACCCCAACGCATACTCCGTCTCCTACCCCGACGCACGCGCCTTCACCGACCCCAAGCGCAACGCCAACGCCGAGTCACACGCCTTCACCGACCCCAAGCGCAACGCCAACGCCGAGTCACACGCCTTCACCGACCCCAAGCCCAACGCCAACGCCGAGTCACACGCCTTCACCGACCCCAAGCGCAACGCCAACGCCGAGTCACACGCCTTCACCGATCCCAAGCCCAACGCCAACGCCGAGTCACACGCCTTCACCGACCCCAAGCGCAACGCCAACGCCGAGTCACACGCCTTCACCGACCCCAAGCGCAACGCCAACGCCGAGTCGCACGCCTTCACCAACTCCAAGCCCTACGCCAACGCCGAGTCGCACGCCTTCACCAACTCCAAGCCCTACGCCAACGCCGAGTCGCACGCCTTCACCAACTCCCAGCCCCACGCCAACGCCGAGTCGCTCGCCTTCACCAACTCCCAGCCCAACGCCAACGCCGAGTCACACGCCTTCACCGACCCCAAGCGCAACGCCAACGCCGAGTCACACGCCTTCACCAACCCCAAGCCCCACGCCAACGCCGAGTCGCACACCTTCACCAACTCCAAGCCCGACGCCAACGCCGAGTCGCACACCTTCACCGACCCCAAGCCCTAGGCCAACGCCGAGTCGCACCCCTACGCCCACTCCAAGGCCCACGCCAACGCCGAGGTTGCTTCCAACGCATACCCCGAGTCCGACTCCAACCCGTGCACCAACCGCAACGCCTAGTCCCACGCCTGCTCCGCAGACAGATACTCCGACTCCGACTCCTGACAAACGAGGGGGGCACAATCCTTGGGAATTACGCCAAAGTCCGACGCCTACCGCTGATCCCATCTTAGACTTTCTGGGATTCGTAAATCGAAATAACAAATGAAACCATCTTCGGCTCGGGCTAACTTTGTGGTTGTCCCGATCCTTGTGGGAATCTCAGGCATTCAAAACGTTCCAGGATGGCTGCCGCCAGCTAAATCGAAAACAATACGCCACGCTGCGCCTGTACCCCAAGAAGGCGGAGAAGACGATGGGCCGTCGGACGCCGAAATAAACCTTGAAACTGTACCTGTACGTCGGATTTCCAGGACTTGAGGTTGCTCTTTGCATCAAAACAAAATCAAGAACAGAAACACTTGTAAAAATGGACCACTCAGACAAAATATTTGCCCCGCCGGTCAGCGGACAGACTTCTCCAAAAACCATGAGACTTCCTTGCATGTCATCCCAAAAAAAATTCGGCTACTTTCGTGTCCTCCTCGTCTCCTTGTTGGCTCCGGTCGCGGTTGACGCGCAGATGGTCTACCCACTTGAAACCAAAGCCATTCCGATTCCTGCGATGAAAGACTTGACCTTGGCGAGTGGTCCTTTCAAGGGCACGCCGGAATCGCTCAAGCAGTTCCAGTGTCCAAAATGGTTTCGCGACGGAAAATTTGGCATTTGGGCTCACTGGGGACCTCAATCCGTGCCTGGCGACGGCGATTGGTATGCCCGGCAATTGTATCTGGACGTCAGGAGATACGGCCATAACGCATACGAAAGTCATCTGAAAGTATATGGCCATCCCTCTCAAGTAGGTTACAAGGACATTCTGCCGCTTTGGAAGGCCGAGAAATGGGATCCCGATCGCCTCATGCAACTCTATAAGGCGGCCGGAGCTCACTATTTTGTCGCGCAGGCTGTGCACCACGACAACTTCGACAACTGGGATTCCAAGTATCAGAAGTGGAATTCGGTAAATATTGGCCCGCACAAGGACATGGTCGGCCTGTGGCAAGCAGCGGCAAAAAAGGAGGGTTTGCTTTTCGGCGTTTCGGAACATTTGGGCCACAGTTTTACGTTTATGCAGTCCTCTCATGACTCGGATAAAACCGGGCCCTTCGCTGGTGTACCCTATGATGGCGCCGCTCCGGCCAACTGGGATCTTTATCAAATGCCAGCTAACCCCGGCGACACGGGTTGGTATAGCAACGATCCGCGTTGGGCGCAGGAGTGGTATGCGCGCATTTACGACTTGGTCACGCGCTACCAGCCCGACCTGCTGTATAGTGACGGCGGATTACCCTACGGGAAAGCAGGTCGGGACATTGTGGCACAGCTCTATAACCTGAGCATTCAAACACATGGGGGAAAGCAGGAAGCCGTCTATTGCTGCAAGAAAAATTACAACAAAACGGATTTTATCGACGGGTCATGCGTTCAGGATCTCGAGCGAGGGATTATGACAGATATCCAGCCCCTACCGTGGCAGACCGACACTTCCACGGGCGAATGGTTCTGGGTTCCCAACGACCGCTATCGATCAAGCGACGACGTTATTCATAGCCTGACTGATATCGTCAGTAAAAACGGTAATCTGCTGCTTAACGTCACCCTCCTGCCGGATGGCAGCCTTCCTCCGCCCATGGAGACGTTCCTCAGTCAAATGGCCGATTGGATGAAGATCAACAGCGACGCCATTTTCAACACGCGCCCTTGGACGGTTTATGGTGAAGGTCCGGTCGGGTCCAAAGGGGGCGCGTTTCATGAGAGCTTCAACTTCACCGCCAAAAATATCCGTTTCACCACAAAGGACGGAGACCTCTACGCCACCACGCTTGGTCTGCCGACCGGTCAGGTGGTGATTCGCGCCCTGGCCCAAGGCTCTCTACTGGTAACCGGAGAACCCAGTTCCGTGATGCTCCTGGGAAGCGCGGAAAAGCTGCAATGGTCGAGGACTTCTGATGGACTCGTTATTGAAGTGCCCTCCACCCTGCCGTGCAAATCCGCTCTAAGCTTCAGGATAAGCGGACTAACCACCGTTGCTAATCCCGACCCTGCGGCTCTAGCAGCTCTAAAAAGTAGCCTAAGCCAACCTTAAACACACGGATGGCTCGTCACGCGGGCCAGACGGAAGCGTGGCACCCATCTATCGGAATGGCTGTTTCGGACGATCTCCTGCCTGGGCGCGGCTGCTGAATCATTCTCTGCTGGCCCGCTTGATCGAACGGTAATTTCTGTATGAACGAGACGGCGGCTGCTACGTTTTCACTTTCGTTGAGGCGCGTCGGCCTGGCGGTGGTCGCCTTTCTAACCAATCGCCTAGCTAGACGCTCAAAACTTGATTGGGGGCGAATCGCCGGTGGATAATTTGCAACAAGAAGCTTTGCAGCGCCCGTCGAATCAGTTAACACAAACTTGTATTCGTTCAGACATTCCGGGCCATGAAATTGACGAGCAGGTCGAGGCCGCCACGTAAATCTTCAATTGCCCGCTAGAACTCAACATGGCTCTCCCAAATACAATACATCCTTCCTTAATAGCCACTTTCTCCTCCAGCTCAATGGCGAGCGTTCGTTCATTTGGTCTGGCCATCGCCAGAGCAGCTTGGTCTTTAACCTCTCCTGGCTTCGGAACAATCAGCTTTTGCAGAGCTGGGGGTGAAAATTTCTCTTCGTGTAGAGCCCAAGCGGTAATCTTAAACGGTCCGTCTTCCGGCCAGGTCGTCGGCACTGAAAAGTGGTTCGAGTCTTCCACCATCACCCGGATGTCAGGCTCCGCGCCGAAATTGGGCTCGATCGTACACTTGCGGATGTCCCACCCGGCGGGGTTTCCCAACCGGTGACGAGTCAATATGGAACCAAGAGCGCCAGCACGAGACCACTCCTATTCCACACTAACTGTAGCGTAGGCAGGTTCGCAAAAGCTTATCGATGAGTGATCACCGGGTTGGCGACGAACTGAAATTTCCGCGCTTCGTCCGCTAGGGTAAACGAGAGGCTAACTTCAGTTCCGGGAGCATACCAGAAGTCTACGACCTGATTCGTCTCCGTCGATAGCGAGGGAGTAAACCGCGTTGAAACTCAGCTCCATGCCCCCAGATGCCGGATAATGTGGAGAGGAAAAGTGCTTCCTTTTTCTGGACCGATCACATTCGCGTCCTGATGGAACCAAAGCCCCAAAAGAACCAGGACCGTCCCTGCAAAGAGAAAGAGGCGCCATCGGGTGATTCGTTTCATTCGATGTTGCTAATGATGCGTGATCACCGGGTTGGCGACGAACTGGAATTTCCGCGCTTCGTCCGCCAGGGTAAAACTGAGGCTGATTTTGGTCCCGGGTAGATTGTAGAAAGTCAGGAACCCAGTTACTTCCGTGGAGGATGAGGGCGTGATGGGAATGGTTCCCGGTGTCTCTATCAAGTTAATGATCAATTGCTCAAAGCCGATATAGGCGCCTTTTAGCCGGTAAACGAGGCATGCACCGTTCGCTTCTCCTTTAAGCGAGACAAAGGTGACGGAGGCACTTCCAAAAGAATAGCTCAGGTTTAGAGGAATGACTTCTCCCGGCTTGGGAATGATCAGTAGCTTTTCCAAATTTTCTAAATCGTTAGGCGTAAATTGGTGTCCGTGAATGGCCCAGGCGGTAAGCTTAAACGGACCGTCTTCCGGCCAAATCGTTTGGAGATTAAAGTGTTGCCAGTCGTGCCAGGCGTTCGTGAGCGATAAACCAAGGTCGATGAAATCGGGATTCGGCTTGCCCAGATCGCACTCAACGGAACAGCCGACGATCGACCAGCCGGTTTGATGTCCGCCTAGGGTTAAATCAGCCGTATTGGTGGCCGTAATCGGCGGCGGCGCCCAAAGGGAGGTCACCCAATCTCGTAAATCGCTCAGGTTCGCGAAACCCGGAAACGGCATCCGGTTCTTATTCAGGTCGATTACCAGCGAGTTTAACGTCATGGACAGACCTCCATTGGCCACCGTGCTCGGGCCGACGACAAAGCCGTTGGAAACCGAGCTTTTACCCGGATTTGGCGTGGTGAAATGGACCTGTGCTCCGCTAGCGAAGGTCAAGGACCAATGAATGTCCGCAGCAGAACTAGGTGGGGGGAATAAACTAATCTCAAATGAGTCAGTCGTACCTGGAAAGACGCCGAGGTTCTCTTCAAAAATCTGGGAGTTCGATTTCGTCCACGCCTCAACATAAACGATAACTAATCCCAAAGCTCCCACCGCGTGCCCTTTTAACCTACCGCTAAGCGTAACACAATAGTGGTCGCTACTGATTGATTCGATGATCATTTCCGCACCATCCGGATGTCGGACGAAGTGAAGAGGGATCGTATTTCCAACCGGAACACCGATCACATCCGTGTCCTGATCAACCCAAAGGCCCAAGAAAACGAGGATCGTCCCTGCAAAGAGCAGGAGGCGCCATCGGGTGATTCGTTTCATTTGAATTGGCTAATGATGCGCGATAACCGGGTTGGCGACGAACTGGAATTTCCGCGCTTCGTCCGCCAGGGTAAACGAGAGACTGATTCTGGTCCCCGGAGGGTCGGAGAAAGGCAGGAACCCCGTTACTTCGGTGGAGGATGAGGGGGTGATGGGAATGGTTCCCGGTGTCTCTATCAAGTTAATGATCAATTGCTCAAAGCCGATATAGGCGCCTTTTAGCCGGTAAACCAAGCCTGCGTCTTTGTCGCCCGCTTCTCCGTTAAACGAGACAAAGGTGACGGAGGCATCTCCAAAAGAATAGCTCAGGTTTATAGGAATGACTTCACCCGGCTTGGGAACAATCAGTAGCTTTTCCAGTTCTTCAGCCGAAAAAGGGGTAAACTGGTGTCCGTGAATGGCCCAGGCGGTAAGCTTAAAGGGGCCGTCTTCCGGCCAGATCGCCTGGAGATCAAAGTGTCGCCAGGCGTTCGTGGAAGATAAACCAAGGTCGATGAAATCGGGATTCGGTTTGTCCAGATCAGACTCAACGGAACAGCCGACGATCGACCAGCCGGTTTGATGGCCGCTTAGCGTTAAATCAGCCGTAGTGGCTGCCGAAATCTGCGGCTCCGCCCAAAGGGAAGTCACCCAATCTCGTAAAACGCTGAAGTTCGCTACACCCGGAAACGGAACCCGGTTATGCTTCAGATCGATTTCCAGCGAGTGTAGCGTCATGGTCAGATCTCCGTTGGCCATCGTGGATTGACCGACCACAAAGCCGTTGGAAACCGAGCTTTTACCCGGATTCGGCGTGGTGAAATTGACTTGTGCTCCACCGTCGAATCCGATGGACCAATGAATGTCTGCAGCAGAACTAGGCGCACCGGTTAAACAAATCTCAAATGAGTCGTCAGGAAGGATTATGGTGTGCTCATCAAAAATCTGGGAGTTCGATTTCGTCCACGCCTGGACATTAATGAGAGCTCCCAAAGGTCCCTTCGAGTGCCCCTTCAATTGACCGCTAAGCGTAACAGAGTTGACGTCGCGGCTGACTGATTCAAAGATCATTTCCGCACCATCCGGATGCCGGACGAAGTGGAGAGGGATGGTATTTCCCACAGGAACACCGATTACATCTGTGTCCTGATCCAGGAACCCAAAGAACAGGATGGTCGCTCCCAAAAAGAGCAGGAGGTGCCATCTGGTGATTCGTTTCATCAGTTTTCGCCATTTTATCATGCTGGTTTGAGAATCGGGGCTTTAATTCGCAAGGAATCCGGGCAGTCTACCTCATCTTTCGAGTGTAATGCCTAACCAATGCAATCTTAAAGAGCATCCGATGTAAGATAAATCGCCCACGATACCGGGTTAATCATCTATCCGTCCATCACTTTTATATCTACATCCATTTTAATTACGACCTCTTTACGATTTGCATACTAGCGCTTCTATGGCTTATAGATTTAACATTATTAACCGGAATAGCAAGCGCATCACAGATCCTATCTCTTACGGTCAAAGGAGTTGAAAACATATACATGTGGTGGATCACAAGATATTTTAGCAACCTTTCGCACAAAGCATTACCTCTAAAGATATTGGCAAGTTCAATTAATCTTTTTTCAGGTACATCAACATTTTCCAATCTCGTTGACACGTCGACCAACGCAATTGCGTTACTAGGATTCTTCGCTAATACAGCTCGGTAGGTTTCCCCAAGCTGAGGATGACCAACCGCTAACGAAACGCGCTTAATCATTCCAAAGCAAGAGACTTCCATCATCCAGACCACAACTTTGTTAATCCTATTTTCAAGATCATAGTTGTGGATGACTTTATGCTTTTTGGAAACCTCAGACATCACTGTTTTGATATATTCGTTTGAATCGTGTTCAAAAAGTGACAGCACGCAACTCAGTGTCCTAAGCCCTAAATCATAACATTCCGACACCAATGCCAACTTGTCTGACCCAATTAGTGACCCAGGAAAGTTCTTGATTAACTGTCCGAGTACATCCAGCGTCTTAAACGCGAGATTTAGTTGGGAGATCAACTCGTTCGCGCCTCCTCTATCGCCACTCTCGCCCGAAGCACTCAGGTCAGCCGAGTCCAGTTCCTTTAAACGTTCTTCTCTATCGCCTTGAGGATCTTCACTTGCATTTAAAACTAGCTGCTTCACATCTTGCGACATTCGCTTAAAAAAATCGGTATCCGAAGAGAAAGTGGTGGGAGAGAAATCAGGGAATACACTCTTTGAATGCTCCAAAAGGGTCTTCACAATGAAAGGATCTTTGGACTGGTGCGTGAGAAAAATTAAAATACTGGAATTTTCATCCCTATACAATGTTTTACATAGATGCGAAATACCATCCCGAATACCTGTATCTGCCAGATTATCTCGCATATATTTGGCAACAAAATAATAGTACGCATAGGAGTAAATAAACTGAATATTTTCGCCTCGTAAAACATCGCCCTCAAATCGCTTCTGGACGGTTTGATTGAATATTTCGAACAATACTCTGAGTGGAACATACCCCAATCCTCATCCAATGCAAATGATCGCCCTTTTTTGTACATCCAATATGCAAACTCACTCAAATAAGTCATGCGCAAGTCTATATTTAGCTGTGTATGACACTTTGCTAAGGCGTCAGTGATCAATATTTCATACAATCCACCAAATGTTCCTATACTAGAATTAAGATGTCGTCCCGCTTCATGTGCATGCACCAGCGTTAATAAAAATACAGGATAAGACGGAATATAATTTTTTCCCAGGAGATTATTAATCAAAATCTCGGTTTCATGTACGCTTTTCGAAATGGACTCGTCGTTTGAGGCATTGTTACGGCCAATATCAAACCATTTATTAATCAATCGTCCTCTCAAAAGATGCCCAAATGGTAATATGTCGTATTTAGCAAATGCTCCTAAAGGTTCGCTTTTTAATCTCGATTCTGAGATTCCCTCGTATTTTATTGATTCGTCACTAAACACGATGACTCTGTCGTAACGATCAATAATCTGAGATAATACTTTTGATCGAATCCTCGGCACCGTTTCAATTTGGTCAAAATCGTCAATGATTATCCAGATTGGGCACCGTAACATCCGGGGCCTAAGTCGAGTCAATCACGGAGGTGTTTCCGGGAACTTTGGTCATTATTTCGTCATCGATTTGGACCGCGACATTATCAAAAGTGACACTTTCGTCAACAACCTCGCCACGGGAGCGGGTTCTGTGACTGGAAACAGTGCTGCGGGTTACGTAGAATTTAAAATCACCTCTTATGCCCCAGTCGAATTGCGGGTGGGAACCTCCTTTATCAGTTGGGAACAAGCGGAGCAAAATCTCCAGACTGAAACCTTCGGAGGATTCGATGCGGTACATTCGCTGGTACAAAAAGCATGGAATGACAACCTAGGTAGAATTTCAATCGATGCCAGTGAGGATCAGAAAAGCACTTTTTATTCCTGTCTCTATCGAGCACAGATGTTTCCCCGCCGTCTCTATGAGTTAAACCCCGCAGGAAAGCCAATTCATTATAGTCCCTACGATGGAACGATCCATGATGGCGTCTTGTACGGAGATATCGGTATCTGGGACGCATTCCGAACAACTTTCCCGTTGATCACCATTCTTTACCCCTCCCAACTGGCTGAAATTCTCCAGGGCTTTGTCAACGCTTCAAAGGAGGGCGGCTCGCTGCCAGAATGGCCCAGTCCAGGGTATCGCGATTGCATGATCGGTGACCACTGCGCGGCTATCTTTGCCGATGCAGTCGTCAAGGGCGTAACTGATTTCGATGTGGCAACCGCATACCAATCGCTTAAAAAAAGCGCATTCGAGCCACCGGCGCATGGTGGGCTGGTCAGAAGAGGTTTGGCGGACTACATGAAGCGTGGCTACATCCAGAACGGAGCCAGTACTTATGCCCTCTCGGCCACCCTCGATTATGCGTACGATGACTGGTGTGTCGCGCAGATCGCCAAGCAGCAGCAGCAGGACCAACCCGATGTCTATGAGTCGCTCATGAAGCGCTCGCAAAATTATCGTTTCCTCTGGGATCCTAAAGTGGGTTTTATGCGTCCGAAGACTGCGGATGGCCAATGGGTTGAGCCCTTTGATGAATTCGCCTGGGGAGGTTCCTATGCGGAAAGCGGCCCCTGGCAAAGCAGCTGGTTTGTGCCCCATGATCCGGCAGGCTTGATTGGTCTGATCGGCGGCCCGGAAAAAATGACTGCAAAACTAGATGCCATGTTGGCAACACCGCCCACTTTTCACGTAGGCGGCTATGGTCACGTCATCCATGAAGAGACGGAGATGGCCTCGTCTCATTTTGGGCAATATGCTCAGTCCAATCAGCCCTCTTTCGATAATCTCTATCTTTTCACTGCGGCTGGCCAGCCGTGGAAGACGGAATATTGGACGCGGCGCGTTTGTGCGGAGATGTACAATTCGAGTCCCAAGGGTTTTCCCGGCGATGAGGATAATGGCTCCATGGCTAGCTGGTACATCCTCAGCTCAGTTGGCCTTTATCCATTTTGTCCCGGCACTCCAAATTACCTTTTTACCAGCCCCCTATTCTCGAAAATTACCTTGCATCTCCCCAACGCTAAAAACTTTGTCATCACGGCTGCCAACAATAGCGACAAAAATGTCTATGTGCAAAGCCGCACCTTGAATGGCAGCGACTACACACAGGCAGGGGTTCCCTACGCTGACATTATGCAAGGCGGCGTAGTAAATGTAGAAATGGGGCCAGACCCAAAAATCCGTTCCGTTGAGACCAAAGATTTGCCCTATTCTGTAACTCCGTATAAATAGAAAAACAATAGTTCTAACGATATCTTATGTTCACTAAATCTAATTTCCGCTGCTGGATCCTTGCCATTCTGCCTGTTCTCTGTATTTGTTTTCAGCCTCTTGGCGCCAAGGAGGCCGTTGACTATGTCGATCCCTTCATCGGCACCGGCCACAATGGCAAGGATTTTCCCGGCGCTTGCGTCCCGTTCAGCATGGTGAAGCTCAGCCCAGATGAAGGGGGAAACATCAGCTATCGCTACGGCGCCAAATTCATCCTGGGCTTCAGCTTCACCCATCTGGGCGGCGCTGATGGCGGCGAGCTCGGGAACGTCCTCGTCACGCCGACCACCGGCCCGCTTAGCACCTTTGGGAGCGGTGGTAAGCCCGGCTTGCGATATGGTTCGAATTTCCTGAAACCGACCGCAAGCGACTGCAGGCTATTACGCCGTCACGCTCGACGAGTACCAGACGCGCGCGGAAATGACCGTTGCGCCGCACAGCGGCATTCTGCGCTTCACGTTTCCGGAGAACGCACAGTCGCGCATTCAGATTGACCTCGCCCACCGCAACGGAGGGACGTCCTTACATCAGACCTGCACAGTGGTGGATGACCACACGATTGAAGGCCAGATCGACTACACGCCGTCCGGGGGAGGCTGGCACGCGACCTACACAGCCTACTACCATCTCGAGTTCAGCAAACCCTTCGTCAAGTCCGGCATGTGGAGCGCCACGCTACCGCCGGCTTGGACGGCGCCCGGTTTCAAGATGAGCCGCACGATCAACACCAGCAACAAGGATTTCGTCGATGCGTGCAAAGCCGCGCAGGTGACTCCGGACGCCAAGGAAATGGAGGGCACTCACCTTGGGTTCTACAGTGAGTTTCCCACAAAGGCCAACGACACGGTGCTCGTCAAGGGCGGCATCTCCTTCGTCAGCCTCGCCGCCGCCCGGGCTAATCTCGCCGCGGAAATCCCCGACTGGAATTTCGACAAGGTCCATCAACAGGCGCGCGACACCTGGTCGAAGGAACTGGGTCGGCTCGCGGTGGAGGGAGGCACCGAAGACAATAAGACAATTTACTACAGCGCTCTCTACCGCGCCTTGCAATTCCCGCAAATCGATCAGGACGTGGATGGAAATTATCCCGGCGGCGACTTCAAACCGCATCATGCCGATGGCTTCACCAACCGCACGATCTTCAGCGGATGGGACGTTTACCGCAGTGAATTTCCTTTGCTGACATTGATCGATCCTACCGTAGTCAACGACCAGATCAATAGCATGCTCAGCCTCGCCGAGACCAACGGCACCCATTATTACGATCGCTGGGAAATCATGGGTTACTACAGCGGAATCATGATCGGCAATCCGGAGGTCGCCATCATCAACGACGCCTACCATAAGGGCATCCGCAATTTCGATGTCGCCAAGGCCTATGAGGATTCGGTCAACTCGGTGCAGAAATTCGGCTACGCGCCCACCGGCTACAATCCGGGCAACATCTCAGAAACGACCGAGTACGGGCTGGACGACTGGAACCTGGCGCAGCTCGCAGCGTCGCTGGGCAAGAAGGATGACGCCGCGAAGTACCAGCAGCAGTCGGCCTCCTATAAACTGATCTTTGATCCCGACGTGCCATGGACCTACGACCCCGCCGGCACGGATGCTAAGCCGGAATGGAAAGGCTGGTTCCGCGCCAAAGATAGCAACGGGAAATTTGTACCGTGGACCGGATTGATCGAGGAAAGAACAACGCGCGAAGCGACCGTCTACCAGGCCGGCTGGACGGTCTATTACGACGTTCCCGGCATGATCCAGCTCGACGGCGGTAAGGATCTTTTCATTGCCAAGCTGCGCGACTTCTTCGAGCGCACGCCGGACTTCAGCACGTGGAGCCGGTGGAATTGGTATAACAATCCGGTCAACGAACCAACCGAGCTGATCTCCCTCTTGTTCAACCGCGCCGGCGCACCATGGCTGACGCAGAAATGGGTGCGCAAATCGATGCAGGTCTACCTCACCGGCCCTGAGGGCATGGCCGGCGACGACGATTGTGGCCAAATGTCCGCCTGGTACGTCCTCGCCGCCATTGGCCTGCACCAGAACTGCGCAGGCGACCCCCGCTTCGAAGTCTTCACGCCGCTGTTCGACAAGGTCACGCTCACGCTCGACCCGAAATATACCAAGGGCGGCACCTTCACGATCACGACGAAGAACCAATCGCCCGAAAATATCTATATTCAGTCCGCGACACTCAACGACCAGCCGTTCAACCGATGCTGGCTGAACTACGGGGAGATCGCCGCAGGTGGGCGGCTCGAGCTGGTACTGGGTCCGCAGCCGAATAAAAGCTGGGGCTTGGCCCCGGGCACGCCTGGGCCTGGAAACGGCCCGATGTAATTGGAGGCGTCTGAAATCCTCTTATGAACTCAAAACTAACCATAACTATCGCCCTATTACTTTTAGCGCCACTTGGAAGCTCCCTTCTTCCTGCGGAGGAGCAGAGTACCCAGGCAATATCCGAGTTATGTGCCGAGCTTCCCTTCAATTCCTTTCCGCCCAATCAACTTCTCCGGCAGGAGAATCCAGACGGGACGGCCATCAGTCAGCTTCTGGCGGGAAAAGCGGGTACGTGGGGGGAGTTCTTTATCCAGGTCGATCAACCGGGAACTTATCGGCTGGATGTTGGTCTGCTCAGAGGACCCGACAAGGGCATTTTCCAACTTCAAGTGAGTGGCGATCCGGTGGGCGATCCGGTCGATTGTTATAGCTCAGCTGCCAACTCCCCCGTGATTTCGATCGGCGAGGTGACTTTCCTAAAACCGGCGAACAATTGTTTCCGATTTCAAGTGACGGGCAAGAATGCAGCATCCAGCGGCTCAGCCCTGGCCCTGGCACACATCACTCTTACGCCGGTAACGGGCTTCACCCTCCTTTCTCCGAACGGTTCGTGCCAGACCGACGGGAATGTCGTTTTGCGCTGGAATCTTTGGCCAAGGGTCATGTTTTAAGTTCAAGGGCTTGGGCTTGTCATTGGCTTGAGATCTAAAGTCTTTAATTATATTCTTAAAAAGTGTGGTCATTTATAGGAAGGTATCATGAACGAAGTCATTTTTAACGAAATAATTAGATTTGGATTTTAAGATGAAGAATCGTGGCCTGCGCTCGATTCCAATTGCAAACTTCGTATAGATATACGAGTACCTCTTTCTGAATTAGACTTTGAGGCTCTGTCTCGCATAACGGAAAAACACAAAATCACTCTGGTAACCCTGGATTTTGACTATGCGCATCTCGACCTTTTATCGCTGAGGCAACAAATCGAGAGATTCCCACTGTTTAATATCACCACATTTCTCGCGCTCAATCATCTCGAAGTAATATGCGCAACACAGGCTATTTTCTGAAGAACCTGGACTAGTGAAAGATAGTTTGCTTATTGGAGACTCAGAGCAAGTTATAGTTGAGGCGGTGTTAAAGTATTTAGTCGATAGATTTCCTGACGCCAAATAGCCCTTTAAGAATCAAAGGAGATAGGCATATTCCGTGCAAAAGGAGCAAAATCTACATAGGTTTTCAGGGTGCTGATTGCTGATGGGTGGTTCAGAGCGAAGAATTAGCACGAAGACATCGCCCCGTTGCACAGCTGCGGGCCGAAAAGAATCAAAGGGGACAGGCATGAATGGCGTTAAGTTAAGTGGTTCTATTAAGGAATGATTGCAATCGCAACTCATTCATGCAGAATGATTTATGCCACACAAAAACGAACCGTTTCTGAAAGGATTTAGCCATCTGTTATTTGGAAGCGCCAAGAAGTCGATGTTGACGAAATTGGCGCAACTCAAAAGCCTGGAGGAATTGTATGTTGCCTTTGGGGATTTATTTCCGTGCTCCTCAAACCGACGGCCAGCGGGGACAACAGCCGACGGCGGAGTCTGCCGGTCGCGGATACGTTGCAGCATTAGCGGCAGGACTCAATGGCTACGAACCGCTTGCTGCGACGTTAACCTACGGTGGGTTTTATGTAGGGTCTACAGCGCTCAGATCATTGGAGCGATACATGTTATTGACATACCTAGATGTTCTAACTAAAATACTGGGTGCGCTTCGTCCCCTTCTATCACACACAACTTCGGGCGGATCGATACCCGATGGAAGCCAATTCCTCAATAACTTAATTCGTCAACAGTGTGCGAAAGTTCCAACCAATTTTTAAGTTGAAGTAACTTGACAGCGTAATTGGCTATGACAATTAGATTAAAGCGATTTTTTGGACCAACGGCCTTTCGACCACTCGATGTAATGGAAAGTTTCCAAAATTCGCGAGGAATTGTGATAGATGCTAGCGAGTATTTAGATCCATTGCCATCGTTTGATTATTTATCTGCATTCAAGAAATGCGAGGTGTTGACGCTTTTGTTACAACCTAATACACATGTCGATTTCACTACAGTACCCAAAACCTTCCGACCTAAGAAGGTTGCTATTTCGTGCCTCGATCGAAGTTCGAATCTGGGGAGCATTAAAGATTTGCGCACGTTTGAGACTTTGGATGAATTAGTTCTTCGCTGTCCCTCCGGTGTTTTAGACGTTCCTGTCAAACTCGGTACTTTGAGATTAAGAGCAACTGCCTCATTTAATATGAGTAGTTTATCCCATTACAACATACGAGTATTCGAGCTTTGTTGTCCTAAGACAGTCACGGATTACTCGTTTATACAGACATTTCCGTACTTACAGAACTTTTCGTTGGAGTCTTCTGGAATGAAAGAATTTCCTCACTTACCGCAAGACTTCCCTCTAAAACGCATTGTTATCGATAAGGCTTTAGGTTTGCATCAAATCAGTAGTTTGCAAGCGGTTACTGCGTTGGAAGGAGTTTATATCTCAGGATGCCCTTTATTAAAATACGACGAATTAAAGGGTTTCAGAGATCATCCCGGGCTGAAGGTTTTGGCATGCAATGGAGCCTCCTTGATCAAAAAACTCAAAGAAGTATTTCCAAAACACATTGAGGTCATAGTCGAGCGGCCTGTCAATATGTGACGGGTGATTGATGCACGAGGCTTTACACCAAACTCGCCTCCGACAGGCTGGGTCGATCTTCCACTGTGTCCCGTGCCGTAAGCAAAAGGATGTGGGTTAAATTGCCAGACTTACGGAGTTCGCTCACCACGGGAATTCAAATGGGACACGAACGGGCCACCCCCGATGCGCCTTTACTGGGCTGGATTGGAAATGGAATCGGGCGAGGCCTGGCTTTTCCCCGATCCAAGTGGGTGTGATATCTGGTTTATCTATTCTTTATTGCCGATATGATCAGCTGTTGGGGATTGCTCAATGCAGCGTTTAAGTATGCGTTTACCGGGTGAACCTGCCATTTCAAGCCTGAACAAAAATGGAATTTTCAGGATACAATATTTATTGCCTTTCATCGAGAACTGCTACACGATATTATCATCAATAAATCAACTCTTCTTCATGCAATTAAGAATGCCGATCTGAATGAAGTATGTCGAATTCTGGATGGGCATCCTGGCCTACTCGATATAGATCTCTGGCCGGTGGTTATATTCCAGATGCAGAGTTTGGAGCTAACACGCCTTTTACTGACTCGTGGCCTCAATCCGAATCAATGCAGTGCTCCCAGAAAGCCCCTCCATCTAGCCGTTTCCAAGTCATCGGCAAGAATAGTCAAACTGCTCATCGAGCATGGTGCCGATCCAAATATCAAAGACGGGGAAGGTTTCATGCCCTTGGATCTTTACGGAGGGTTGATCGACTCGCCAAACCAAACAATCGACCAAGAGATTATCGGCCAACTTCTCTCCGCCGGAGCAAGCCCCAATCTGTGGACATGGATTCGCCTAGGCGAAACGGCCAAGGCGATTTCCATTCTTGAAGCCGAACCGAGTTTAAAAAATACGGAATCCCCCGATCTTCAATTTCTTCCAATTCATGTAGCGGCTCGAATGGCAAATGTTCAATTGGTTCGCTACTTAATTGACCACGGATCCGACATTAACGCGGGCGAAAATACCTCTCTTTGGTACGTGGCTCAAAGTGGGGCTGAAACATCCAAACGGATTGCTGTGATCAAGCTGCTGTTTGAGGCAGGAGCCGAGATTAACCGTCGATGCGAAGAAGGCTCGACAGCATTACACTTTGCTGCATGGCGAGGCCCCGCTGAAATTGTTAAGCTATTGATTTCTAGAGGAGCCGACCTGGAAGTAAAGGATGACTACGGTAAGGCCCCAAGGGCCTTTGCAGAGAGGAGCATTTCTGTTGATCAACCAGCGATTATCAATTGCTTCGTGAAGGACGAGTCGAACCCGGGATGAGTGCTCATAAAGGCCGTTTTATGACAGCTCCTTATGGTCTCTTTCAATGTTATTAATGCTGGGCCCCGAAGGGTCTTCAACTTTCCCTCGGACGTGCCATTCCCCAACGGTAAATCGATCCAGTGCAACTACCCTGGCAATACCTTGAAAATGGTACATCGGCCCCGTACTGAGCTTGACAGGTGATTTGACCAGGCTGCCCATCTCCAACAGGCGCGGATCGGTGGTGACAAAGGTAAATGTATTCATTCCCGCCAAACGCGTTTTGTGCTAGAGAATTCTAGCCCATAAATCTGATCCATGACTCTACTCGATTCGCCACCCCGTGCAAAGCGCCCACTGCTGATAAATAAGAAAGAAGGGTGGAAGCATTGTTGCCAGTGTGGCGAGAGGAGGATCTACAGTAAGAGCTATTTCGATCAATTAGTGAAACGTCGGCAGATCATCAAGTGCCCGTTTTGCGGTCATATCGTAAAACTAGCAAGTCGGTCGTAGAGCCCGGAAAAGCGCTTGTAGACTTCCATAGGGTCGCCCAAGAGTCGACGCCGTAGAATTCCGTTTATGAGGGCCTTTTGATTCCATTCTTTCAAATGAAACCTTTAAACAAACAGCAAACTGCTCGAACCCTTCACTGCTATATTTAGTTGCGAATGTATCTGGATGGCCGCGAGGAATTGGAACCCCTTCCCGGAGAGATGAAGAATCATCGGATGGTCTTACATTCTCGTCGTAGCTAGTAAAGTGGGAAAAGATGCCGTCCGTGTCCATCCTATTAATATTCTGCAACTTAAGTTAAAGTCGATTGGGTCGAATTAAGTTGATTACCTCCGAAGATTGGTCAAAGTGATCGTGGAATTGCAGGTGAATTCGGTTCCGACCCTGGCCTCTAGTTTTAGAGGTAACCCTCGACGGTACTTACGAGCACCAAAGTGCCGTAATGCACACCCTAACACGGACCTCTGCTCTAACCCGACTGGCCCAGGATTGGGTAAGATCTCTAATCTGCCAGTTGGTGCCTGATAGAGGATTTGAAATTGCGGCCTTGGGCTCACGCTTTAAATGCATACCAATTCTCCTAGCAAAAGCATAGCAAGTGGTTACCTTTTCCTCCCAAACCTTACCTCTTTGTCCGTGACGGTTGCGTAATAAGATGTTAGTGTACAGAAACTTAGGAAAGGAGTGGTAGATTAGGCATCCCTCCAATGAGGTTGCAGTATCCTTCCGCAGTGGCCGTCACCAGCAGTTCAACTATGGGGCTCATTGGTGCTCCCTAATAAAAATTGCAGGCAGGCCGATCCGTCGGCTGCTTCCAAAATAGCATCCCATTTTTCTTCAAGATTCATTTTCTGTTTTAGTACGCTACCTTGTTTTCACCCTGAGGTTCCAGTTCAGTATTTTAAATCGACTACTTAAGAACCCATTCCGAAATGCACTTCCTTGATGAAATTAGCTTCCCTCTCTACCTCGATACCATCTAAAAAAATGTGCTCCTCAAGCTCACAACTCAGTATCATTTCATTGGCAAATTGGGCGACCTGCATCCAGGTGGGATTCTCCACGATCGGGCTGCGATAAGGTCGAACATCCTGAAGATCGTAGTTGAAAACAGCTCTCCCAGAAACGGCAACTTCATCAAGATTATCCACCGGGCAGCAGGTATCATCCATCTTGTAAGCGCTGTAGCAGACTTTAACAGGCGGTTTGACGGCAGCTTCTACCCGCTGGAGAATAGCTTTTAAGCGATCACCATACAGTTTCTCCAATCGAGTGACTTCAGGGTGAGGATGGTCGAGGAAATGAAGACTAAGCTCTCGATACTTTTCAAATTCCTCGCCGTGCAGCTTTCCGCTACAGCTCATTTGCCTATATGATTTCCAGTGCTCCGCGAGCTTGTCCAAGCTCTTCAGCCTTCGAATGGCCCGCCCTCTTGCCTTTACCTTTCTTTCGCAGAGTTGCTCCAAGCGCTGAAACAAGGGATGAGTCCGGTCCCCATCTTGGATCTCTCCATTTCGTCTCGCCTGCTGCAATAAATCGATCGCCTGGGAAATGGTCGCTTCGAGTTTTGCCCGATAGCCTTTTCGTTTTGGAGTCATACAGGAGAATTGCTGGGGCCCTGATAAAGTCTCCGCGACTCGACTCTGAACGGGCATTTATTCGGTTTGCGGCTCAAGCATTACGAGAGTACCTTTTGTTATAGTTCACTCAAAGCGGATAATACTCCCCTAACCCATATGAACCTACCCACTACTTTCCGCCCTCTGGACCCTAACGTGCGAGAGCTAATTCAAAAGGTATTAGATTTTTACAAAGGATTAAAGGCTTTTGAAGTTGATCTCGCGGTGAGCACACACATTGACACCATCGGATTGGCGAATGCTATGAATGGAAGTTTCCACGTGGCCATGGAGAGACCTTCTTCGTTTTCTATGGTGCAGACGACAGGCTTGCCGTGTGGTAGCCTTGTATCTGATGGAAAAACTCAGGTTGTCTATGTGCCAATCTTAGAAAAATACACGTCAAAAAACGCGCCAAAGACGATCGAGGAGGTTGTCGAACCAATCAATATGATGACCGTCAGTGGGATATTCCCTACAGTTAGTTTCGGTTTTCTACAAGAGGATCCGCTGGCTAAATTAGATCTAGGCATCCTGGAAAGTAGCTGCCTAGGCAGTGAGGAAGTGGGAGGCGTATCAGTGACGCACCTGCAAATAGTCTCTTCCTTCCATACCTTATATTACTGGATCGCTGATGGCCCTGCACCCGTTATTCTGAAAGAAATGTCAACGATTTCGGGTATGACTATGCCTGATATTCCGGAAAATGCGGGAATAGAAGCTCCTCCCATACCCGCTGCAATCCAAGACATGATGAAAAACATGACTATGTCGAAAACTACGATTTACTCGAATTGGATACTGAATAAATACGTGGCCCCGTCATTGTTCCAATTCACACCTCCCCCAGCGGCTAAGCTGGTCAATGAATTTTTCGAGCCACGCGCCCTCTCTGCGTTGCCTACTTCGTCTGAATAAGTGCGCCCGATTTTGTATTTGAAGGAACTTGGACCTGAGTGCCGGTTACACGGATAGGGTTTTACGAATTCTTTTGTTTCCTGGAATCGAGAAATTTTATCAACTCATCCCTTTTAAATTCGTAGCCCGGTCCAAATACATCCATCTGGCACTCGACATCGCAACAGGCCGCCAACCAGGGAAGCCCGAACTGGCTCAAGGTTTCGACCACATCTTTGCCGACAAAATCGGAATCCGTCTCGGAACGAAAGTTCCAACAATGATCGGAACGGCCCGAGTCTTTAGTCAGGCGGCGTTGAAAGAAACAGCCACACGGATCGATTGACGGAGTCGCGGGACGGCTACGCCAGGAGAATCGGTATTCTTCAAGAGGCTTCCAATCCACACCCAAATTAATGCAAAACTTACATTCCAACGCATTAAAAAGGCATGGCATTTTTGGCTGACCGAAGGTGAATTTACCAAGCTCACCTCTGTGCAGCGCAGTCAGCATAATCTTGTAGCCCTTTCCCTTCAAAAAAGTAGCCACATGGTTCTTTAAAGCAGCATCTAAAACAATTTTGGGATGAGGACTCTGTGGAGGTCTTGCATACAGCGCATTCATATCCACGCGCATCGCTTCAATCTCGGCTACAACTTCCGGTGAGATTCCTTTGTTAGACGAAGCAATCTGCATGTTGTGGATCAGCTTGGCGAGTTCAGCCAGTTCCGGCTTTTCCTCCAGAAGCTTTTCAAGCTCAGGATCTTTTGGCATGATTACGGCTCCAATCGGATATCACTTCGCCTCTGGAGGCTGTTCCTTCCTCAGCTTCTCATATCTCGCCATGGCTTCCTTTTGTCTCCATTTATTGAGCTCCTTAAACACGTGTTCCAAAAGACCGTTATCATCTCGCGTTCCGATCAACACTTGGAACTGTAAGGCTTTGTCGGCGAACTTTATTCCAGAATCGATTCGTCCTGCTCTCAGTTCATCCAGTGCCCGATGGGACAAAAGATTTACGAGATTAACAGCCGAACGAGTCACTCGATCCTCATAGATCTTGATTATTTCACCAATGCAGGCTTCGGATTTTTCCCTATCAATCTTTTCTAATTCGACACTCTGTAAAGAAAGGATTTCAACCAAAGACAGTTCGTTGAACCCCTGCTCAATTAAACCTCTTGTTTCCGCTTTGAATTCATCCAGAGCTTGATCGCGAGCGGCCCCTTTCTTTTTGGAACGAATGATTTTTCGGAACGCTTCGCTCCAGGTTTTATTATTGTGTGGGATCATGGTTTGGTATTTGTTTCAGAAGTTTTGGCAATTTGTCCCGCTCTCCCACCCCCGGAGAAGTGCTTTAAATAGGAGATTGTTTCAGAGTCGGTTACCCGTTGATTCTGCTCAAGCAGAAGCTCGTAGTGAAGCTCCAGGAGCCTAACGATCTGGTCGGGCGGATGAAATACGATAAGGTAGCCTTGTCGGTAAAGAGTTCGAATAGGCTCATTGTAGGATATAAGAGTAGGCTAGCCGTGAAACGGATCCCAATGTTTTGTGTAGCGCAAGATGGAATTTGCCAAAGCCGAATTAGCACTAGCCCATAAATCATCAAAGAGAAACAGTTGAAAGTAGTTAGGGCCCTTGGGACCGCACCAACCATCGCCATTAGGCCCGCAGAATAGCAAGAAATGGTCTGCTTGAACGTAACGATATTTATCTCTGCCAGCCCTTCGCCATTTTTTATTCTGATCTTCCAGGTGAGCCTTAAGATGCTGGTGGAGCACCCGCACGGCATCGCGGGGACCATTTAGATCTGGCGTTCCGTAGTCGGGAATTAGGGGTGCTGATCTCCGAAAAAGCTCCATCAGATCGCTGTCTCCATCCTCCACAAAACCACGCAGCAGGCGGAGTTCTCGGGGCCAATCCGCCAGCAGTTCTGCGTGCTGCGGTTTCTCAGGACCCGTACACGGATTTAGGGTTCGCAGATACTCGAGTGTATTTCCCAGACGAATTCCGTGGATACAGAAGGGGTCCAATCTCAGGGAACCAGTTAAAAAACCGGTTAAAAAACAACCATAAATGGCTCCTGACTTATCGCCCTTCGACAAAATCGATTTCAGAGGTATAGCGGGTTTAAAAGTTCCCTGCGGGACTCGGATGCCGTCACCTTAAGGATATCAAAGTCCGTAAACAGGTACTCAACTGACTCTGGAGTTGATTCCAGACAGATGGCTAAATCATTCTCATCGTCGTCGGTCTTCACCCGCAAACTTTGGGCATCCATTTTGATGTATTCAGAGGCACGCCCTTCGACATTTAGGTGTTGCCAGGTCTGGGGACGATCCAAATTCCTTTCACGGGCTTTTTCGAATATGCTCTCTAGGCCATACACGTCTCCGCCACACTCATCACGTACCCAATCGTTCAGGTCATTATCCGATTCCATCGCTTGATCCCAACCTTGCTGGAACCATTCCAAAATGCTCGACGCGCGTAGTTTAATTAATCGTCTGCTTAGTAGGCCTGCATAAGGCGTTCTATAAAATAAGTAAACGGATGGTTTTGGCATAGGTGTTTCATTTGTAGTGAAAAGGATCCCAATGTTTTGTGTAGCGCAAGATGGAATTTGCTAAAGCCGAATTAGCACTAGCCCATAAATCATCAAAGAGAAAAAGTTGAAAGTAGGTTATGGTTTCGGGACCGCCCCAATCATCGTTTTGATGACCACAGAATAGAAAGAAATGATCTTCTTTTATGAAGCGTGATTTACTGGGATCTCCGGCACCGATTCGATTCTTTTTCTTCTGGGCTTCAATATGCTGTTGAAGCAGGACTCGTCCTTTATCGCGCGGACCATCAACATTTGGGGTATCGTCTTGCATCCAGGGTACCGAACGCTGAAACAGCTCTACCAAATCCGTGTCCGTATCTTCAATAAAACCCCGCATCCAGCGGAGTTCTCGTGGCCAAGCGGCCAGCCGTTCTTTATCCCGTGGTCGCTCCGGGCCTGTACAGGGATTAACTGTACGCAAATAGTCGAGGGTATCCTCCAGACGAATTCCGGAGATACAAAAGGGCCCCTCCAATTCCAGGGAACCTGAGTCGTAGAACGTTAAAAAACAACCGTAAAGCGCTCCTGGCTTATTGCCGTTTGGCAATACTGATTTAGGTGCTACAGCGGGTTCAAAAGTTCCTTCTCTTTCGGAAGCTCCTTCTCGTAGTTCGTCAAAATCAGTGAAGAGATATACCACTTCCATTGGCGTTGTTTCAATATACCCAAAATCTGCAGTTTTATAATAGCCTACCAGTGCCCTTGGGGCTGGTTCAGAATAACCTAATGCTAAGTTTCAATTAAGTAATAGGCCAGATCAGACTCATCGTCGTCGGTTTTCACCCGCAAACTATGGGCATCCATCTGGATGCATTCAGAGGCATGTCCTTGGACGTGTAAGTGTTTCGACAATAGATCGTAAAGTTGCTCCCACGTCAGGGGGCGATCCAGCTTTTTTTCCCGGGCCGCCTCGAAGATGCTCGATAGGCCGTACACCCTTCCGCCACACTCGTCGCTCACCCAATCGTACAGGTCATTATCCGATTGTGTCGCTTGATCCCAACCTTGCTGGAACCATTCCAATATGCTCGATGCCCGCAGCTTTATTCGTCGCCTGCTGAGGAGGTCTTCATATGGAGTTCTATAAAAAAAGTAGACGAGTGGTTTTGGCATAAATTCTTACCTTTATTCCTTGGGCATGAAGCAATCAATCGTGCTTGCTATTAGCTTGCCGCCGTACAGTACTTCTGTAGTAAAGCGGAGAGGGAATGCATTTGCAGAAGTTTTTTTCAAATGGGATGATTTCTCTTCGCTGGTTTCCTTACCTAGGAGCACCAGGGAGACCTGCCGTTTCCCGATCAAAACAGTTGGTTGCAATAAACGCGCCGTAGCCTGGGCATTTTCGCGGGCTAAGGCGATCCGATCAGGATCATGCAAGGGCTTTTCAGGAAGGCAAATGATCATGCAAGACTCCGGCTTTGAAAACTCACAATTTGCTTTGCCAGTTTCACTCCACGTCCACCGCCAGGAAGGTTCTTCAAATACTCCAAAATGGCCGAGTGGGACCAGAGCTACTACCATTTGGTGCCATAACCAAGATCAACTTTGGATCTACTCCCATCCCTCATTGTAAAGGGAAGCAAAATATTGAAGAACTGCTCGATTGTCCCCATTCAAAGCTTTGTTCGTGGATTTGCAACTAATGTGGTATACGTTTGAACGTTTGAAGCTTAATCGACGACCGTGAGGTCAACATTGGAATATCTCGTAAAATGGTAAGTTTTCTGCGCTTATTGGGCCTTTTTCCAATGCCTTAACCAACTTGAATGGATAGCCGAATGCAATAACACGCAATTGTCCAACCTTCGAGGTAAAAGCACCTGATTCTCCAGCAAGGCAGCACACTTTAATTCATAAGCGAAGCCATTCACAACGTAGGGCTCTTGTTCGGTGGAGGTGAGATTGCCGATCAGCCGCGCAATCCCATCTCTGTAGGCCAGGTGCAAACGGTGACCTGGACGTCCTAACAGTTAATAGGACCAAGGGCGGAGTAAAAAGGGGTGACACTCCAACGATAGAGGAGTGTTATGTCGGAAGAAAAGGAGTCGGAGTACCGTTTCCGCACTTCCCGGTAGCCAAAACATCCGGCGCAGCGCCTGCGCGATCCGTTTCACGCCCCAACTCGGCTCCGCCTTCTTCAGCTCCTCGATCCGTTCCGTCTTCCTATGCACGCAACCCCGGAACTAAATATGTTCTCCATGGCAAATGCGACGCGATATGTGCTGAGCCATACACAACCAGACAACATGCTACAGGGTGTGCGCCGAGCTTAAGAGATTTCAATAGGGATCATGGTGGGCCCTGGACATCGTCTCGAAATGTCGCTGCTTAGACAGACTACGATCACCGGGTAGTCACCCGCCTACCGATTCCCCACTGCGACACCAAGTTCTTTTTTGTTGACTATTTCTGGCCACCTCCTCGCTCTCAGAAAGATCACGGTTTAGTCCTATAAAGGGGGTAACGGAAGTCACCACGGTTTTCTTCACGGATTGACTTTTGGAAGTATTGTCGGCGTCGCTTTCAAATCACTTGTCGTTTCCACTTTCGGGTCTCGTTGCGGTCTCAATTGACTGCGCTTTTTGTCTCAATTTTCGGAACATGCTTTTCCAATGGCTTTCCAATTCGAGTAAAATCAGCGTCACATTTTCAGGAACATTTCTGTCTCAAATTCTTTCACAAACACCTTACTAAAAGCTAAGGGGTTGGTGTCCGTGGGATGCAGGATGAATTCGGAGAGTTTTGAGGCTCCGGGTTTTGTGCGGGGTTGTCGGCGAGATCGGGACGGGGCAGAAATTGGGAAGGCTGATTTTGAGGAGCATTTAGGGTGTGAAGCTGGATGCAGTTGGTGAAGTGGAGATGGTGCCGGTGAGATCGGTTGAGAAGTGAACAGATTGAGCTTCGGGAGAGGGCTGTTTGTGGATCGGAAGTGGGGGATTTGGGCGGGAAGATTGTCGGCGAAGCGCGTGTGTTTTCGCAAGCCGATTTAGCTCGAAAGATTTCTCATTAGCTCAATTGCGAACGACGTGCAGGATAACGCCAGCGACCATCGGGCGGCGGCGAAGGAGGGCAGGAGGGCGAGGCAAAGGAAGGAGGAGGAGAGAGAGAGAGAGAGAGAGAGAGCAACAACAACATCTGGAACAGGGTGGCAAAGGACA
>CAVURW010000051.1:0-14206 GCA_963743595.1 uncultured Verrucomicrobiae bacterium
ATACATACATACATACATACATGCACACGTACATACATACATACATGCATACCTACATGCATGCATGCATACATACATACATAGATGCATACATACATACATAAAGCATACATACATGCATCCATACACGTTAACCCTTCGGCGATTTTTTGAATGATGGTGCAGAGCTTGGCGTTGCGCTCTTCGTATTTCTTGCCGAGCTTGTCCGACGCCAGATTGATCTCGGAAAACAGGCCTTGGAAAGTGCTTTGGAAGGACTCCGTCTCGATATATTTGAATGCTGCTTGCAGCGTGTTGAGCAGTTCCCCATTCTGCGTGCGGGCCAGATTGGCAATGCTGAGCGAGCAGATCGCTGAGTGCAACGACCGGATCGAAACGCTGGCGCAGCAGAGTTATCCGCAGGTGGCGCTGCTGAAACAGAATCAAGGGCGTGGGCACACTGATCGCGCCGACGTTTCTGCTGACGCTGGAAGATCCGCATCGCTTCCGCAAGAGCCTGACTCCTATGATGCCGTTAATTCCATCGCCCGGAAATCCATAGATTCGCCGGATTCCCCAATCATTTATGCGTTGAATCAAGAAGTCGCTGACAGTCTGGCTCATGAGTTCCTCTCCCTTTAGGGCAACCCTCGCAGGTCTTGTGCCCTGCTCATTCGACTCGCAATTCCTAAGCGCGCTCGCTCTAAACACCTGGACTTACTTAATTTGCGAACCGATAAAAATCACGGCGAAACGCAAAAGTGATCCACGCCGAATGTGAACCTGCAATCACGTTTTCTCCTTGCTTGTACTTGTTCCGACGAATATCTCGAAATGACGGGAGGCCACTGTATATCGTCCGCAACGGTAACTACGCCCCAAATTGCTTCACCAACGAATTCCGCGTATCATCGAAATACAGCGGCAGTGCGAACCCTTGCCAGATTTGCATTCGATTCCAAAATACGTAGATCCCAGAAGCCGTAGTGCATCGAAAGAGTTATTAGCGTCCATTTTTAATAAGCATTTGCATATAGCGTGCCGTGGCAAAACCGGCGCTTGGCGGCGACAAGATTAACCATAACTTTTGATACCTTCGACCGAAATTAGCTTTTGTTGCTGCCGTCACCACGTACACTGCGGTGAAAACTATGCGTTCGTCCATCGACCATATACAAGTTCTTGTAATCGAGGATAACCCTGTCGATCAGGAAGTTCTCAGGCGCGAACTGAGAAACACGAGCTTTAACGACCATATCCTTTTCCTCGCTGAGCCACTAAAGGCGTTGGCGAAGTTGCAGGCGCCTGATGACACTCTTAAATCGAATCTTTTGGCTGTCTTCCTAGACATTAACCTCCCTGGGATCAGTGGCCTCGAATTCTTGGCGATTATGCGTTCCATTACGGGCCTGGAAACTCTGCCTGTTATCGTTATGACCGGCTTTCCTTCGCCCGATGTCATAGCCAAATGTCAGCGAATTACGAGCCCTTGCAGTGGTGGAAAAGCCGGTGCGTTTGTCAAAATTCGCCACCGCACTTGCGGAGATTTTTCATTCAGTGCCAGGGGATCGCAATGCAAGTTCCTCCGCCAAGAACGTCCCTGTTATTATTGCGAGACATTGAGCTTCGAAAATGGGCTTGGGGTTTCCATTGGGAAACGTGCCTCTAGGCCTTGCTGTTACGGGCAAGATGTGCGAATTCATAGCCGTCTAACGGACCAAGCAAATTAGCCAGATGCTCAATGTCAAACAATGGCGTTTTGATTTGGTATTCGTCTGGAGCCCGACCGAAAAAAATGCCGCCTCCCCCGTAATTGATCCGGTAGTATGGGAAGGAGGAACGTGAGCTGGTCGTCCGAATTAATTTCCAAGGCTGCCGAACGACTGGATGTCCTAATTCAAGATGTGTTGACTTACAGCAAGGTGAGCAAGGACCAACAGGCAATTGTTCCGGTCGATTTGGACGAACTCGTGAACGATATATCTGACTCGATATCCCACCTTTCAAAGCTCTCGTGCCAAATTTGATGTCAAGCGTCCTCTGGAAGCCGTTCTAAGACATCCGTCGGTCCTAACTCAAGTCGTGTCGAATCTTCTAACGAATGCGGTCAAGTTTGTTCCGAAAGACCACACAGCTGAAATCAAGATATGGACGGAGTCCAAGGATTTAACTGTTAAATTATGGATTGCGGATAACGGAATCGGGATCGACGCCAGTAATCACGATCGAATATTTGAAATGTTCGAGCAAGTGGATGGCAGAGAAATTTGGAGGCACGGGGATGGGCCTCGCGATAGCCAAGAAAGCTGTTGAAAATATGCAGGGCTGGATTGGAGTTGACTCGAGCCTCGGCAATGGAACAAAAATGTGGATCGAACTTCTAAAAGCACGTAACAGATGAGCCCCTATTCACGCCCGGTTCTTGTAGTGGAAGATAATCCAGACGATCTCTTTATCTTGCAACGATGCTTCAAATTGGCAGGCGTAAAAAACGAGCTCCGTCATCTGGAAAATGGTCAGTTGGCGATTGATTACCTAATGGGTTTGGAGCTTTTTGCCGATCGAACGGCTCATCCACTTCCTACCTTCCAGTGAAAACTGGATTCGAGGTGCTTTCCACGATAAGGCAACAGCCAATTCTCAAAAGAGTTGTTATCGCAGTTCTTTCTTCCTCCTCTGAACTAAACGATATCGCTCTAGCTTACGATCTCGGTGCCAACGCCTATATGGTGAAACCGAGCTCCAGTGAAAAACTCACGGAGTTGGTCGGGTCACTTGAAGCATTTTGGCTAAAGCATAACAAATTCGCCTGATGGCTTTTTCGTTTTGCGAATGTCCTCATTTCTCCGCTAATACTTACCTTGAGGAACGAGAAAAAGAGTTTCCAGACTGCACCCATCCTCTACGCTCCCCAACGATAAATTAAAGAAAAGGAAGCGCATGCATTATGCTGTACGGAAAGTGTTGCGTAAAAACTCGAGTAAGCTCCACTTGGACGGTGTTTCATGTGTTGAACAAGATGAAGTTCGATTGGCCCGGAAGTCCATAGTCGCTATTTCTATTACATTCTCAGGACCGATGCCCTCTCGTTTTCGAGTAGTTGCTCAGCTAATTAGCGATAAATACTGGAGCGGCACTGATCCTACCCTTCCGAAGCGTGAGCCGTGGCCAAAATGGGAACATTAGCTTTGGCTAAGATATCGTCCGTTGCCACTTCTTCACTAAGGGTCTCCGAAAGAAGTTTCAATACGTGTGCCAACTGGAGAACTCGAGCGAGGTCACACGCACCCGTATAAGCGGCGATTTCGTAATGCTCAACCCGCCGAGCTGCGGCAATAAGCATCACGTCCTTCATTTCGGGCGTCGCCGCCTCGTCGATCGTTTCTTGCCCTTCCTCAACCAAGCCCGCCGTGGCAGCACACTTCTTGCCGGTGGGTGCAACTCCGAGCTCACCACAAATATTCTTGAGTCGTTCAACATGCCCTTCGGTCTGCATAAGGTGATGTTCAAAACCCTTCTTCAATTCAGGCGACGTCGCAGCTTTCGCGAGTTTAGGCAGTGCTTTTGTTATCTGAACTTCGGCACTGTAGAGGTCGCGGAGTTGGTCAATGAGGACTTCTTTAAGAGTAGATGTTTCCTGGCGTGTTTCTTTAGACATAATTGTTTTTTCTGTTAGTTTTAAGCGGAGATTTTATCTGTTTTGCGTCCGTGAAAACGGTGGCTAGCAATCGCTTTGAGAAAGGGTGCTATCAGATTGGCAACCTCTTTTTCAAGGCTCACACCCTCGTTGGCGGCGGCGGCGTTCGAAACCAGATCTCCAAGCTGGCTCACGGCCACAAGCTCGATTCCATCGCCAGAAGCTCCGATTGGTTTACCGTGCTTGTAAGCCTCGTCGATAAATCGAATGGCGTCCGGCATCTCCTCAAGCATCTCAACGCTCTCCTTGCCGCCGGGGACGTAGATGGCATCGAATAACACTGAGCTACAGTTCGCAAATGTCTTGCTTGCACAAATAAATCCGCCCACGCCTTCGACAGGACCCAGATGAGGACCCACTACCTCGAAGCACGTCGATTCTCCTGCCAGGGCTGCCTTCAGCGCCTGAATCTCTGAAATGGCAACACCTTTCGCAACGAGTATCGCCACCTTTCGGCCTTTAGCCATTTTCGGTTGGTCTTGTTCCATACTCAGCCCCTTTGACTTCAGAAGTCCGCCTGAGGCACTGGTGGGTGTCGTCGCCTCAGCGAGGAGAGCGGCTTGATCTGGAACATCTGCGGTGCCTTTGGGATTAGTAGTTGCGATTCCCACAACTTTTTCACCGATTGCCCGCCCGACCTGAGCGGCAAGAACCTCGTTGATTTGATTGAGATGCCCCATCATCCGCTGGCGTACTTCAAGGGTTTCGACCTTGCTCAGCTCGAACTGAAGCGCTTTGACGATGTGCTCTTTCTCAGCGGCCGTCATGCTATTCCAAAACAGACGCGCTTGCCCATAATGATCATCAAAGCTAGGGCTGCGTTCGCGGATCTTTGCGCCCGCCATTCGCTCAGGAAAACTGACAAAGCCGGGCTTTGGCTCTACCTCCTCCATTTTATGCCCATCGAGGGAAGCTGGGGCGTAAGAGACTCGCCCCCTGTTGATCGTCGTGCGCATGTGTCCATCACGCTGATTGTTCGAGAAGGGACAAACCGGACGATTGATCGGCAACTCATGAAAATTAGTTGAACCGAGCCGACTCAATTGTGTGTCTTGGTACGAAAACGTCCGCCCCTGGAGTAGTGGGTCGTCGCTGAAATCGATACCAGGGACAATGTTTGTCACCATAAATGCGACCTGCTCTGTTTCGGCGAAGTAATTGTCGGGATTTCGATCCAGCGTCATCTTGCCCACGCGCTCAACCGGAACGAGGTCTTCCGGCCATAATTTTGTGGCATCCAATACGTCGAAATCGAACCTTTCCTCATCCTCCTGGGGCAGAATCTGGAGCCCGAGTTCCCACTCGAAGAAATTACCCTGCGCTATTGAGTCGAACATATTTCTACGGTGAAAATCGGGGTCTTGTCCGGCAATTTTGACCGCTTCATCCCAGACCAAAGAGTGAACGCCCAGCAGTGGCTTCCAGTGGAATTTTACGAAATGAGACTTGCCCTTAGCGTTAATCAACCGATACGTATGCACCCCAAATCCTTCCATCATCGAGAACGAGCGAGGAATCGCCCGGTCACTCATGATCCACATGAGCATGTGCATCGATTCCGGGGTTAAGGAGAGGAAATCGTAAAACGTATCGTGAGCGCTGGAAGCTTGGGGAATCTCGTTATTCGGTTCCGGCTTCACGGCATGAATTAGGTCGGGGAATTTGATCGCATCTTGGATAAAGAAGACGGGAATGTTGTTACCCACTAGATCCCAATTGCCTTCCTGCGTATAGAATTTTACAGCAAATCCACGGACATCACGTGCCGTGTCTGCCGAGCCACGTGAACCCGCAACCGTTGAAAACCGAACGAAAACTGGCGTCTGAACGCTGGTGTCCGTAAGAACTTTGGCGGTCGTGAGGTGTGATAGCGATTTGTAGAGGCGAAAGTGGCCGTGAGCTGCCGCACCTCTGGCATGCACGACCCGTTCGGGAATGCGTTCATGATCGAAATGCATAATCTTTTCGCGAAGTACAAAGTCCTCCAACAGGGCAGGTCCGCGGACGCCCGCTTTTAGCGAATTCTGATCGGTGCTGATCGGAACCGAATGATTGGTCGTCATCGGCGAGTGATCTTCAGTAGTGTCTTTCAATAAGGCCTTGTCTTTTTCGTTCTTCATATTTTCGAGTTACTGCGAAAGCTTTGCATCGTTCGCGCCAAAATCACTGGAAAACAGGGATGCTCTTCGTAAATGCTCGCAGACTATGTTCTTAATTTTGGTTTTCCGCTGGTGTGTCATTTCAAAACGCCAATATTTGCTTGAAAGAGTCTGGCAATTTGCGTGGATTGTTAACCAGCTACGCCCCACACAAGTTCCGCCGAACAAAGAGGTCTCGAGGCATGGATTCTGAACGGAAGTAAGCCCACCGTTTGTCAAAAGCTAATTCGGAGACGATGTCGAGCTTTGGTCTCAAAATGTCAGACCGCTGAATGATCGATTTCCCAATATAGCCGACGCAATTTCCGACTGCCTCTGAGACGTGCTGTTTTCGACGGCGAAGTTTGCGCACTCGATGCTGCGGGCCGAAGCTCATTTCAGCTGTTGCAAAATCAGGCTGAAACGCCAAACGCCTTGGTCTACTACCTCTTTGATCTTCTTGTTGAAGGTAAAAACGACTTGCGATGATTGCCACTTCTTGAACGCAAAGCCCGTCTCGAAAAGATCATGAAAAGCGCCGACGATCCGTTACGCCGCTCCCTTCTTTGACGACAATCCCCATGCGATCCTCGCCAAAATGAAAGCGGTGGGGTGTGGAGGGTTCCGTCGCTAAACACAAAAGCTCTCGCTACGAATACGGACAGCGAAGTTCCCAATGGGTGAAAATCAAATTCCAAAAATCACAGGAATTCGTAATTGCTGTATACACGTTGCCGAAGAAATCGCGCCGGTATTTTTGTGCGCTCATTCTCAACTATCACGATGGGCCGCGGCTGGTTTACGCCGGACGGGTTGGAACGGGATTCAACGAGAAATCGCTGCAAGGGATTTTCGAGCAGCTGAAAAAACTCGAAATCGAACAGCCGCAGATTGAAGACCTGAAAGAACCATCGGGCCGTTGGAGGGTCAAGAGCTGGAAGCCCTCCGACATCCGCTGGGTAAAACCTAAGCTGGCCGCTCAAGATCCGGGTAAAAGTGCTTAAACGAGCTGGCGACCTTATTCTCAACGTCGTAATCGAGTCGCTGAACCTGGAGACCTTTTGCATGATAATATTCGTTGATGGCTACAGCGACGGTCGTGCCAGCGAAGTCATCCGGGAGTCGACACATTGGTCGGATTGACATCTACAACCGAGGAGCCGCTAAGATCGTCTGACGTGAGGAACCTTCCAGGCGGTTATTTACGTGTAGAAATCTGCGTTGGGACCCACCTGGTGTTGCCAAACGAGCTAGAGCCCCCCGTGCTTCTTGATACAGCTCTCTGATTTCAAAGTACGGTTTGAAATGCTTTAACCGCATCCTCATAACAGTGCCCTAGCTTTAGAAGAAATCGGGCCGAGACAAAATCTGCCGTCTCGCTGCCCAGCATGGCGAGTTGATCGGATACATGCGGCATCTTCGACCAACTGTTAAAAGTGTGGGCGACGCCATGCTGTCGCAGCATCGCGAAATACTCGCTGTTATGTAGCTTCGCATTGCGAACCTCGACGGAATAGTTCCAACCCTTAGGAAGCTTCTCTAGGGACTTATCGAGACAGGAAACAAAATCCCGCCCTCGATCCCAATCGCCGAGGTGGAAGTGGCCAAATTCAAAAAAGAGGGTCCCGACTTGAGTTTGATAGGGTGTCAGAGGTCCTAAAAATCGCTCGACAACTAGGTCGACGTCCAAAAAATGCGGGTTTTCTTGGCCAGCTCGTTTGCCGTACCGAGGAAGATTCGAAAACGCTTTGTAGTAATATCTTCGGTGACTTTGAGACTAAGTCGAAAATCTGGGGGCACCTGCTCAAATAACCTCGACACCGTCTGGTCGGAAGGGAACTGATAGAAGCCGCCGTCCAGGCAGACCGCCTTAAAAAATTCCGCATATTCTTTTAAACAGGTTGATTCCAACTTTGCTCGGGAAAATTTACCTCGCGTTAGATAGCGTTCCTGGGTGTAAAGCAAACCCAGCCAGCCCTCGTATTTCCACGAACTTGTACAGACATAAATGTCGCTTAGGGCAAGCGCAGCCACCCCTTGTTTAAGCTCCTGTAGCGAAAACGGTTGCATGATGGACGGTAAACTGGAGCGGCTGGAATTCCAAATTACTAGATTGCTATTCTTATATATCATTTGATTCATGTATGTTGCGCCCACGCAGGGCGTTTAGTTTTTTTAGGAGTACGTCACCTGAAGCCTTTGCCAAGGCTTAACAAGGGCTTACAGCAAAAAACAGGCGGCCTATAACCCGCGAATAAGAATTGCCCTGTATGCTCTGACCCATTCAGCCAACCCAAAGAAACCGCCATGGCATTTGAGACCAAATCGGGCCGGCATAATCGATTCCAATACGGGGCGTCGTAATAACCCTGTTTGGATCGACACGGGTATTACGATCCTCAAGCCAAATGAGATGGTTCGAAGTCAAATCGGTTCCGTAGTGCATCAGTTGAATATCCATCGCTGTGCAGACATTCCCCGGGCCATTGGTCCATTCCTTTTCTCTGACTCCTCTACGCCGCTCTTTAACTACATCATGGCCGTTCGTAACTCTCACCGCTCGAATGAGGACGGCTTCGGGTGAGCCCTCTGGACCCGTAACAATGTTAAACATTCGATGCAGCCCATAGCACAGGTAGACATAGGAAAAACCTCCGATGCCAAACATGATTTTCGTTCGATTTGTCAACCGATTCATGTAGCCGTGGCAAGCCCTATCCTCTGCACCACCATAGGCTTCCGTCTCGCAAATGAGCGCATCCACGACCTCGCCAACCGGGGAGCGAACACATAGTGTCTTTCCGAGGAAAAAACGGGCCATACCTGGCGGATCAAATTGGCTATACGCATCCCGGGAAAGAATTCGACCTACCATTTCCTTATTCTATATGCGCAAGTAAAAAGCAACGACTCTAACTAGGAGTTTCGATTGTTGTTTGTGGCTCCTCGGTTGAGGCGGAGGAGACAAACGACACTCCGAATCCGATCAGGACAGAAGTTGCGAAAGAATTTGTTTAAAATGACCGCCTGTCGCTAAAAGGAATCTGGATAGATACTCGCTAATTCTGTAGCAACTGAAGGAGTAATTCCGCGTTCTTTATGGCAAATCCATCTCGGTCATTATTAAAGTAACAAAACGAACTTTTCGCACCGCTGTTCCGAATTCTACCGGCCCACAAACTCAATTCGGCATCACTATAGTTATGTCTGTACCACTGCTGCACCCCATGGAAACGGACGTATATCTCTTCAGCCGTTTTAACTAGGTCATCCGGCAAGTGAGGTGCGCTGCATGAACAAAAAATCGTGCCGCTATCGCGAAACGCAGAAATTACCGCTTCGTTCCACCAGCTTCGATGTCGAAACTCTACGACGTTACGGCGGGTTCTATCCAGCTGAGAGACGATTTTACGCAGCCGCGACGGCGTGTAGTTGAAGCTAGGTGGCAGCTGAAAAAGGAAACATCCTAACCGCTTACCGAGAAGCTCCCCGATGTAGCAGAAATCACGAATTAGCGTTTTAGTCCCTTCGAATTTCTTGATATGTCTCGCGCCAATTTCTCCCAATCTCGACCCACGTCCAGAGATTTTTGTTACTTTTAGCCGTCAAAAAAATCCGGGTGTAAAGGAAAGGCTGCACCAAGTCCGCCTCGTCCAGCTCGTCTAACTCCTTTGCGTTGACAAAGCCCAGCAACTGTAATTTATTTTTTTAATTTGAGGTGTTTGAGGAAGGCAGGAAGGCAGGCTTTCGAGGTGGTTTAGTGGGGTGGCGGGATGTTGGGCCGTACGTTTCAATCTGGATTGCCGATTCAGGATCGGGATCGGGAATTCCTGGAGAGCTTATTGACAAAATTTTCGAACCTTTTTTCACGACGAAAGAGATTGGCAAAGGGACAGGTTTAGGCCTGTCGACCGCAATAGCAGTGGTTAAGAGAGCCATCAAGGTTTCGTTAAAGTATACAGTGAACTAGGCAAGGGCACTACGTTCAAAGTCTATCTACCAGCACAAGTCTCTACTGAGGTAACCGATGTGCTGTCTTCGTACGTCGAGTTGCCTCGAGGGAATGGCGAGACGGTGTTAGTAATTGATGACGAACCTTCGGTCCTCACTGTAAGCGGCATCACTGACGCGAAACCAGTATAGCACGACACGCCCTGACACCGAAGATATCCGAACTGGCTACCCAGAATTGGTCACTCAATAGGAAATTTACAGAGGGGAAACGAAATAAGAGCTTCCAAAGCTTCAACCAGATCTTCAGGAACAACAGGCTTTGCTAAAACCACAGCCGCTCCTTCCATTTGTAATAAGCAGCTGTCGCTGATATCTCCAGACAACACTAAAATCGGAATTGAGGGGCGATGCTCTCGGAACGTCTTGAACAGCGTAGCACCGTTTACGTCCGGCAACGCAAGATCCATGATCACCGCACTCCACGTTTCAACTGCCGATTGAAATCGTTTTACGCCTTCTATTGCCGTAGTTTCAGAGATTACTTCGAATTTCTTTTTTTGTAAGTAGCGGGCAACAGCGTTTGCAAGAAACGGGTCGTCCTCCACATGCAAGACGTACCTTGTTTTGGATTTATGGTGGGGCATCTTCGTATTCATAAGGCTCTCGATTCTTTCGGGGTTTTGCTTCCCCCCCTATCGGTTTCCGAAAAGGAAAAGTTTAGACCGAATTCGTTGAAAGATGGCCTGAACCGTGACGTCTTACGATTGAGTTACTAAAGTTATTATCTGCCATTCCGATAGTGGTCCAAGAACAACGAGTTTCCATGAGAGACTAGTATTTTTACTTAAGTAAACCAAAATAACAACTATCATGAAAAACGCCGGCGATCCCGAAATCCAAGCTCGCCTCCGGCGAGCATGGGACTTGTGTCAAATGGAGAAGCTCGAAGCGGTAGGACGGCTTGCGGCGGGTGTTGCTCACGAGATCAATACCCCACTTCAATTTGTCGGGGACAGTATTTTTTTCTTACGGGAAGCGATCCATGATTTTGAAGAGATCATTCAAAAACTCCAAGCCGTTAAGAATTCTATACTTGATGAAAAGCCAAATCAGTTAGCCGTAGACGAGGTGGTTAAACTCGAACAAGATCTCGATCTGACATACCTGATGGAGAGCGTGCCCAAAGCGTTAGATCGAGCATTGGAGGGGCTCAATCGGATGAGCCGAGTGGTCCGTTCAATGAAGGCGCTCGGTTACTCTCAAGGTTTGACTTACATTGACGTTAATCTAGCCGTCGAAAACGCCCTTCTCATCTGCCGTAATGAGTACAAGACAATCGCCGACATAGAATTGAGCTTTGAAACTGTACCGAATATCCCCTGTTACGCCGCTGAACTCCATCAGGTAATTTTAAACCTAATTCACGATGCTGCATGCGCAATCGAGAGCGTGGTTACCCAAACCCGAACTCGAGGGCACATTCGAGTTCAAACCCGAAACGAGGGTGAGTTTGTGACGATCTCCATTACTCACGACGGCCGGGGATTTCCTGCGCATCTTCAGGAACATGTCTTCAACTCGGACGGTAACTTCCATGAACTGGGTAAAGGAATTGGTCTGAGTTTGGCGTTAGCGCGCCGGGTGATCGTAGAGAAACACCAAGGTCAAATCGCTCTTGAGTCGAATGGAAAGAAAGGGAACACAGTCTTCCTGCGAATCCCGATACAGGCACCCATATCTGGCGGCGAAATTGAGGAGGCATTATGAAACCTCGAATTCTATTTGTAGATGACGAACCCCGTATTCTGGACGCGTTCAAAAACCTTTTTTGGAAGGACAGAAACCGATGGGAAATGGTTTTCGCTGACGATGGAGAAAAAGCCATCGAGCAGATAAAGACGGCTCCCTTCGACCTGATCATTTCAGACATCTGCATGCCACGAATGGGAGGTGTCGAATTTCTGACTGAGGTCGATTTCCGCTACGCAAGTGTCGTACGGATCATCCTGTCGGGTTATGCAGGCCGAGAAACCATGCTGAAAGCGATTCCGGTGGCTCACCAATACTTAGCCAAGCCATGTGACCCCGGCTCTCTTCGTCAAACAATTGAAAGAGCACTTGGTTTACAAAATGGTTTGGACTCTCCTGGGCTGCTTAACCTTGTGAGAAAGATTACCAAACTACCCACAGTCCCCCGTATCTATAACCAGCTCACAGCCGCCCTTGCCAACCCCAAGAGTCGGGTTGACGACATCGCCGAAATTGTGAAGAGCGATCCGGCGCTCACCATTCGCGTGCTACAGCTAGCAAACTCATCGAGTTTCGGTTCCGGAACCCAGGTGACGGCGATTAGCGAAGCTACACGTATACTAGGAAATGATCTTCTCAAGGGCTTGGCGCTTGTCGGAAACATCCTCAGTATGATGGATCATAAAATTAAGGACTTTTCGGTCGATCACCTGCAAGAGAACTGGATCCGATCCGCTGAACTAGCGAAACGCTTTTTATCCCAATCCAAACAGAGTGAAGCGGCTTTCACGTCGGCGTTGATCCGAGACATCGGGCTCGTCATTATTGCCCACCAGCTACAACAGGAATTTGAACAAATCATCAAAGAAAAGAAAGCGTCGGGATTACCACTTCATGTTGTTGAGCGGAAAATTCTGGGGACCAGTCATGCGGAACTTGGCGCGTACTTGATCAGTACATGGGGCCTTCCTTTTTCTCTAGTCGAAAGCGTGGCATATCATCACACACCCAGCCAGAAGTTGCAGGGACCCTACGAATTGTTATCGGCAGTACACGTGGCCGGAGCAGTGGTCGATTCTTGGGATGCTCACTCTCAACCACTCGCACTCATGGATATCGAATTTCTAAAAGCTCGGGAACTATTCGAGAAATGTCAGGAATGGACAGCCGAAGCCGAAAAATATCGGCTCGCGGTTTCGTAATCGGCTTTGCGTTACGATTCGGATTTCATCGTGATTCTTAAACAAGCCAAATATTGCCTTGTGCAACGCCGTTGGCTTCGAATCAGGGTTACTAATTAAATCATGACACCTCTCGTGAACTTTAACTCCAGAGTGTCGAGCGCGACCAAGAACGGCATCGAATTGGAGATCCTTGTCCTCTTTCCCCCGATTTAACTTTCGGTCTATTATTTTCTCAGTCAAGGTGAGAAAATCGGGAAGGTTGGATGGCGGCGACATCGAAACTCCAGCACCAGCAAAAACGACGAGACGGTGCTCGTCTTGAGCTGTGAAAAGCTCGTCTTTAATGTCAATAATCGTGCCGCAACGCATAGAATTCCCTCCAATCTTTCGAGATGTTAGTGTTTAAAAGACACCTTGTAAAGAATTTTTATGTATGTCGGTGCGGTCATAAGTATCAAGTACCAAGGTGGGGCCTTCATTCTTCATTCCAGGAAAAACGAAAAACGTTGAGATAAACAGGTGGCTCATTGTATGCCGTGATTACGTCACGTCCGACCTTGCTCTCCGATGTGGCGAACTTGGGGCACTGTTTGTGGTGTCGGGGCTCGAATCGTTTATTTGGGAACGATTCGGATGTCGATTCGGTGTTGTTTTGGAATTGCAGTAATCTTCTGGGCTTTTGGATATTGGACTGAATACCGTTTGAAGAATGTAACGCTCGAATGGTTCGCTGTTTCCAATTCCGTTTTATCGAAGCTTCATTTGTGGTCAGAGCTTATCGCGAAGCGATAAGCAAGTGTCTGATTGTCGGCAGGGTCGAGACCGAAAACCAAACCCACAGTTTGGTTTGAGGGGGTCGAGCATGACGACAATTAGTGCTGATTCGGGATCAAGTTCGGCCGCGGCACCCAAGGATGCCCCATTTCATTCACATAGGCACTTCAATCCCGTTCCCGGGGGTGGGTCGAAACGTTCGTGAGGCTTGGGAAACAACGCCAGCTCCATTTTGCGAAGGTAGGGAAAGAGGAAGGTCCTCTGGATCAGCGGCAGCAAACCCCTTGCGACGAATAAATGCATAAACAGGAAACCAGTCGTCGACACAGAGTTTCTCGAGTGCGGCTTGAGCTTAATGGGGCCTCTATTCAAGCCTCGCTTTGCATAGCAATCCTCAACCTTCTGATCGTGGCATCAACCCAATTGATACAGCCTTCGACTGTGAATTTTCACGTGTCTCCCGTCGTTGTTTCCGCTAACGTCCCCCCGCATGTCGATTACGTTAAAGGGAACCGAGTTTCGGAAGATACTTCTCGTCACCATTGGCGTGCCTCTCTTAATCATGCTCGTTTGTGGTGTGAGCTTGGCGTTAATGACGAACCATATGTTGTACCTGATGCGCCAGGGACGAGGAATTATTGACATCATATCGGAAGTGAGAGAAAGCCAAAAACTGGTCATCGATATGGAGACGGGGGAACGTGGTTTTAAAATGACCGGAGATCCTCTTT
>CAVURW010000052.1:0-3232 GCA_963743595.1 uncultured Verrucomicrobiae bacterium
TTCATCTTTGTCTGTAATATTCGCATTTGCGGGGGTCGCTTTAACTGCTTCTAGATCAGCATAGGCAAGAGATTGAACCGCAGCGTCATCCGGATAGCTTTTTGCCACAGCTCCTTTTTCAGAACCAAAGGCGATGACTACATTCCATTTATCAGGTATTTTGTCAGGAATTGGAAAATGGATTAGCACTGGAGTTTTTCCTTGGACGACAGTGGGCCATTCGGAGCCGAACGTGTTGTTGCGTACCGATTCTTCCGGAGAAAGCTTGCGGCTGGTAGGAATCGGTTGGTCGTAATTCTTGATAAGCGCTTTGTCCTGACCGAAATATGAGGCATGAGCAAACAGATTTTTGCTCTTAAAGTCTTTATCCGCTTGGACCGTTACCTCCAGTAGTGATGGTGTTTTGCCCGAAGGCGGGATGACATGGATACTCTCTATAATAAACGTCGAAGCCTGCGGCGGTGCGGGCAATAGAGTTGCCGAGGGTTGCGGCATTGGCGACTGAGCCAAAGCGACTGCCAAAGTCAAAAAGAAACACGCAAGCAAAAGTAGACGCATAAGTAGATCTAAGCAGAACGCTCGGTAGCTTGGCTATCGCAAGGTTACGGCTTATGAAGCTTCTTCCACAATTCTGCTACATCCGCATTCGGCAGCCAAACTGCCACAGTGGGTATCTGTGCTATTTGGTTGGCGGCCACTGGATTCTTCGTATCGATATCGAGCCACAATGGGCGGTCCTGGGGGTGATCCAGCAGGGCCGCAAAATAGCTCCTAACAAAGCTCTCGAGAGGATTCGACCACGAGTGACCCGTGTTTGGCACGGATATCCAGGTCCATGGCTTGCCCATACCTCTACCTTTGGTGAACTGGACAAGGGAAGGGCCATAGTTAAATCCATCGTTCTCTCCACAAGCTATAATTCCTGGAGGACCCACTGGATCTGGGTCCGGCTCTTCCCACCAACCCGCCGAGTAGGCACACCAAGCTTTAACCAAACTAGGTTGCGCTTTAACAAAGCTGAACGTGTAATGGGCACCGCCGGAAAAACCATAGATCAGAATCGGGGGTTGATCCTCACCCAAGGCTCGATTCAAGGCATGAAGCAATGCATCCCCCGAGCCATGGGAAGCTAAGTAATAACCGCCGGTAAAAGTATTGGCCTGAAGATACTTATCTGGAGAGCTAAACGATATGGCAGCCAGATTGAGTTGTTCCTGTTGAGCGAACTCTTGCCATTCGCTCTTTTTAAGCATCTCGAGCCCATTGCCGTTTTGCCCTGGGCAAAGCACTAACGTCGCCCGAGCCGTGCCTTCGAAAGGCAGCACATACACGTCAGCCCGCGACAGCTCTGGGGTGGTTGGTAGCGAAATCTTCTGTTGTGCTTGAATCGATGAAAAACCGAGTGCCAGCACAATCGCGGCAGATCTCCATCTCATTACTTGTTCCAAATATCAGCGAGTTGCTGTGTAGGTAGCGGGACAACAAAATGGGCGGGGACCTGATTTATTTCCTTAAGCGGATGCACGTCTTGATTCATAAAATCCCCAACATACGGAGGATTGGCAAATTGAGACAAATCAAGGGGAGGGACATCTCCGCCGACCGCCTTTGCTTCAGCCTGGGCTTTCAACGAAAGCGCGTAATCAAAAAACAATTCTCCAAACCTGTACGCATCGGATGATTCTCGGTGGCCGAGACCCACGTACGCTTTGAAGATAATCGGATAATGGCATTCCCTCGCCGCTACATAGAAATGTTGAGCTTCTTCGTAGGCACCGTCTTCCTCTCCGGTTGTTTCTAACCAGAGGATTTGCGTACCCTCTGGAGTGGGAGCATGAAACGTATCGCAGGTATGGAAATGGACTGCTAAGAAGCGTTCCGGATGCATGAGGGCCACCCGATGAACCCAGGCTGCGCCTGCCGAAGTGCCGTACATTAGGTAGTTGTTTGCTGGCAAACCGTAATCGGTCACGAATTTTTCCACACCCTTGTCCCACCCGTCGGCGAGGGGAGCAAACTCTTCGTCCCACTGACGCTGCTGATCGTCGGTCAATTGATCGAAGCTGGCATATGAATCGAAAACAAATCGGGCACCCCATGCTAACACCGCCAAATGCCGCGACTCTGCGTACCGATATAATTCTCGGTAGTTTCCACCTTTCATTTTATTGGGATCGAGCAGTGCGGCTCTCAAATCTTCCACAGTTCCGACCGGTAAGCACATAGCCAGGACTCCCTTAACATCTTTGGGGTTTGTAATTCCGGCAGGGAGATGCACGATCAACGTAAATACGGGGTAGCGCTTGCTCGTGGTGGTGACCTTTTCTTCGATTAACGGAGTTGAGGCATCCGTATCCACGAAGTCAGCATAGTCGGGAGTAGAATCAACGAGTTCTTTATCGGGATAGTTCCAGTCGATTTCCGGGTGCGTGTCATCCTGCGGGTACTTTTGAGCCACAGCCCCCATGGAAGAACCGAAAACAGCCACGGCATTCCATGCTGAAGGAAGTTTGTCGGGTACCGGATAAAATAGTGAGACGCGAGAAAACTTCAGAATCACCGTGGGCCACGCCTCGGTGGTGGATTTTCGCCGGGCAGCATCCGCTTCCGAAACTGCACGTAGCGCCGGCTGTGGATCCGAGAACGTCTTGATCAACTTTCCGGTTTGGTCGAGATAGGAAACGTGACAGAACAAACCCCTACTCCGAAAATCCTTGTCGGTCTCAACAACAATCTCGAGCTGTGCCGGAACGGCGTCTTTATCCCCACTAGGCGATACCGTTATTTCCGCAGGATGTAGAACGACGTTCTCGATGTTGAATGTCCCGCGAAGGCTATCAGCGTATACACATTCAAAGGAAGACGTGACCAGCCCAATAAGGGCGAAGCAATGTCGAATATTCATCCAATGTCTTTTAGCCGAACTAGTATCACTTGCAAGCTACGATTAGCGCAACGCTAATGCAATGAAACGCACTAATGCAACAATAATAGGCTTTCATAACAAGCAGTTTATGGGGAATCCTATCATGAATTGGTTTTCGCTTCGTTCCGATTCGTCTATAAACATACCAAGCTCCACACCCGTTGAAAACGAGTTCACCCTACTTCGTACCTTAGTTCGTGGCCGTTCGGTTGACTGAAGTTTGTGGGTGAATCGATTTACTAGGCCGAAGATACGAAGGCATGGGTCCAGACGACGTAATTGAAATTCGCGGGAGTGCGATCCTGG
>CAVURW010000053.1:0-24777 GCA_963743595.1 uncultured Verrucomicrobiae bacterium
CTAAGCACCCGTACACGTCGAAGACCCCATTATTATGCTCCCTCGTTTCCTTGAAATAATCCCTACGAAAACTGCGGCGATTTGTGTGTACAGAATACACGTGCACCTGGTTGATTCTTATGATGAGATGTAGGCGCATTGTTACAGCTATCGGCATCTTGATCCTAATCGTGGGCGCCGTTTGCTATCAAGTCTTCCAAAGCGACTCTTCGAGATGGCGGTACACCGCTTCTCTACCTTTCCCCCTTTCATATACGTCAGCTATTGTGCTTCCGAACGGCCAAGTACTCGTTGCTGGCGGTTCTCATTTAGATTCTGGCGATGCCTCTACCAATTGTGTGTTGTTTGATCCGAAGTCTGAGACGTGGAAACTAACCAACTCACTTCCGGCACCAAGTGAAGTCTATCTACTTGACAAGTCCAACATTGTAACCTTAGGCCGACGCGTCGGCCTCTTTAGCGGACGCAATTGTTTTATCTACTCAACTAATAGCGAAAAGTGGACAACGAGTACAGTTACGGACACGGCAAATTCGGCAAGTTTTGTTCAAGTGCCTGCTGATCAAATTCTCGTGCACACCTATGGCTACTCAGACGTTGAATTGGTGGATCTCAGAGCCCTTGTTGCTCACCACATTTTTCACATTCCTAGTCCCGGCAAGGTTGTCTCCAGTACGATCCTCCTTCCTAAGAACCGGGTGCTTGTCTTTCCCAAAGACGCTGAGGCGTGTCTTTACGACCCAATGACGAATTCTGTCGAAAACATTCCCGATCCACCTATTGGAACAGTTGAGGATGCTATTTTACTACCCAATGGAGAAATCTTTTGCAGCCTATCGCTCAATCCTGTGTCAGGAAGCTCTTCTACGCCCAGATCAGGAGGTTATTATCCGCGTGGAGTTGAGGCACTTTTCGACCCTGATACCAAATCGTGGAGCCCACTTACCGACCCCGATGCGGCTTTACGTCAAACACTCACCCTGCTTCCCAGCGGAAGATTATTGTTAACTGGAGGTCATAATACGTTCAAAGGCGGCTTTTTTACTCAGGTGTTGGGAGACTACATTCGACCAATGTTGGGAGGGAATGCTTTCGATGCCGAAGGGATTGAATATGCGAAATGTCGAATATTTGATCCTAGCACGAAGACTTTTCGTACTACCTGCCCACTCAAAGAACCGTTACTTGATCATTCGGTGGTGGTTCTCTCAGACCAGCGTGTTCTCGTCATCGGTGGTGACCTCATTTCTAGGTGCGAAATCATCGATCTCCACCTTCTGGACCCATGATCAATTTAGGAAAGTCTTACTAAAAATAATTACTACTACCCAAATCCTATTTACCGACGTCGTGCCTTAGCCGAAAGCCTCAAATGAAAAATGAAAATAAATTGCGCCTGTTGAAAATCGTCGATTTAATCCCCAGGATGTCGCTTTCAGTTATAGCGATAACTATAACTATAACCTTAACCTCCTGCGTAGCCTTACCTACAGTCGACGATTCCGGGTTAATGATCGAGGTGTCGAGTTCGAACGAGGCCAGAGGCAAAGAGATAATCGATACATTCGCCCAAAATAATAGGTACACTGTTCAAACGGGAAAGGACGTTGACGGTGATGCAGGAAAAGCCTATAAAAAGGCTTTCGGGTACTCTGGGAATTTACATACGCTACGAGCATACGAGCAAATAAGAACCTCCGAAAATAGCCTACCTTATCTTATTTATATGTTTAGGGGGAATGATGGCAGTCTCTTCTTCTTATTATCATTACATAGTAGGGGTGATAGAGATGACCCCGTAATACAGAGATTGATAAACGAGATTAGATCGAGTTATGGTTCGCATCAAGTTCATGAGGCTATGCCCACGACAGTGGACTGGTTACTAATCGGTGATTAAGTTATTGTGAAAAAGGACTTCGATGCTTAAATCAAGTAGACGCACTAGCAAAATCGAATCTGCAGAACGATGTCGCTGCAACACTTCCGATACTTTCATTTCTGGGAGAGAGTCTGTTGTTGCATGTCTTAGTCGCATATCCGAACATACATGCGACATATCTTGAAACAAAATAATGGCAAAAACGAAGACTCCAGTCGTCGATCAACCCAACCGCCTGTTCATTGGCTATGCCCACCAAATCCCGCTTCTACTGCCTAGTCTTACGTCCGGTTATCGGCTAACATTTGTCACCACAAATGGACTCTCTTCAATCACTGCTTGAACCCTTCTGCGGGTATGTGGAACTCGGAATGTTTACAGAAGCCAATGAAGAGCTTGAAAATGTGCCCCAAGACTTTAAGACACACCCGGTCGTTCTCCATGGAAGGGTGGAGCTGTTGATCGCTATGAAAAAATGGGACGATGCAGTCCTTTTAGGGCATTCCCTTTGTGAATTGTGGCCCGCGCGCCATGAATTCTGGATACTTACCGCTTTCTGTCTGCATGAACTCAAGCAGACCCAGAAAGCGAAAGACACCCTTTTGAGTGCACCGCCAGATGTGAGAGAAACAGCTATCTACTGCTACAATATGGCCTGTTACGAGTCACAGCTAGGCAATCTTTGTGAGGCGAAAGTGCTGCTGGGAGCGTGCATTGCCAAGGATAAAAAATACCGCGGGAAAGCCGTGGACGATCCGGATCTGCACTCCTTATGGAAATCTTTAGCTCTAGATTGGAAGGAGGTTGATTGATCGATCACCGGGGAGGGGACTGAGATATTTTACACGCTTCAAAGATTGGAACTTCTTCTTCTTTTTCTTTTTCAAACCAATTGCTCGAAGGCGTTGCTGTTGGTCTCGTGAGCGGTCATTCCAATGAAGGCACTGCTGCCGAATCCAGCGTTTTAACAAGTTATCCTCATGGAGATACGCCTGTTTTCGATAGGGACCTAACTTCACAAACAACTCGTGGGCTTGCACGTAATGGCGGTCCCATTCGAGCTGCTTGATTATTTGGGTCGGGGCGATCTTCAGAGCGGCAGCGGAAAAGGTGTAGGACTCGGTACCTCGTAAGTGGGAGATGGATTATTGTGTTTTACTAAAAGAATAGCAACAGCGAGCAATTGAGCTACCGGAAGAATTATAAGCAAAACCAACCCGGCAATAAAATTATCAATTATATTAATATAGTGTGTCACATAATGAGCTTTCTGAGATAAGGCGTATTGAATCAATACGTGCTTTATTTTTAAAGAAACTAATAGAAAGAGCATGCCAATTATTATCGCCCAGACTGAAGCAACTGTAGCAAGGGTGTTTTGTCCAAGTGAATCGAGTAGGGACTCCATACACCACGCGACTAGCAAGGCAGGGTGATATTAGCAAGTTAATCTTTTCGTCAGTAGTCGATTGGTTTTGATGCTGTGTAATTTTGAATAAAAACTTTAAGGAGACGTGCTGATCCTTTTCATGAACCCTTACAGGGCACGTACCCCGTCACCCGAACCCGGTGCTGTGAGGCCGAGGGATTCCCTGAAGGTCGGAACGACGGAGGCCTCTGGAGTCCAGAGACCATCTCCGGTGGTATGGTATTCATCTCTTTTCTTTTTCTTGCTTCTCCAGGAACGCTCGACGCTCTGCAAGCAGAGCTGTGAATTCTGGAGGATGAATAAAAGGTCCTAGAGCATCTTTAACGAATGCGGCTTCTTCCCCAGACAGAGTCGTTCCTATCGGCGGCCACTTAAACTTGGGTTCCTCGACCTCGAAATCCGATTCCTTAAGCTCTGCAGGGGGGTCACTATCGGTTTTCCGCTGAACCGCTTCCACGAGCTGGTCTCGTTCGTTTGCCGAGACAATTCCGCAGGTCAATAACTGCTCGATAACCGTAACTGCAAGTTCCGGCGAAATCACCAGACAACGGCCACTATCCATTTGAACGAGCAGTTCAAACCCTTTGTCGCGGGGTTGAACCCTCCAACACTCGATCTTTGTGGGGATGATCGCAGTAATACTTCCTGCGGCGGTGTACATAATCACGGGCATATAGGACCTATTGGAGTTAATCCATCTCCCCTCCCTAGCCCCGCGGCAATGAGCTGAGGGTAGGATTTCAAAGGACAGGATACAGGTCCTTTGAGGGCGACTCCGGAGCCCACCCAACCCAGGAGCACGAGCGCCCCCCCACGGTGCCCAGCACCGGGGAGCGAGAGGCGGTAGACGGTGCGATCCATATCTACTCCGATACATCCCCGAATTGCTCCACGGCCCGGAGCACATCTTCTTTGGTTAGTTCGAGCAGCTCTTTGTCGGTGACGGCAAAGTATTTTGTTTGCGGTTCTTCTCTACTTTGGAACGTATGCAAGACGTAATAAAGGCCTTTGGACAACACCCACTGAGCCATTCCGCGCTTCATTTCGAGCGCCTCGGTCTTTTCCCAATAGGACGGGCCATTGGGCTCCAATAGCCGAAACCGAAACCCGAACGGGTTATCCTCGCCTGGGCCGGGTTTACCAAGAACACGAAACACCATCGTTGAGTGCTGGGCCGCTCCTTTTTGGACATAGCCCGTCAACGTCGATCCTGGCGTCCTGGAAATCGGGTTCAATTGATTGATATAGGTCATGAGTGTCATAAAATTTATGGCTGCACCTCCACACAGGAAGACGTTTCTAGTTTCCGAATGAAGGTTGAATGGGCCGAATGACAAATGGCCAGGTAGGTTTCGGCGCGGGTCAGCGCCACGTACATCAGCGATTTTTCGACGTCCAAATCGATGTTATCGAACGGCTTTGGGACGTCCTGCCCAAACAACACAATCACGGCGGCATATTGCAGGCCTTTGGACGCATGCATCGTTTCAATTTTGACCCCAGGCCCAACGATTTCCTTCCGGGTCTCCTGGTCCTCACTAATCCAGATAGCTTCGTGTTTGGCCAACTTGTCGACTAAGTCTTTGAGCAAATAGCGCTCATGTTCCCGGATCATCGGATACAAAATGCCAATCTGCGCCGACGCAATCGGATCGATCGAGGTCCCGAACCAATTACCCCGAACCAAATCCTCCACCAGATCGACCGCGCGGTCGCACTCCTCTTCCGGGCTTTTCAAACGGCGAATCAGAACAGGTTTCAGCCCGGTAGATCGAATGGCTAGCGTGGGGTCAACTTTCAGCGCACCGAGCCCATCGTAAGAGGATGCTGCTTTCGTTTTGGCAAAGAGCACGGCCGCCTCTAAGATTTCCTTCGAGTTGCGATAATTGATGTGTAAACCAAACTTTTTGGTGATCGTTGTCCCAATGGCCTGAATCCCCACCGATTTCCAGGTCCAGGTCCGGCTCTGATAGAGACCCTGGTGCCCGTCGCCAACAACGACCAGATCCCCGTTAGCCGGATCCTTCATCGCCGCGACAATGCACTGAAACCACTCCGCCGGAAAATCCTGCGCTTCATCCACCAGAATCGCGTCGTAAGTCCCCTCCCCTTTTTTAAGCCTATCGAGGAGCCGCAAACCCAAAGCAGCGTCATCTTTGTCATCCTTGGACAGCCGATAAACGTTATGTTGGCCCGCCCATTTGTGGAAATGCATTACCTCCACGTTGGGAGCATCCGACAAGTCTTTCTGCAATTTTGCGCTCAATGTCACATTGAAACAAATCACCAGAATCTTCCCTCGAGGATTGACCTGGCTTAACAGCCGAGCCCGCGCGACGAGCAGCACAGTCTTTCCAGAACCGGCCACGCCTAAAATAACCCGATGGCCCGACCCCAGGTCTAAAGCATGATTTTCCTGCTTTAGATCAAGCACGCGCAGATCGGTACATTTCTCGTGCAGCGAGCTAATTCGAATTTCTGGATGAATGATGGCTCGCAAGGCACGCATTTGCCTCTGGTTGAGAGGTTCAAAAGCCCAGAGGGGATTTACGTATTCTTTGAGTCGTTCCTCAAGTTGCCTGGCATCGAGCTGTTCCAGTTCAAGAAGCACATCGCGGGTGATAACTCTTTTTGCTGGAAGGATTTCCATTAATGGCTCTGAAAAAGGATGGTTTGTCAGTTGATCCGCCGAAATATTGTTCAGGAGGGCGCAGTGACTAAACGGAAAGGTAAATCTCCCTTTGTAGTCGCCTTCGGCATGAATCAGCCACTCAAACTCGCTGTGGTTCTGACAACGCTGGGCCAGCATCCACATGTACCTGCGTGCTTGTTCAATAGGATTGACAACGTCGGTTTCATTTTCGTTCTTTCGGTTCTTGAGCGTGATCGAGTGGTTATCAGCCTTCAGAATCGTCGCCGGATACCAACCCTTGACTTCGATCACCAGAACGCCATACCGAGGCATGATAACGATGAAATCCGGATGGTAACCGCTCACTCTCGGTTCATGATAGCAGAGGCATTCCTCCGGCAATTTCTGAAGGAGTTTGTAGACTCGTTGCTCCCCGCCTAATTGCGTGGGAACTCGATCAGGGATCATGTGCGCCATAGCGGTGAACGAGAGCTAGCGAGAACCAAGCCCAAGATCAAGAAAATTAGGTCGTCGGACGACCTATCGATAATTACGTATCCCCGGTAGATGTGCACGGTGGCTCTGCCTCGAACATCTCCGGAAGCCAATCGAATCTTAGGTCGCAACATTGCTCGTTTGCGTAATGAATTGGGCCAAACCCAAGATCAGTTAGCTGAACAAATTTGCGTCAGCCCCCGATACTTAAGAAAGCTCGAAGCGGGAGTGCACTCCCCTTCCCTTCCCGTTCTTATGAGCTTGAAGAATGCTTTTGCCGCTGACTGGGCGAGTCTTATGAAGGATTTGTAGCGATTCATCCGCCGAGAATCTCGAGGACTTACCGTTCCGAAAACTCGACTGTGAAACGCATGCCAGGCAGCAAACCAAACATCTAGGACCGAGCATCGCTCAATTGAAGAACAGAACTTCTGGCAAAACCTAACGGTCGAAATGATCCAGGAGACTTTTCATTCCTCTTATGTCTCCAGCCTCTTCACTTTTTTAACTGATATCAGTAACTCCTGAACTTGTCGACATCTAGCGTCCAATTCTACAACTTGCTGCGCCAGTCTTTGGTTATCAGCGACTAGGGCTTGATATTTAGCGCTGGCGGCTGCTTTGGTTAAGGCTAAAATGCAGCCGGCTTAATTTGGGAACAGGAACTCTTAAAAATTCCGTGAGACGGCGTTTAACGGGTATAATCGGGCACATCGAGAGAAAGTAAGGACGTAGGTGTACCCACTGCGGAGCATATGCCCACGGACCCTTCAGGGCTGTATTCGCGCCAACTCGCCGTTGTCCCAACTAAATTGGCCGGTGACTTCTTTTTTAATTTGCAAAAAAGAAGGAATAACGATGGTTTCATCGAGGGAATCGACTTCCACTTCCAGGACGTGAATGCCATCAAGGGTGCCCAGAAACTCGTCGAGTTCGTAGTGGCGCTTTTGCCATACAAAACAGTGCCGGTATTTTTCAATCGATTGTCTCGATAGATCGCGCCGGAGCAGTAATTGATCGTATTCCTCTCTGCAAATAATCCTTTCGAGTTCAATGCGTTGTCCCCCTTGAGCGGGGACTTTCCGGCAATGGGTAAAGGTAACAGTGCCCTCGTTATTACGGGCTCGGACTCGCTCCCTTTCACTTGAGTTTTCTAAATACGTTTGGTCGATGTGCGAAGAGACCACATGTAAGTCGGAAGGGAAAATGGGCCGTGCAGCCAATAAATACTTTCGTTCCAATTCCATCGGTTCAGGAATTCCGAGAACATGGCTTACCGCCGCAATCGTTCTTCGGATTTTACCTTCAAAATCGGTGGAATTGTCGATAATTCGCAAATGGGGGTGCCCGGTCCAAGCTGCCTGAATTCTGCCATCCACAACGGCTGCATGCTCGGCATTTTCCAGGCGGGCTGGGTTGGTGTGGGTCGAATAGAATTCCCTAGCTCCATCAGCAGCTGAAACCAAATGAATGACCGCGCGATAGCGTTGATCACGAAGCTGCGATTAATTCGGTGAACATTTCGTCAGCAAGAACATTTTCCCATTGCGCTTGAGAACAATAGGCTTTCCCATCGAGAGCGCCCCGGTCGCATATCATGAGAACGGGCTTATCAGCACACTTGCGGGCGAGTAGTTCGATTTCGGTTTCTAGAGCGAGGGTCAACTTGAGAATCGTTTTTTGAAAGGGTGTGCTATCGGTTAACGCTCTCGGCGCTATTCCCGCATTGATCAGAAGCGTGGCCGCCTCTGGAACGATGACAACGCAGTAGCCGAGTTTCCCAAAGTGATCGAAGCTTCGTGCTAAGGCGGTTGTCTTTACCGCCACAGGGACCGCGTGTAGGTGATTCGAGTCAGGCGCTGTTCGGTCATATAAAGGTGGAGTTTTCCGTAGCAGAAACGTCGTATTAGGATATTTTGCTCCGGTCAATTTCCACATGCCCTCAGTGCGACAAATCAACCTTGCAAGAATTCATCTGCGGCATTTGGTCGCGCTTTGCAAGTATTCCAGAATTGAGATAACCGAAGCTACGTTTCTGCGCCTGCATGACACGCTTCCCGGTACGGTTGAAGAGGCAGAAAATGGGACGGTGCTTCAAGATTGTTATTTTTGGCAGTTACTACAGATCACCAAGCAATATCGGCTTAACCCGTCCCAAAAAGGAGATGTCAGCGCCGCCACAAAATATGCCTTTGACGAATGGCCTCGATATTCTGACGAACTCAAAACGCAAATTCGGGCAGAGATTTCGATTCTACTCGATTAACGAACACTTTCAGAGAACGCTCGAAATTCGTCACCTACGACTGGTTTACTGAACGGATTGCTTGTGCAATTCACCGACCAAATCGACGAGTTGCTTGACGCTACGGCCCAGGCGATCGAGCTTCCAGACGACGAGAGTGTCTCCTTCGCACTGGTATCCCGGCAGTTTCCCACTGTATGTACTCACGAATAACCACCTCTTTTTGGTAGAATCGTACCAATCCTGTTCATTCCTGGAGTGTCTCGTCATCTCCCCAGAATGGACAGAAGCCAAGGTGCAGGCCTTTCGAAAAGCGCATCCCGAACTCGAAAACCAGTGGCCTCACCCTGATCAAGCGGATGCCGGGGTCGAATGGATACGCTCCGAGCGGCGCAACAGCGACCACTAAGCCATGGGGTTACCCTGGCGCATCCAATTGCCAGTGAGAGACGCCATGGCTGAACTCGACGTTCATCAAGGGAGTTGGTTTGCCCTCGCGGATAAGATCGAACTGAGCGTTGATCCAGTCGGCGAGCTGATGGCGCTGCTCCAGTTGTTTTGCCAGGGGCAGATCGGTTTGCATGCGGACGTTATCTTTGCGCCATTCGCAAATGAACTGGACGAAGCTGTCCGTAGCGGGAGGAGTGGATTGTCCCTTTTGTGGACGAGTATCATTGATCTCGCTAAGGATGAAATCGCGGGCTTCTACACGACCGGACAGGAAGAGGCGTAGAAGCATGTCGTTCTGTTGCCATGGATCCCAAGATTGGGCATGGGCATCGGACTTTTTAAAGACACCACATGCAGCTTGAATCGCGGCCTCGTTTTTGGTGGCAAGTAAGACGGGAACGGCTTCTGGGTAGAAGTTTGCGGCACTGTCTTGCACGAGAAACGGACGAATCACATCCAGCCCCTCTGGCTTAGAATCGTCGCCGTTCTGTAGCAGAATAAGTCCGGAATAAAAGGTCGACGTGTATTCAGATAATGCATTAGCGTCGGCATTCGCCGGTACTGTCTTCTCTTTAGCCCACGTGCGGGCCTGATCCAAAAACTGCGGTGAACCCGATTCGAAACAGAGCTGCGCGATTTCCGTCTCGGCACGGGCCGAAGGAAAATCTTTCAGGCGTGCGATAGCTACTTTCAATAAGTCGGGTTGCTTATCAGTTAAACACTGGCGAGCGGTCTGAAGGAAGGTCCCTTCATCCGGTGCCTTCTGAAGAGCTTCAGTCAGCAGCGCAGGTACCGTTGCGTCTTTATGGCTTTCGCACCAAGCCTTTAAATCATCCACGGTTTTGCCCTGTTCCGCGGTGTTCATTTTTTTCAAACGGGCAAGGTCGACTAGGTTCTGCCGTGCCACTGAATTGATCAGGTCACCCACGATCCATGAGACGCAATAGAGCGTGCGGCTGGGATGAAAGTCTCGCCAATAACTAAAGGTAGGGATAAACGTCTCGTCCAAAATGTAGGGCGCTAGCTGTTCCAACTCACCGGGGGTAAGCTTCATATTCACCAGTTCCACATAAGGATTGATTGCAGGCTTCGGGTGCTCCTGCGAGCCGAGGAAGCTCGATTGAGACTGCGGGTCGTCATAGGAAATTCCGCCGGGCTGGCCCTGCTGAATACAGTTCAGAAGTCGCAGATGTTCCGCTAAAAACTTGATCTGATCCGGGCGGCTGAGACTCGCTTTTTGGGTGGCCCAGTCCGTGGGCGCAGGTAGTGTGAACGTCTTGAACTCATCCATGCGTCCAGGTAATTGTTTCGCCAATTCCTTGGCTCGATCTTGGTAATTAAAACCGTCAAATATCGGTTTGCTCAAATGCTGGGCTAGTACCAAGGCGGCTGCGTAATCACGGTGATACGAGAAATCGACGAGCATTTCTTGATGATACCGATTGCCCAAGAGATCGCGGATAACCTCATCGATCCAACGATCATCTTGTGCTTCGTCAAAGCAGGGAAACAGGACTTTTGCAGCAGTGGCTTTATCTCCACGCTGGTAACTCCAGGCGGCTACCAGGGCCTCCGGAACTGAAATGAATCTCGGCTCAAACTGCCCGGTCATCCCACCTTTCATGGAAAGCGGCATCTCGAAGTGGTTGTCATCCTTGGTTTCGCGGATCTTTCGAATTTCGTCCGCTGCTTCCGGAAGGGAAGAGACGGCGTAATTGGCGACCTGCTTTTTCGATACCTTTTGAACGAGCCCTTGCCAGTCCAGAACGACATACTCATCCGATTTATCGTCCAGCAGCCAGCCGTGAACCATCGGGGAATGCTTAGGAGCGTAGACGGATGTGATTGATAATTTGACCCAAGGCGCGTTTGCAGGAACCGGCGTAGGCACGCGGTCCACAAAACGATGTAACATGGCGTCCAAACCGGGGGTGAACGCCTCTTCTGGCATAAAGACCGTTTGGGTCGCGTCGCCTAACTTCGTGGCTGCCTCTTGCGCAGCCTTCCGAACGGAGCTTCGATATGATTTCTCCAGCGAGATGATCCCTACTTTGGCGGCTGCCAATTTCCTCGTGGCGGCCTCGGAAATAGCCCCCGTTAACACGTCCTCGTTAGGGTTGGGCTCGGAAATGCGTGCGATCAATTCTTGGTCCGCTTCTGGAGAATGGATGCGGCGCAGGATCGCGATTCCCGCCTGCTGCCCCTCGTACATTTGTTCTACTTTAATCAACCATTGGGCAATGGGTAGGGCGTTGTCGCCATCAGCATGCTCATTTAAATAGAGCTCCATTTCCTTCCTAAAATCGCGGGAAGGACTGTTCGATCCGCCTCCCCAAGCAGGTGAAGACTTCCACAGGGCCCGGCCATTGGTCTCGTCGGCAAAACACTGCTCCAGCAGACCAAGCAGGTATTGACCGCTGGTGCTCTTGCCGTTTGATAAATCGGTAACTGCCGTTTGGTAGGCAGGTACCGTTTTGCCACCGGAATTGTAAAAACTAGCTAAGTCGTCGAAGGCGCGCTGGCCATCCGGTCCGGGTAAAGCTGGGGAAACATCATCTGCGCACACAAACTGCGTAGTACCGATCACAAAAAGAAGGCCAATCAAGATCTTCATTGGCAAAGTCTGGCCGACAGCAATGCATTTACAAGTGCTAATCCGCCACGGGATGATGCGCGGCTTGAGATTGGTAACGGCGGTACTCACTCCAGAGTGTGGAGATCGATTCAGATTGATGGCCGAGTGCGCGGTTGGCGGCTCCGATGGTGAACACGAGGTGCCACTGTTTAAAGAGCGTGGAGTAGGCGGTAAAAATCGAGTTCTTCGCGTCGTAGATGCTGGTCGCTTCAGAGGCGGCTCCGTTCAATTCCAGGATCTTAAAATTCGTGCCGTTCTGCAAATCGGCGAGGGATTCGTACCGCAGGTCGTAGCGCCCGATGTAAAAGCCGTTGATCTTCACGGAGATCGCGTCGATTCGATCCTCCAGCGCTTGGGTCCAGAGCGACCAGCCATCGCGAAAAATGCAACCCTGCCGCTCGGCGCGAGTTCCGCTGACCTTATCTTCGAAGGCTTCTCGCTGTAACTCGAGGTTTTGATCTTGGGTTGAGACACAGGCATAACCGATGAGCATAAGTTTGGTGGACTTTCTTGAAACTCATTAAAAGGGCAAGAGATTGAGAATGAGTTTCAAGAACTATTGGCTGAACAAGCTGAACGAAATTTTTAAAAGCCCTGGAGGGTCCAACCTCCAGGGCTTTTTCGTTGTGGCTTACTACAAATTAATCGGTATCCCTAATGACCCCCTGTGAAGTGTTTAGAATGGGGCGTCCTTCTTTGATTCGCGCTGATCGCCCTCCCCGGTCCTCGGTTCGTATCTTCACTTGGGTCCGGAGAGGACACAGTTTTGGTGATTGTGGGGGTCACATCACCAGGATGCACGAGTGCGCTCGACGATCAATTCTCGCTGGTTTTTGAGAAAAGAGAGCACGCACGCCACCGAAGAGCTTTTTTCCGGGCATAATCCCCTGCCCTTAACCCTTTCCAGGGAAGGTGAATCGAGCGGAGGCGAGAGAGGACAGAAGACAGGTCCTGTGCTCATTCCGAAGCACGAGCGACCCCCGCGAAGCGAAAACCAAAGGGGAGCGAGAGGCGATTCTCGCCGGTGCTGAGCTAAGCGTACGACCGCCAGGTCCTCCCCTTCCTTCTTCACGTCAAACCTACTCAGCTCATTCATGACTCCGATACGACTTATGCATGATAGTCTGAAGCTACGGGGATTCTCTCTTTTACAGTAAGAGACATTGCAATTCCTTTATAATAATAGGCAGCCTCGTTGATAAATACAGGATAAACCGTATCAGATCCCTCATAGTACATAACTTTGCCCTCTAAGGTTTGAAACATCGGATCGCCAGCCTTCATAGGATAAAAGTCCCTGTCCTGTAGGTCCTTGTGAACAACCGCGTTGAAATCGGAGCCATTTCTTGGAAAGTAGATGGCCTCAATAAACCGGAAAATCTCTATAGATTCGGGAACCATGATAGGCTCACCCCTGTTCATAGAATCAGCGAAATCCAAAGCAAGAGTAACCATCGTAGTGGACAAGGCACAAGTGTCACTGCGGAGAAGCCCCTGGGGAATTGGGCCGACTTCAACAGCCAAACCACGTTTACAGATTGAATTGAGATACGGTTGATCAACCCCGACGGCGGGAATATAGTATACACGGGCCGAGGAAATGCTATTGGAAAGATAAGCTGCCAACGCGACATTAAAAGGATTAAGATCGAATAGTATTATCATCGCACCACAGTTGCTGGTAGACGTATGAAGATCGATTACAAAATCATACTTAGGAGATTCTTTAGGGCCGATTACACCATTCAGCACTTGTGCTCTGGATGCCTCGTATGAGGCAGGCTCAATAGATTTAAGCGCTTCAACGCTAAAGCACCGGTTTAAATCTTCATCAATAAATCGACGATTTTCACCGATTGCTTTCGGGTTTCCTAAAAAGAGTGATGTTTGAAAAGTTGGACGGGATACCTCAACTCCGTTCATCCTCCATTTTCTTATAAGATGTATCCCGGTGAGTTCATTGCCGTGAGTTCCACCAATTATTGCGACCCTTATAATGTTTCCCATAATATCTTCGCTCTAGTTTCGGAGTCAATTAACAGCTACAAAGAAGTCTCTTTACAAATGGATTGAGTCCTGTGATTTGTTCCCAGTCTTGGATAACCTGCCGTTCGATACTACCATCTTGAATGACGTAGGCGACAAGTTCAAGATCCTCAAGCTGATGCAAGAGGTCAATGGGCTTGAGATTAACCTCCACTTTGTTTTGGATCTTCAAGGTTACCACAGCGGCAAGACCCAATCGACAGGTATCGCGAATGGCGGCGTACTCATGAGGAAATTCGCCGGCTTCCGTTAGCGCACCACTCAAATATTCTTGAGCTTTGTCAAGATCAGCATGCTGTTTTTTTGCATCCAGATGATCTTTATATGCAAAGCCTAAGTTAGCATTCGTTATTACTGTCTGGATGCGATTAGGTTTCGGGTCTAATTGAAGCGCTTCATTGTGTATTTTAATAGTCTTGTCGAACCAATCGCTTTGAGAAAAATCATAATGATAGGCAAGGGCAAGCAAATTTTTTGTCGCCCACTTCTGACCATCGGACTTCAGATCAGCCCGTTTCCCGTCAGCGTATACAAGATATTTTATCGCCCTCTTGAATCGATCCTTTTCTAAACTGTAATATCCAGCCACAAGCGCATTAAATGCTGAAACACCCCTTAAGTCGTCCTCTTGTCTCTCCAGGTCTAATACATCTTCGTAGGTCGCTCTAAGAAGCTCAAGATCCGTGGCGTTAGGAATAATTCTCTGCTCAACAATTTCTTCCAGAAGTCTGAAGAGCACCCGGTTGAGGATGTCTTCTTTTCCCTTCAGCTTCTCTTCCATTTTTATTGCTACTGTGTCTTGGAACCGTCGTGCCAATGCTTCTAGCAATACAGGTCCTGTATAACCTGCTAATAGCGATAGGGCTAGGATGCTGAGAACGGCTCTCCCGGTATCACCTATTCTTGAACTGTCACCAGTTGCCGGGGCATTTGCGGCAGTTGCTGATGTATTCTGGTTAGTTGGAAGGAGATCCCTATAGTCAAAGACAGATGCTAGCGGAAAGTGGAGAACGTTTGCTGCGACAGCCCCCACCAGCAAACTTCCGGCACATCTCATTAGCAGTCGACCAAGATCCTCGACCTTTACGGGTTCTGGCTTACCTTCAATTAAGATGATTTGATGAGCCAAGGCTCCAATTGCCCCTGCTACACCCATGCCCATCACCAACTGAAGGGCTATTGCATATTGTGGGAGCGGTAAGAAAGGAAGTGCAATAAAATACGCCGTCAGAACATACATGTTGACACACGCCGCCGCGAATAACACTGGGATAAGCAGCCAATATATGGCTTCGCGAACGTGGATGTGTGTCACGGAAGTGGATTCTCATATTGAATATTGTGAGGTATTTGAATCTGGCTCAAATTACTGGTCAATAAATATGGAATCGTTGAGAGTTTCAGCTTATCCAGTGCGTCTTTTATCGGATCCATAAAATTGCCCCAAGTGGGATTGCCAAAATACCCGTCTTCGTTATGGATTATTTGACACCCAGCCGAGAAATTTTGCGTACTCATGCCTCGCCCCCCCGAATGTAGGTGAATACCAAAATCACCCTTTTCCGTGCCAATCTTCTTTCCAGTACCGTCCAGACGATACACTTCAAACTCCTCGGCCTGGATCAGACACTGGTGTGAAGAATTTCCCAGATGAATCCCGACCTCAAAAAGCCAGACACCCTCCATCAATTCTGCGGTGCCGTTAACGTTGATGGGATGTTGCAAGTAGTAGTCGCTTGGATCGACACTGGCAATCCAAGCCGTTACCGTTCCTCCTGGCTCATTAATAAAAAAAATCAAATCATCGTAAACGTTCGTTAGGTTCGGTTGGCCAGCTTTTTCCAGTCCTCCCCTTAGACCCACAAGCTTAAAGAGAATAGAAGTCGGAAGGTGTCATAGTAGTTAGTTTATTATCTTAAGAAAAAGCCGGATCAATCTGCGACGCTTTTGTCAAGGCCATGACCTGCTGTAGGGAGGAGGGCGTTTTTGTAGTGAATACGGTAGCCGTGTTTTGAGAAGTAATTCCGCTACTGCGCTGAGATCCTCGAAACGTTTTCAAAAGCCCAATCAACGCGGGTATTTGAGTCGGAAAATTACTTAAAAGTGGGTCTTCTCCATACCCCTTGATAAGGAGGGCATTTTTATCGTACTGCCACCCCATCACATCCATAATCTTTGCGGCCAAAGCACAATAGCCCGCGCCGGTTAAATGCATTCCGTCGACACTTTGCATTCCTCCATCCGTTACCGTAGAGGTAAAGGTAAGTACGGGCCGCGCGACCGACGGCATCGTGTTGTGGGGAACGGATGTTCCGTCGATGTAATCGTTGTCGATGGTGAAGAGCGGGGTTGTGATTTGGTTTCCCGCGCTTCGGTAGTTTTTATAATCGAAAGAATCCAAAAACTGATACGTGTCGACGAATCGGTACCGACTGGCTGTAGCTCCAGCCGCCGTGTTCATCAAAGCGATGATTTGGGCGTTGGCAGCGACGATGGACTGATCGATTTTTGAAAGCTGCTCACCGCTTAGGCTCGTCGATGCCGTTGCGAATACTGGATCGTATTGATCCGCGTATCCATTAGTCCGGTTGGTCCCAACCGGTTTAAGATTAGCTGTTGCTCCTACCTTAGGCAGGAGAACGATCACAATTTGTTCGATTGAGTTCGGTAATGCAGCCAGCGCAGTGGCCAGTCTGCCAAAGTCTTGCCAAAAACTGCCCTGAGTCACCGAAACATCCAGGCCATCCCCTCCAACCGAGTAGAGACCATGATTGTGTCCTACATGCACGATCAACCGTTTGGGTTGCCTCATGGCAACCCATCCCATCGGAGATAGGTTCGCATAAGCCGGATCCTGAGACGGGTTTAGCGTAAACCTAGCATTGATGGCTAAGTGAAGATCCCCGACCTTACTGAGCGGAATGTCACTGCTTGCGCTCGGCACCAGTGATTTTACCTGTGCATCAGAAGATGAGGCAGTCCGATCCAGCAGATCGCCCACGAGACAGCCAGCCAGTCCCAAATTATCAAAATAAGTAAACGAACTTTCCACCTGGTTCCCAATCCAAAGGTCGAGATTGCTCCTCAAACGGTCCATGAACCCTTCGAATACAACCAGCGGTGTCAATAGACCAAATCCGAAGTCGACGTTCCGGATTTCCTCTTCCAAATCGAAAAGTACAGCTCTCGGAAAATCGGGTGTTTGAAAATTAAAACCCCCAATCTTCGCAATACGAGAACCGTACGATTGCGAGCAAAATGTCTTATTAATCGTCAACGACCGACACCCTTGAGACAGGGAGTCGCCAATTACCATGAGCTCTGGTCTGTTCACATTCTCTTCTCAAAGAAACGTCTGAAACTCTGCAACGGCGTCTTTGCTCACGTGCGAAATAACCTGATCAGAATCGTTGATGGTCCCGCACCACGTCGTATTGAACCGGAGCAGTCGAGCACAATATTCTACTGCAAGCGCATGGTTGGACTTCATCGAATTTATAAAAAGGAGTGGGTCAATTCCACCTGCTGCTTGAGCCACACAAGCTTTCAAGCTTGGGTCAAAGACCATAGAATCGGCAGAAACCTGGAAGGCCCCGGTCTCCTGCCCTTCAATGTGGGTTACGGAATTGTGGTTATTCATGTCCACTCCCTCATTCCAATTCCAGTCAGACTCGAATCCAGCTTGTACACGCAACACTTCACACATCACTGCTCTTCGGTGCTTCAGGCTTTGCCATGGCCCCAGGGTATCTTCCATGACAGAATAAATATCGTTAAGATCATTTTCTGCAAACACTTCGTCTGGCAGCACTTTTATCACGTCGATCAACTGATCGAGAAAAGAATTGGGCGGACTTCCGTGCTGAGAACTAACAGCACGATGACAAGCATTATAGGTACGTAGACTCATAAGTAGTGTAATCAGGTTATAAATTTAGAATTCTGCTTTACTAAGAGTCCAGGTTATCCCATTCAATAACGTGGAGGCCAATCACATAGCGAGTACCGCCATTGATACTTACCTTCAAGGTGTAGTCATCCAAGAAGCTTAAAGTGACACCACCACCAACATTGATTCCGGTCACGCTTGCTTGTATTGAAGCAGCAACTGAACTACTCATTTTATATGTTACGCTGTACACCGAAGTAACTGCAATCGCATCCACTATATAGTTGTCATCGATATTATCGCCTGGAAAGGCTACACTACCATTACCCCCAACACTTTTACTGAATGCGTTTAAGTATCCGGTAGAGACTTCGTAGATATCAAGGTTTGGAACATCAAGGGTAGCTGCTAAGGCGGTCGACATGTCAAGTCCTGCACTAATGCTGACTGGAGCCCCAGGGATCGTGCCGCTAGCGTTCAACTTCAGGCCGTTACTCTTCGTCCACGAAATGGAAAAGCCAGCTAATGCGACGGGGGTTGTATATGAAGCTTGGAAAGTTGCCTTTTCAGCGGCGGCCAGAGTGGCTTCAATTGCCCTAATCACTGCTTGAGGCTCTGAAATTAAGAAAGGACTCGGATAGTCGTCACCCAAGAAAATGGACACGTGCTGAACGATGGAGCCTAGTAAATTCTGTCCACTGTTTTTATCAGCCTGATGTGGCAGCTTTAATAGCCAAAATGCATTTCCTAGACCAGCATTACTCGGTAGACGTTGATTAAGATAGTATTCTTCGTATGACGGCATATGTTTTTATTTTACAATTAGTTCATAGATAATTTCATCAGATACGTGCCTGCGACGATCTGAGAAGCAATCATTGGTACTACTTGTTGGTTGCTAGCAGTCCAGCGCACTCCTCACATTTCGTCAATATTTTTCTAAAAAATAAAGTGTAACACAATTTTCGATCATTTTGTTTAATAGTATCATTTAAGCCGGTGTATCGCCTTCGAATCTACTGTAAAGTGGGAAGAAACAACAACTCTTTATGAATAGGATATTTAAATTCAGTGGATTTAAAACTTAAATCGCATTACAGAAGCATCTAACAGAATTTGCTAGGCCCAAAACGTGGTTAGAAACCTTTTCATGTCATGCTCGGTCCTAAAAGGCTTAGCCAGGCGACGAGGAGTTGGCGCTCTGGGTTTAAGTGTGCGTTGACCCAGCCCGTCTGAGGCCGACACAGCAGAAATGTTGAGCCAAAGGATGGGAAGATTGGGAACGAAGGCATTGGCACCATCAACAATTTCCTCGGCTTTAGAGCGCCACGGAGGACGATGTTGGAGTTCCCGCTCAAGGTAAAAGAGTTTCATGCGGGTTTCGCGGTTAGCTCCGGCATGAGTGACCTTTTTCATGGCCCGTCCGACGAGGCCGCAGGCGAGGCGAGAATCGAGGTCTTTTAGATCTTTGAGCCCCTGGAGACCTTGAGCGAATTTAGCAGCGAAGGAGAACTGTTCTTCAAAGACGGCGAGGATGTCATGTTTTCGGTGCCCTGCCCGCAGAGGAGCCGATGCACGGTGAGAAACACGGGGTGTCGGTTCCAGAGGAGGTGTTTTCTGGCATCGTAGGAGAGCTGCTCCTTAATTCGATTGGTGAGCCACCCGCAAAGTCGATCAATCTTCTTTCCTGCCGAAGGCCTGAACTTAGTGGACCGGCTTGCCGGGACCGCATTGGCTGTTAAGTCTTTCTGCTGCTGTTTAGCAGAACAGAATAGGGGATACAAGGGGGCTGGAATTGTTACAGTGGGGTGTAGGTTGATTAAGGCGTGGACCCGCCTGTTCCAGTCCTTCCCCTCCCCTGCCCGCCCCTCCCCTGCCCGGCTACTACGTCCTCAGAAACGGGCCGTATATGCCGATCTGCGCCCGCTTCTGAAAAGCAGAGAATCTATCGTACAAAAGCCACGCTTGTTTACCGGCCATGTAGACGGGTTTGGTGTTAATCGAGCGTTTACTGTTGATCATCTGCGATTCTGTGTACGCCGTTTTAATGACGTACCCGTCTTTTACCAGGGCAAGTAACAGCTCCGGCCATAACCCCGATTGACGTGGCCTCTACTGGCCCCAATGGCCTTCGCAAGCTCCGATTGGTTCAACCAGATCCAAATCCGCCGTCGGCGCGTAAGCGCAAGAGAACCTTGCTCTTGAGCCGAGCAAAGAAGTTTTTCTCCGGGTGCGTTTGCGGGCCGACCCGGATCGATAACGGGGATGATTTTGAGACGAGCATCTAACGCTGGAATGGCGAGCCCAAATTTATGGTCCTTTACATTCTGCCCAATAGATTTGACCGGCGCACGATGACAGGCACATGTTGTCGAAGGAAAACTTCAATTGCCTAAGAGGTCAAAAGCATTCGTCTCGGACAGTATGAAGGAAGCCGGGGCTCGGAAAACAAAAGCGGTGGGGGAAGCTCAGCTCCCGAGGGTCGCCGGTTCCAGGGTCGCTGCCGTGAGCTATGTCTCATTTTGATGAAAGAACATTGTAGCGGCTGCTCACTGGCAATTCTTTAAATACAATGTGTGAGCCTGCTAGTACCATTTATCCCATTCCAATCTTCCGTCTCGAACTCTAATTATCCACGATGTCACCAAGTTGGAATATGGAGCTTGGCGTACGTTTCGCTCAAGCTCCAATTTCATTGCCTTGGGCAGATTCGGGTAGATATCGATTTTGGGCGCGGTAATAGCCTAATCGATTTCCCGAGAATTTAACGCACCCTTCTGCTGCGCTTTTAGTTGAGCCAATGTCTTGCTCGTTTGCCAATTCTTGCTAGTACGGCGTTCGCGGTATTCCTTGATCGCTTCACGCGATATCCGAACTTGCTTTTTCTTTGTATTCGGAACCGCTACATCCATGAAATGAAACTCTCCCAGATCAATCATTCGCTCGACTGATCTTTTGGAGGTCCCAATGTGGTACGCCGTTTCTCGTATTGAATAATAGGGCTTATCCAAATTCGGTGCTATTGGGCGCTGGAAAGGTGCTTTCCGTGGCTGTTTCGCAGATCGCTTTTTTTTGGGACGACGCGGTTGCTTCGGTTTTTTGCTGGGGTTCATGATGTCAACTCCGTTTTGATTGTTGGAGTGCCTTTGTTCGGCTTCCACAGTGTTCGAGGGTCACTCGGCGTGGTGCAAAGTTCGAGGACCTGACCTGCTATGCCAGGCTCCAACGTTTCGGCTATCAATTGCCGAAACCGACTTTTCTCGTTGGGTTGATACGCAACCGTTTCACGAAACAGCACCCGGAACTTGTCCTGAGTCAGGTTTCGTAGCGTAGCAAGATCCCGATGCGTCGCCGCGATTTCCTGAACCAGCCGCGGTGCCGGGAAGACGATGTGGCATCCCGCTTCTGTACCCGGCGCAATCCATTGGGTTCCTTCGCTGGAAGGATCCGCCAACTGAGTTCTCTCTTTCGGATACGCGAGAGCTTCCGCTTTCAGTTTGTCTTTAATGTCCTTTAGCTCGTCAGACAGAGCCGCCACTTGCAGATGAAGTTGATAGCCGCGGTCGACGAGTTTCCGGATGAGTTCGATTTGTTTAGTAGATGATTTTGGTTGTGCTTTTTGCATGGAGTCGTTGTACGACCCCACTTTTTTCAACTCGAAAGCCGTGCCGATAATTGCCGATACGCGTCGATCAGATCCGATTAACGCCGACGGGTTCCGAACGATTTAATTTGACCGATTTCCGGCAGAACTTGATCCCTCTTCAGTCAAGAATCGTCTATATCTTTGTCACTAAGCCACTTACACGGATCCGGTATAAGTCCTAATTCACTCGCAGCCTTTCCGTACTGAGTGCGCTTCAGCTCGATTTCGTTGGAAACGAACGGGTTACAGTAAGGAAAAAGAAAAAAGATTGCCGCAGTTATACTTAAGGATAACGTTAGCTGAAATCGCGACGCCAACGGCAGCTCCCGTCTCTTTGAAGGACGGGCGATCCTTCCCGGGAGAAAGGCACCGTCGTACAATATGCGGAGGTCTGCTATGTACTCGGAAATCAATCACGACGCGTGCTTTCTTTTTGAAAGACACTCCTTTCTACCAGAGGAGCCCCATGCCAGCTGAACTCAACCACGTTCTGCAAAAGTTGCATAACAACAACTTTTACATGTTTACAGGCGAAGAATTGGCAATCTTGATGAACTTTTCTAAGGATGTCATGACCCGTATCAAGTCCGCTGCAGATAGTCCCTTTTTCCTCGGGAAAGCACGCCCAGAATGGATCAGCGAATGGATGCGAAACCACCCCGAATTTCAACTGTCGAAAGCTCCGTTGGAACCGAAATCGCCTTCCAAACGCAAATCGTCCAATCACAGGGACCTAATGAAACCCAGGCGCGATAAGCGTACGGGTTATCTGGAATAGCCTCGGCTGTTGCTCCGTTGCGCCTATGCTCAATTAAACAACCTCGTGCAACCTTGTGATCAAAAAAATAAACAACAATCCAATCCGAAGACCCCGTCATGCTCGACGTAACCTCAGGCGTGCAAACGCGAGTAAGTTAGCGCTGAAGCTACTGGCTCAGGTTGAGTCGATTGTAAAATCGGGCAGAGGGACGGAGAAAGATTTGTGGGATAAGTTAGGTATTAAATCGCCGACTTGGGAAAGGTATAAATCACTCTTATTGTTTCCAGAGAGCCAACTGGGCATGTTGCAGGAATGGATTGGGGAAAAGCTGGGGGTCGAATGGAAGGAGTCGCTTTCGCAGGTGATGTTGCGAGTTGATAAGTTGGCGAAACGGGAAAGAATGTGCCGATCAGAGGTGGCTCGGGAATTGGGTGTGCACGAGACCAGCTATTACCGGTGGCGCGATGGCTTGGAGGACATCCCCACAGCCGCACGGAGGCGGTTGCTGCGTTGGGCAGGCCACGTGGAGGCCGAATATGAGAGCCGCGCCAAAAAAATTGAAGAGTGGGCGAAACGGGGACTGTTAGTTCCGTGGGTAGGCTGTTCAGAGGTCGGATCCATTCAAAACGCCATGGAGAATGGACGTATCGCAAAAAACGTATGAGGTAGTGCGAGAGAAAACGAACGCAAGTAGCAAGCGATTTAATATCCTGACCCAGACAGTCCGACTTTGATGGGAATTGGTCGGGACCGCATTCGATAAAGATTCCTACGAGTCAGTTTATTTTTCTGCGCAGGTACCGCAGATGCCGCAGGTGAGCTACCCGGTTTCAGCCATTCCACGGTTGAATCTACGCATGAACAAACATGCACTTCCTCTTAGACCAATCGCTCTCGCCACCCTGTTAATCCGGGTTAAGACAGCACCTACCATCCAACATCAAATCGACCTCCTCTGTGAAGCAGGAGTTTTCCATTCCGTTAATAAGTTCCCAGTCGCTGAACTTAACTGGCTTTTCATTTGCCCTGGCTGTGGCTCGATCTCGGCAACTCGAAGACCCTACGGCAACTTGCTCGTGCTGGAGTTCATTGTCCAACAATCCGTACTCACGTTCACGTCTCGGGAAGCTCGGGAAGAGTGTCTAACGGCCCTGGAACAGATTCTGAAGGATCCCCGCTACTTCCGTTCAAATCTGGATAATCTAATTGGTCGTCTTACGTTCAAATCGATTCGACCCTCTAATTCCCGTCCAACACCAGTCGATCCATTCGATGCGCCGGAACCGAATTCGTGTCGTCCTGAACCTCGAAATGCCAAGGAAGAGTTTCATCCGGTAAAAGCACCAACGCCAACCTGGGTACCCGTCGAGGCGACCAGCTATTCGTGGAGAATTGACCGTCGTCAAAATCGAATGGAAGGAAACCTTTCCGGGCGCGTGGAGGGTCTCAAACAATGTGCCGCAGACTTGCGTTATTACCCCCTCGGCTCGGTTCTCTGTATCAAGTCCGATCACAGCGAAGAATTCCGAATCGTTACCGATTGCATCGAATCGGTTCAAGGACCCCATCAGCTCGGTCTGCACTTTGATTCAATCGAAATGGTGACGAACCGCACCCATTACGCCCTCGTCTTACTCGTTCGCAAGGGCTGGAACTAACCCAAATAAACGCACTTTTATGAATTGGTTAACCTCTCCCGAATACAAACAAGACGCTGAATTCCTTTGGCATTGCTGGTGGCTTCCCAATCGTTTCCTAAGCCGCGATTACGCAAAAGGCGTCGCTGCCCTGATCGGTTGGCACGAGCCCTACCGGAAGCAACGCTTCTCGTTCTGGAATAATCAGAACCTCGCCGAGGTTTCTCACGATGGCGGTCTCGAGGCGCAGGTCGACGTCTTCGAGCTGTTTCAATCCTCCGGTAACGTTTGGAAGCAAGACCGCGCCGATGCTCTGCAAAACCTCGTCTTACTCCTTCATCAGAACATCGAACGACAACACCTCGTTCCCCACTACTGCCGCAAGGAATGGCTTCAGAAAATCATCTGGCACTGGCAACGCCTTCACGAGCGCAATCTCGTCCGCTGCAAGGCCGAGGCCAACGCTCTCCATGCCGCTGCAACTCACCTAAAATCTCTCCGGGAGGCCGCATGAAATTTTGGAAACGTAAACTGGCCCACAATGAGGTCATCAATGACAAAATTACCGAGGAATTAAAGGAGTTCAGCTTTCAATGTATGAAAGTTCATCTCGTTTCGATGGAGCCCAAACCGATCCCTACTAAACTGAGCGCGGTCATAACCCTGATCGGACTAGAGCTGTTGATAATTCTTCTGGCTTTGGCCGTTGGGTACCACCTCGGACATGGGCACTAAAGACGAAAATAGAAAAAGAGAACAACGTCATGTACGACAATAAACCGACGACGCTACTGAACTTGCGCCACCTCCCCGCCAGAGTCGATTATCAGGGCGCTGCTTGGATACTCAATTTCGATGTTGTGGCAATTCGTGCCCTCGTCGATCTTGGCTACCTGAAGCCCCTGGGAAATCCAAGAGGATCAGAGCACAAATATTTTGCCACTTGCACCCTTCGGAAGCTGGCAGACGACGAAAAATGGCTCAATGAGGCATCCCGAGCAGTTTCAAAATATTGGGCCGACAAGAACCAA
>CAVURW010000054.1:0-4317 GCA_963743595.1 uncultured Verrucomicrobiae bacterium
AAAATATCCCTGGGCATTTCGACTGGGGCCGATTTGGGAGCGTGATCAGATCGTCAGGCAATTACGGGCGGGAGGTAAGAGTTTTGCCATGCAAATCGGTCTTGCTTTTGGCAGCTCTGCAGCGGTCTTGGCGATCAGCAGCCAGATCGGCGTTGCTGCTGTTCCGCTGTTTACCGTGCCGCTCACGTTGATCAACCTACCATTGAGCGTCGCCAACTCGTTCACCATGCTCTTGCAACCGGCCTATGGTGAGGCGATGGGGCGGAACGAAACCGAATGGATCGCGACGACCATCCGCACCATCCTGCGCAAGGTCTTCGCCTTGTTGGGTTTTCTCGTCGCCGGATATATCGTTCTTGCGCGCCCGACCATTTCCTTGTGGACGCATCATCACCTAGAGATTCCCGAAGCGATGATTCTCAGCACGGCTGCCATGGCTTCACTTAGCGCCATCTTTAACGTCTTTCGATTCGCGTTAACCGGAATGAATCGGCACCGAATTGCCTCGCTTGCGGAGATTGTGAACAGCAGTCTGTTTTTCGGGTTGGCTTTAATTATCGTTCGGTACTTTGGCTATCAGTGGATCGGACTTGCGTTCGTTCTTTCTTCCTTGCTGACGTCTGCCTGGATACTGCCTCGAGAATTGCGGGTACACTTGCGCGCGGCTTCGGTTTGGCCAGCACCCAACTTTTGGATGCGCTTGCTGGGAGCATTTGCGCCGAGCCTTATTGTGGGTGAATTAGCATGGATGGCTCTTCAAAACATGCCGTCAGGGCTCACCATTCCCTTGGTCGGGCTCGTCATCACACTAATCTATGGCTTGATAGCGAGTCGTTTGTTTCCTACTGAATTCGGACAGGTTAATCGGCTCGTAGCGAAATTCGTTCCCGGACTTAAATCAACCTGAAGGCGGAGGTGCGCCCTGTTCGCCCGCTCCCAGGTTTTCCATATCTCGACGCATGGCCGCTTCCATGAGCAGGTGATCCCAGGGGCAGCTGACGGTGACGGGGGGTTCCTCAGAGATATCTTGGATAATGAGATCCGGTTTCTGCATCAGCACGATCGTGTAGAACGCCTCGTCTCCCTCTTGCGTGCCGAACGCTGCGTGATGCACGCGCCCGCGCCAAATAAAGATGCCGCCCTGCAATCCTGCTTCCGAGACGATTCCGAGTTTTACGCTGCGTCCATTTAGACAAAAAATCTGCACCAGTTCTTGCGCCTTAAAAGAGGCAAGTGGCTTCGTCGTGTTGAACGCGATCGGCGGGGCTTGGGGCCGCGCGTCGCTCGTGGCCTTGGGGTCCTTCTTTTTCCCGGAGAGATCCTGGCTCTCTCGCCAGAACATCGATTGCACTCCATCGATAAGTTTCGACATCGTGGAGGTCGGCTTCGGCCCGAACTGGAAATCGTCGGGCACGGCAGCACCGCCTCTGCCTTTCGGCTCAAGTGCCGTGGGGGAAACATCCAGCATCATGCGTACTTCCAGAATTTTCGCTTCCAGGGTCTTGATCAATTCCTCCGTAGGTTGATCCTTCAACCTCCGATTGAGCGGGGTGACTTGATCGTGCCATTCAAAGTGGCCGTCTGTAAAAATGGCCAGCTGATCCAGCGCATTCATGCCGGATTGCTCGTGCGATTCAATATCGACAATTTTCCCTTTATGAAAATAGATCGCACCTTTGACTCCCGTCGTGCTGAGCCCGAGCAGCCCCGTCTGCCGCGCCAAAGTAATAAACCGCAGAACATCCGTGAGAAGGATCTCATCCAGGGACCCGGCGATATTGAACGGAACGCTCATGCGGCCACGACGCTAGCAAAACCTAGGAATTGCTCCAACGATTTGCTCCAACGATTGCTTCAGACCATCGCAAAATCGAGCTCCTCGTCTTCGGCGGAATCGTCTTCCGATTCTGCATCGAAAAATTCGTAGATGACCACTTGTCCCACGAGAGCCGATTCCTTACGAATACCGACAAAAAGCCACGATTCATTTGGCCTCGCTAAAATGTAGGCGTCCGAATAGCCAAAGCTGGACCGATATGAGAAGGAGGTGCTGTACAGACCCTCCGCCAAAGTTAGTCCGGAAAGCGGGTAGGCGTCTCGAACGCAAAAGCCAATGAGCTGCGTCATGGGCACCGGGGTGAGGGGATTGGTGCGGTCGAACGAGCTGGGAAGCTTTTCAGCAGGTTGCCCTTGAAGCTCGACTACCGGATCTTCCACGGGAGTGCCCATCGGATCGGCTTTCACAGACGAGATCGTGCCGCTGACCAGCAACCGCCCGTCTGGCTTAAGGTAGCCACGAGAAAGCGGTTTTCCGGCTCTCTCGCGATAAGTCTTCGCGTAACCGTACAAGTCTTTCTTGGAGACTTTTGCGCCGAGTTCAGCAGGGAACGTTTGATCGTTGAGAGACCAGACAAGGGGCTTGGCCATAAAGCCAGAAAGTAGACGGTCGGGTAGAATTCGCGAGACAAAAATCATTGCGGCGAGGCTATACTTTACGAAGCTGTAACGGCAGTTATACTCAGGGGGCCACAAAACTGCTGTTTGTACACGGGTGCGCCTCAAAGGAAACACATTCAGTTTGCGAGCGATCAAAGATCGCCTGACGGACAGGTCGATAACTCAGACAGTAATCAACATCTAATTTATTTCTAAAAATGCCCCAACCCGACACCTCAACATTCAATCTATTCTGGGATTATTTTAACACTTACTTCCCAGGCTTTCTGACGGAGTCTAGTTCAAGAATTCCTTTCAAGAAGCTAAAACCTGGGAGGACTCTAGATTGTTTCTGTTGGAATCAGGAACACAGGCGATATGAATGGATTCGAGCGGTTCTTTATCTCAGCGAAGACGAACCATGTTCGCTAGCAATTGAATGTGCTATTTCCGCCTTGCCACGACCCAGTTCAGGGCTGGATGGATGGGCAGCGAATGGTTCCCGTCTGTGCGAGAACTCGAAGGTACTGGCGGATTATTTTGACGGTGATACTTTCAACATTGGTTATCTAGGCTCTCTTGATCAAACGCTTAAGGTCTCACTGAGTAACTCGTCACCTATTATTTACACTGCGATGGATAATAGTTGGGATAAACTGATTAAGGATAATCCGAATATTATGAAATGCGTTTACGCTCTCGATGAATTAAGGTCCAAGTACAAATCAATCCTTGATAGCCCTGGAATAGTTTCCCTAGAGGACCTTGAGGCCGCCTTTAGCAATCAGGGTTTACCGTTGGAGGAAGTTTCCAAACAAAACATCCAAAAATTTGAACTGTTTAAGCAAGAGTCTCTAAATTCTCGCCGGGTCTATGAGCCTGGATTTCGAGAGGAGTTTTATGATAAGATGCGTTCATTGGGCATTATTAAATTCGGTTTCAAGTATTTTCGACTATGTGTACTTGAGCATTTTGAAAAGCATGACAAATCAATCGAAAGAAAAAACTTGCAAGAGGATATTGCGAGGCATTTAAGCAAGTCTGGAGATTTTAATGGGTATGAAGACGAACTTACCGAGTTTTCCGAATCCTTAGCAAAGGAAGAGGTCGTCGAATTCTATATACTTCTTCGTGATATCTCTGATCGGTTTAGCGGGAAGCAGGCAGCCGCAGGGCAGCAGAACAGGTTCATAATGGCAACGAGCGATTCTCCGATCAGAAGCAGCAATGGCACGGCAAGATAGCTCAGGAGAATTCCGTGAATTTGAAAACCACGGACCAGTTGCCAATAGACCCAATAACTCAACAACACAGCGGCAAACAGCATCAAGATTCGCAGCACCACCGGCCCAGCGCCGGTTGCCCGTTGCGCACGCAAGACCGAGTCAGGCGAAACCAGTACCCACGACATGGCTCTTCGCTCGATTTCACGTTTGGCCGGCAGCAGCAACGCCACCAGCTTCATCACGAATTCCATCACCACCAGCGCGAGCAGGAGAAACACGGTCATCTGCCAGTTGGGATCGTCCGGCAACATCATCGATTGAGGAACTTACTTGAGCGGCGCGCTTACATCCAGTTCAAGGTGGCGCAGCGGTGGCCGTCTGCAAAGACTGCCGTCTGCAAAGACCCGCAGCAACAGCAGGACATCCCGTGCGAGATGGAGAGTAAATTCGGGCTGGAATTTCTGCCGCCGCCCGGTGTGTGAGCACGACTCCGGACGCAATCGTGTTGCCTCGATCCCACGGGATTGTGACCTCCAGCCCAAGGTTGCGAGGAACGAGCTACCTTGGGTCACGGTTCGTAAATGAATTTAACCGCAACGCGGTTGCGGCGAATCCCCCGAAGGTGGGTTCAATCCCAAACGTATTTCTCATCCCA
>CAVURW010000055.1:0-4412 GCA_963743595.1 uncultured Verrucomicrobiae bacterium
GTGTTGGAAAGTGAACTAGCTACTAAGCCCCGCCAGAGATCCAATGCAGTAGACCTTTCTGGGCATGCACACGGTTCTCGGCCTGGGTGAAAATGTCATCAGCGCGCTCTTCTAGAAGTTCTGCCGTGATTTCTTGTCCGCGATAGGCTGGCAGGCAGTGGAGGACCATCGCGTCGGGTTTAGCCGCTTTCATCAACTCGTGATTGATCTGGAACCCCGCAAATGCTTCCTGGCGCTTGGCTTTTTCGTCTTCCAAGCCCATGGAGACCCACACATCGGTGTAGAGAACATCAGCGCCTTGCGCAGCGGCCATCACATCGCTGGTTTGCGTCACAAATTCATTTGTCACCGGGCTCTCGTAACCATTGGGTGCGGCGAGGACCAACTGGAACTTCAAGATCTCTGCCGCGTAGATCCACGAGCGGGCCACATTGCACGCCGCATCCCCCACAAACACCACGCGCTGCTTGGAAATATCGCCGCGTTTAGCTTCGATCGTCTGGAGATCGGCAAAAATCTGGCATGGATGCTCGTCGTCCGTGAGAGCGTTGATTGTTGGGATCTTCGAGTATTCGGCGAAGATCTCCACATCGCTTTGGGCAAAGGTGCGGATGACGGCGCCTTGGCACATACGGCCTAGCACGCGAGCGGTATCTTGAATCGGCTCACCGCGGCCTAGCTGCATATCTTGCGCGTTCAGGAAAATCGTGCTGCCGCCCATTTCGCGAATGCCCACCTCAAACGAAACTCGAGTGCGCGTGGACGACTTCGAGAAAATGAGCGCCCACGTTTGGCCGCGCAGAACAGGAGTCGCCTTCTCGTTGACGACGCCGCGCTCCGCCTTATAGCGATCCGCATAGTTCAAGATCTTGCGGATCGTCGGAGCATCCATTCCCTTTATTCCCAAACAACTTCTCACGGTCCTACTCATAAGCGCGCCAGTGTAATTAAGCCCCTTCACGAGTACCACTCGTAATTTCAGTTCCGATACCAGAATCGGTAAACAGCTCCAGCAGAAGAGCATGCGGAGTACGTCCGTCCAGGAAGTGAACCTTGTCCACACCTCCTGCCAAGGCTTCCAGGGCGGAATCGACCTTCGGAATCATCCCGCCATCGATCACGCCATCACGTTTTAATTGCTCGATCTGTGCCGGGGTCAGCGTGGAAATCAGAGTCGTCTCGTCAGTAGGAACACGCCGCAAGCCGTTCACGTCTGAGAGATAAATGATCTTGTGCGCCTTCAATGCCTGGGCGAGTTTCGCCGCCGCGATATCGGCATTGATGTTGTAAACCTGACCGTCGATGCCCAATCCTAAAGGCGAGATCACCGGCGTAATTTCTTGCTCGATCAACTTCAGCACGGGCTTCACATCCACGCTGGTGATATCACCGACAAACCCGAAATCGACCAGCTCGCCGTTAGTGACGACACGTGCCGGTTCTTTAACAGCTTGCAGCACTGTTTTTCCCGAGACCACTTCCGCGCTGCCGCCGAGTTCCATGATTTTCTGGGCCAAACCGGGGCTGATTTCCTCGGTCAAGACGCGGTCAATAATGGCCATGGAAGCGGCGTCGGAAACGCGAAAGCCCTCTACAAAACGGGTCGGGATGTTGTCGCGTTTCAGGGCCGCCGTAATCGCCTTGCCGCCGCCGTGCACCACCACGGGATTGATGCCCACTGCCTCCAAAAAGACGACGTCCCGGAGCACGTTTTCGACGAGATCTGGGTTCTCCATGGCGGCACCGCCATATTTGATGACGATGGTCTTCCCGCGAAACCGCTGAATGTAGGGAAGGGCCTCCAACAAAACTTCTGCCTGAGAATGACGAATCATATAGGGTGAGCCCCTAAGTCTGGAAGATTCCCGGCCAACGTCAAGGCACCCGTGGAAAAATTCACTTGGTACCTCGCACAGACGTCGGACACTCGAAAATTGACACCAGGTTCGTGACTTGTCACCGTTGGGAGTCCCGAGACTCACTATGCCCATTAAACGCGTACCAGGTGTAATGAGAGGCACTCCCACAATTTCAAATACAAGGATAAGTGTTGGCAATTTAATCGCTAACTTCGATATCTCAGAAACGGATCAACGCGAGCTTACGAGCGAAAAAATCGACGACACTTTCATGGATAACGAACGTTTCGGTATCGGTAAGGACGATACTCAAGCCGCTCTTAAGTACTGCGCTAGTTTAACCTGTATTGTAGACGTGTCGGATCCTCCCACCTATTGTGGATGGTGCAAACTAAACGGCCGGATTTGGCCGAATGATTTTCTGAAGACTAGCGGATTTCTAGAAAGAGGGATCCAGCTATTCTGGACCTCGCTGGAGGGGAACTACGGGAACACGCCACTGAGCAACATGACGGATATGAGTACTGGCTGCTGGCTCAACGAGTTTTAGATAAGCTAGCGGAAGACCAGTCCGCTGGCTTCAGAAGCTAGAAAATGGTAAATTTTGTTCGCCTTCCTGCTCTGGGAAATAGAATATTCCTCCTGCAATGTCTCCGGAGTACAACGACTTTATCCTATCGACCGCCTACTGGCAGGGCTGGCTTACTGTAGAACAATATCACGCCGCTAAGGAGGCGCTGGAGGGCTCCCCCGCTACCTCCGCGCTCGATCTTCTCCGGCACAATCAACTCGTTACGCCTGAGCAGATTGCCGGGCTGGAAGAGGCCGTGGCATCCGCGCAGCACAAGGCGGCTCACGCCCAACCGGCAGCAGCCTCCACTCCGCCCCCCGTGCCCACGCCGACACCCCGGGTTGCGACTCCCACGCCTCGCGCAGTGGCGGTCGCCCAGCCGGTTGTGGTGCATAACCTTGCCGATGGTCAACCGGCAGCCGTTCCCCGGGCGGTTCCTGCTGTGGTGAGCACCGTCAGCATTGATAACATGGGGCTAGAGGATTTCCTGCGGATCGCCTATGAGTCGGGCGCTTCAGACGTTCACGTGGGGGTGGGGGCACCGCCACTCATGCGTCGCCATGGCTCGCTGGTCCCGCTTTTTCCGGGAGCACCGGAACTGAGGCCGGAAGATACCATTCGCCTCTGGAAAACGTTTTTACTAGAACCGCAGGTCAAGCAACTTTTAGCGGAGCATTCGCTGGAATTCAGTTATGCCAAAGAGGGCCTCGGCCGTTACCGCGTCTCCATCATCCATCAGCGCAAGGGCTGGAGCATGGTCTTTCGTATCATTAACACGAACATCCGTACCATGGCTGAGCTGGGCCTGCCGGATATCCTCAAGCTGTTTACGCAGTACCATAACGGACTCGTCCTCGTCACCGGCGCGGTTGGCACGGGTAAATCGACAACGCTCGCCTCCATGGTTCAGGAAATCAACATGGAGCGGCACGATCACATCATCACCTTGGAAGATCCGATCGAGTACGTGTTTCAATCTGCGAATTGCCAGGTCACGCAGCGGGAAGTGCACTCGCACACCATGTCGTTCGGGACCGCCTTACGCGCCAGCCTCCGTGAAGATCCGGACGTGATTATCGTCGGGGAAATGCGCGATCTGGAGACCATCTCGTTGGCCATCACCGCCGCAGAGACGGGGCACTTGGTACTCGCCACGCTCCACACCGGCTCCGCCGCACGAACGCTCGACCGCGTTCTCGACGCCTTCCCCGTTGAGCAACAAGGCCAGATTCGCACCATGGTCAGCGAATCGCTCCGGGGCATCGTCAGCCAACAACTCGTGCCTCGCATCGATGGAAAGGGCCGTGCTCTGGCTCTCGAGATTCTCGTAAACACCCCGGCCATCGCCAACATCATTCGCGACGCCAAAACCTACATGCTCCCCGGCCAAATCCAAATCGGGCGCAAACTCGGCATGCGTCTCATGGACGATTCGCTTCTGGAACTCGTCCAAACGGGTGTCATTTCCGGTACAGAAGCCTACGATCGCGCTGAGCAAAAGAAGCTTTTCGAGGACTTCACATAACCGTGGGGCTTGCCGATCATGCGCTCGCTACGACTCGCCGTCGTCTTCCTGGCGTTCGGCGGTCTGTTGAGCGCACTCGCTGTCGTCCATGGCGGATTCTCGTTTCTTCTCCTCTGGCCAGCGCTCGATTTTCTTCTGATCGGCGCGGCGTACCTGTTGAAAGCGCTGGGAATGTTTGGAAAGACGTCCGGCCAATTGTCACTGGGGTCGCGGCTTCTTTTCCTGCCCTATTTTCTATTTCTGTGGGGGCAGCCTTGACCCAACCAAGCTCAACTACGAAAACAACCCGCGCATCCACCGCGCCGACCACGACTTCCCTGTCGCCTGGAGCAAGCTCTACGGTAAGGGCAGAGTTTTCTATTCCACCCTCGGCCACACCGAAGATGCGTGGCAGGATCCCGACATCCGCAAGATGTACTTCGAAGCCATCAAATGGGCACTGCGGCTGACAGAAGGC
>CAVURW010000056.1:0-3520 GCA_963743595.1 uncultured Verrucomicrobiae bacterium
GCAAAAAAATCCAGCATCATTTTGTCGGCTGTGGCATCGTGAAAACCGTGGCCCGCACCCTTGACGATGTAAAACGTAACCGGGACTCCGGCGTGCTTTAGGGCTGAAGCCAGTAATTCGCTCTGATGGAGCGGAACCATCTTGTCCTGGTCGCCATGAGCGATAAAAAATGGCGGCGTTTTGGCGGTCACATAAGTAATGGGATTCGCTCGGGCCACCTGTTCCTTGCGCTCCTGTATCGGGCCTCCAACGTATTTTGATTCCGGGGAGTCTGCGGAGTCATGCTCCTGGCCGCCGGGCAAACGGTGCGCATCCATTTGCAAAAAATCGGTGGGTCCAAAAAAGTCCGCCACGGCCTGAACACGGCTGGAAACCCCCAAATTTTCGCCGACATCAAACGCGTTGGTGCCAGCCGTTGTTCCCAGCATCGCTGCGAGATTGGCCCCGGCCGAGGAGCCATAAGCGCCGAAACGGTCGGGGTTGAGATGATATTGCACGGCGTTGGCGCGCAGCCAGCGGACGGCTGCCTTGCAATCCTCCACCGCCGCCGGGAACGGCGCGTCGCCGCTCAAGCGGTAATTCAACGAGGCGGCGGCGTAGCCGGCCTTGACAAATTGCGCCACATTCTCGCCCCCTTTGTCGCCAAACATAAACGCCCCGCCATGGATGACAACAATGAGCGGGTGCGGTCCGGGGCCGGGCGGAACGTAAAGGTCGAGCCGCTGTTGAGGCAGGCCGTTGGTCAGATAAGCAACGTCTCGAAATACAAGCGTGTCTTTGGGCGGCGCGGGAGGAGTGGGCGGACCCCCGAACGGGCCTCCAGGAAAACCGCCTGTATCTTGTGCCTTTGCGAGACTGTTCAAAGCGAAAAGTAAAACAAATAATTTCCAAATGCAGGCTGTGTTTTTCATTCTTTTTAAAACAACAGCCTATGGCAAAACAACGGACAACAAAATGATTATTTCAAACCGGCTTTCTCTTGGAGAAATTCCCTGTTCAGGATAAACACCCCAGCCGTGTGATGTAGCCAAGTATCTCCGGGAAAACGCTGGTCGAGCTTTTGATTGAAATCTCCTGGTAGCGTCCGTCAAAATCGACCTTGTCGCCGCTCTGGATGGATCGGCCATTTCTTGTCAATTCGGCCGCCGCAATTTTGAAAATATAGGTCGTTTCCGCATGGGCGGAGGATTTGAGCACAATTATATCATTGCGCTGCGAATCCTTGCCGAAGGATTCGACGATGGCGACGAACCCGGAAAATTTGCGTGAACCGTCACGAACCGCGTCGTTCATCAGGCCGAGCAACTGCTCCTGGTTCGCTGTTCGGCCGGCATGTGCCTGGAAGTAATTGCGAGCCCGTGTGGTCAAAATAATCATCTGATGCAAAAAAATCGCGCGTAGCAATGGGTGTCGATTGGAAATCTTCCACGGTTCGGTGAGACCGGGGAGGGCAGTGTCAACGGATGAAAACAAGTTGGCCGCGACGCTTGAGCACTCAGGTGTTCGGGTTGGACCAGAGTGATGACGTCCGCCAACAACTTACCGAGCCTTCCTCGGCGAGAATCTTGCGCTCAGCATCCTGAAGCCGCCAGTGAGGTGAATGCCGAGCGAGAAGCGCGCGATACACACGGTTTTCTTCCAGCACGAACTCCAGTTTTTGACGCAGGGCCTCATCGATTTGACCGGTTAGCCTAACTTCCCGATGAAATGAGCAAAAAAATCGATTTCATTGGTTTTTTGCGAAAATGTGTAGCAAGTAATATTGTGTAATAATTGTTAAATACATGTTGACTTCATATACTATAAAGCTATATCCTGTAGCCCATGTTTGTCCAAAGCACCACCTCCTCCCGGCAAAACGGCAAAACCTACGTCTCCTACCTCGTGCGCGAGTCCTTCCGCACTCCCCAGGGACCGCGTTCGCGCACCATTTGCAATATCACCGATTTACCCTCGCATACGCGCGAGCTGATCGCCGCTTCCCTCAAGGGCCAGGACTTCCTGCCCGCCGGTCAGATCCAACTTCATGAAGCTTTGGATTATGGCGGCCTGGCCGTCCTCAAGGACGCTTGGTCGCGCTTTGGCCTGGATCAACTCTTGGCCGGCATCGGCTCGCCCCGTCAACGCGGCCTGCTCCAAGCGGTCATCTACGGCCGTCTGCTCTTTCCTTGCGCCAAGCTGTCTTTAGCTCAGAAAGCCCAAGGCACTTGGCTGGCGCAAGCCTGCGGTCTGGACTCCCAGGAGAGCTTTGATGAGGACGATATCTACCTGGCGATGGATCAACTCACGGGCCATTGGGTGGACTTTGAAAAGGAGCTTTATCAGCGGGCCTTTCCCCAAAGCGTGCGTCTGGTGCTTTATGATTTGACCAGCGTTTACTTTGAAGGCCACGGACCGGCGCATCTGGCCCAATACGGCCACAGTCGAGATCATCGGAGTGATCGGCCGCAGATCATCCTGGCGGTGGCGACGGACACCGAAGGCTTGCCCTTGCATGTCTCCGTGTTGCGGGGTAATCGCAACGACACGCAAACGCTGCAAGGCCTCCTGCACACATTGCGCCGTCGCTTTGGGATCCAGGAGGCGACGTTCGTATTCGATGGCGGGATGAGCAGCCAGATCAACCTGGAAGCGTTGACCGCGGCCAATCTGGGTTACGTGACCCGGCTCTCGGCGGCCACGCTGCACCGTTTAGTGGAGGAGTTGGCCTTGGACAAGCAATTGGAATTTGGCGATCGGCAGACCCTCATGGAAATCACTCACCAAGGCAAGCGCTACGTCATCGCCGGCGGACGCTGGCGTCAGCAGCGCGATCAAGAGCGCCGCCAGAGCCGGATTGACAAAGCGGAAGTCCAGTTAAAGAAAATGGCAGCGGTCAAGCGCAAGAAGGTGGACGTTCAAAAGCTGGCCAGCCAAGCGGGCCGCACCCTGCAACGACTCAAGGCGCACAAGTATTTTACCTACTGGGTGGACGCTCAAGGACTCTTGCAGTGGGAACGCAAGGCACCATTGATTGCTCAAGAAGCCCAGCAAGACGGATGGTATTTGTTGCACACCAATGAACCGGTCCAGAAATGTTCGGCCGAGCAGGTGTTGGGTCATTACAAAGGGTTGCTGGATGTGGAAGAAGCCTTCTGCGAACTCAAGAGCTACCTGGAGGTTCGGCCCATTCACCACCGGCGGCCCGACCGGGTGGTGAACCATGTTCGTCTGTGCTTTCTGGCCTATTGGTTGAGCGCGCGCCTGGGCGGCGAATGGCGCGCTGCCGGCGAAACAGAGGAAGTCCCGCGTGTACTGCGCCATCTGCAGACGATTCGAGTTGGCCTCTTGCGCATGGGCCAAGACATCCATCGGAGCGTGGTGACCGAGATCCCCAAGAATTTGAACGATCAGTTGCGCAAACTGGGTTTGACTCCGCTCTTTGCCTCGCCGCCAAAGCCGTGAGAGTGTAGCCCGACGAAATCGAGAAAACCTCGGTTTTATTGAGCTTTTCGCTTTAACCCAAAGGAAGTTAGGCTAG
>CAVURW010000057.1:0-76331 GCA_963743595.1 uncultured Verrucomicrobiae bacterium
CTTATGTTTCTGCCTGCAAGGGCCCCGCGCCGATTACGTATTGCTGTTGAAAACAGTCGCGCCGTTTCGTGATTTTTTGAAAGCGACTGGCAGGCGAGTTATAGCTGAGATCCACTCGACTCGCGGACAACTAATTCTGGTGTCGCCAGATAAATCAATGGCGGCGTTTGAAGCATCCCCTTGGAGCCGATTTTTCCGCGAAGCACCTGAAGAGCGATCCGGGCAAGATCGCGGCAGGGCTGCCGAACGGTGGTCAGCGGCACCGGTAAGAGCGAAGCTAATCGGAAGTCATCGAAGCCGGCAATCCGGATGTCCTTAGGCACAGTCAAGTTCAGGCGATTGAGCGTCTGAAGCACCTGTGCAGCCGTCTTGTCATTGGCGCAAATGATCGCCTCGAAGCGCTTCTCTTTGACCAATTCTTGAATCAATGCGTTATCTAGCGGATCTCCCTCAAATGCAAATGGGGCATCCACCGGAACTGCATGACTGGCCAAGGCAGCGGCGATTCCAGCCCGGCGAAGATCGATGGTATCGGCCGAGTGGGGCCGACTGAAAAAAGCGATTTTTCTCACACCAAGATTCACGAAATGTTCTGCTACCAAATAGCCAGCTCGAAAATTGTCCATCGTAACCAAGTCGTAGTTACTCCGATTTGGGAAAGGCTGAAGATCCCGGTCGAGCAACACAAAAGGAATGTTCGCCGCACTTAGCCTCTGCGTAATTCTCAAGTTCGCAGCCGTTTCGTTCGGGCCTCCTTCCAGGGGCGCAAATAAGACACCGTGAGCCGCACTGCGAATTAACGACTCACAAGTCTCTTCAGCCTGAGAAATGGTGAGGTCCTGACTTGAGTTAGACTGCTGGGAACCGACGCCCCAAATGATGCCAAATTGCTCAATGCGCGCCATATTGGCAAACTCACTGGAAATGCTTTCGAAAATTTCGATTGATCCAAGCTCAGGAACCAGCAAACCCAGTTGCAGCCCTTCTTGAGCTGATCGAACTGGGGCATTCAGGTAATTACCCGAGCCCGCTTTTCGGGTGACCAATCCGTTCATCTGCAGCTCGCGCAAGGCCCGTGCAATGGTCGGTCGTGAAACGTTGAACCGCTTCACCAATTGCCCTTCGCTCGGAAGTTTACGAGATTGATTGTACTTTCCAGATTGGATCTCTGCGAGGAGCTCGGCGTAAATGTCTTTGTGTTTTGGGGATGGCATGTAAACCATTGAAATATGACAGGTTACAGGTCCGATGTCAAAACGCGATGCGCTTACGGCAAAAACCTGTCATCTCAAATTGGCTTCGTGATCAATCAATACTCCACGCGATTGAACTGAACGGCATGCTCAGATTGCGGGATCTCGAACGTGATTCTCCGGAGTTTCCCCTGCTCAATCGCGCACTCGATCACCCGCTTCACACGCTTGCCGTTCGCCAGCACCACGGGATTTTCCGCCACCAGACACAACGTCGGTTCTGGAAGGCGACCGCCCCTCTCCTCGCGGATGTACCACGACGCCATTGAAACGGCCCCGATATCCCTTAGCGCGTTTGCCGCAAACTCGATCCGCTTTTCCTGATACTCCACCACCAATCGCCGCACTTCCTGCATCCCCTCGCCGCGAATCTCTTCGTCGCCATCAATCGTTGCCGTCACGTCACCGAAAAACTCGCAGAACGCTGTCAGCTCCAACCGAACTGTGGGACAATTGAATTCGCGCGACATCGATTAGACCTCATCTAAGATCACCCGGGCCGTGTTGTACCCGCTTGCGCCGAAAACGCCCCCACCGGGATGGGTGCTCGCCCCAGTCAGGAAAAGCCCCGGAATCGACGTCTTGTACGCGCTCAGCTCAGGGATCGGGCGGAACATGAACATCTGATCGATGCTCATTTCCAGGTGCATCACATTGCCGCGCAATAGTCCCAGTTCGCGTTCTAGGTGCATCGGCGTTTGGATGTAGCGATCGATGAGTTTTCCCTTCATGTTCGGCGCGTAGCGGCAGACCAGCTCGTAAAGCTTATCCGCTTCTCGTTGCCCGATCGAATCCCAGCTCTCGCCATTGCTCAACTGATAGGGGTGATATTGCCCCCAGGTGAACAGGACGTGCTTACCCTCCGGTGCCAGGGAGCGGTCGATCGCCGAGAAGGTCATCGCCACAACAGCCGGCTCTTTCGGCGGTAACCCGAGTAAAAAGTCGCGGTGTGTGTTGTGTAAAAACTCCGGGCTCGGGCAGAGCAATTGCATCGCGCTATGGTACTCCTTGATCCCGTTGTTCTTCTGGTTCGATTTCACGTCACCACTGTAATCGGGCAATTCAGAAACCGCGTGCCGGACGATCATCCCGAATCCATTGCCGACACGCGTTTTCATCACGCGATTCTTGAGCTCCTCCGGCGGTTTCGAGAGCAATTTCCCGAAGAGCGTGTGCAAATGACAGGCTCCGACCACCTTACTCGTGCCGACCTTCACTTCGCCCGCTTTTCCCTTTACGCCGGGCTTTCGATAGGTCACGCCCCACCGCAAATTCCAAAGATCGGGCTGATCATTCGAGATCGTTTCCACCTCAGCATTCAGCTCGATTTTTCCGCCGTAACTCTCCAGGCAACTCGCCAAGGCTTGGGTCAGCATCCCGCTGCCGCCCTTGGCCCGTTTGGCCCCGCTTTTATGGATCATCGCGTTCCAACCGAGCATGTCTCCCGTGGCGATCTCGCCTGGACCAGGCCCCGATTGCGCCGAGAGCCAGAGCAGCGCCGCGCGCAGGGCTGGGTGCTCGAACAACTCATCCACCACCTGACCATAAGGAGCCATCAATTGCCGCACCGTATCCATCGAGCTCCAGAGTTTGCGGCTCCGCACATTTTGCATATTGCGCCAAAACATCGTCCCGAAGATTTTACCGGGCGTCGGCGGGTTCAAAAACGTCTCGAACACGCCCTCATTCAGTTCGCCCCAGTGCTTAACGAATTTCCGATACGACTCGGCGTCTTTCTTCGAAATCTTAGCGATACTCTCGCAGGTTAAATCGAGGTCACGATAGAAGCTGATCCCCTCGTTCTTGCCTAAAATGGGGTAGTAGGCCCACGGATCCATCTCAATGTATTCCAGCCCGAACCGCTCCAGCTCCAGATCCTTCAAAATGGGCGTCAAATGAATCATGATGTGGACGGACGACCCGACATCAATGCGATATCCCGGAATCAGATCCGTCTGGGTGCATACTGCGCCACCCACGATGTGTCGGCGTTCCAACACCAGAACCTTGCGCCCCGCCTTGGCTAAATAACAGGCGCAGATCAGGCCATTATGCCCGCCACCCACCACAATCACGTCGTACGTTTCCATGCTCACGCGGAACATAGCAGGAGTTTTTAAATTTCGTCTAAAAAAACGGGAGAGGCGATATTGTTTTAGCGCGGTCCTTTGGAACGGTTCAGTTTAGATCACGTCCGAAACGGCTTTTGCCTCTAGTTCCAAAGGAACAGTAATCCGCAGACTCCCATTCGGATTTTTACTGATGTCTCCATGAGAGTTCGTAATGCGCTGGCTCGACTAGTCCGCTAACGATTTTGATTGGGTGGTAAAATGGTCGCCGGACCAATGTTCGTCGGATTGAATCGCAGGGATCGTTTGGGCGACAACCGCGGCAGCCTTTTGGGCTTTGCGTTGGGTGTGCTTGTCTACCAGATCGGCGTAGGTGGTGAAATACGGGAGACTGAGGCCACGGAAATCGTCGATCGATTGGAAACCGTGCTTCTCCATGAAGGCGAGCAGCTGGCGCGACATTGTTTGCACCAGGTCGTAGCCATGCTTCATCACGCCGGTGCACACTTGGACGGTGTGCGCACCCACCAGGATGAATTGCACGGCGTCTTCACCCGATTCGATACCACCGATCCCCGAGAGCGTGGCGGTGGGAAATTCGTCTCGGATCAGCGTGCCGAGTTCCATGGCCATGCGCAGGGCGATCGGGCGAATCGCTATCGACGAATAGCCGCCGGGCGTGGTGTAACCCTCCACGGTCGGCTTCGGGCGAAGCGTGTCGAGATTAATGCCGATGACGCTGCGTATGGTGTTGATGGCGCTCACTCCATCGCAACCGCCGACGAGCGCGGCGCGGCCCGCGTCCTCAATATGCGTGATATTCGGCGTGAGCTTGGCCCACACCGGCTTCTGCGTGGCAGCGCGTATCCAACCCGAGACCTCCTTCAATATTTGCGGATCTTGCCCCATGGCTGAGCCCATTTTGCGCTCCGGCAAACCGTGGGGGCACGAGAAATTGATCTCAAAGCCATCGACGCCGGAGGCCTCGCAGCGCTGGATGATTTCGATCCACGCATCGCGCCGATATTCCTCCATAATCGAGGCGATCAAAATTCGGTCCGGATACTCCTCTTTACACCTGCGAAATTCCTCCAGCCACACCGTGAGAGGCCGGTCCGAAATCAGCTCGATGTTCTCCCAGCCAATGACCTCGCCCGAGGCCGCGTGCAATTGGCCGTAACGGGGCGAGACGTTCACGATCTTCGTCAAATCGAGGCACACCGTTTTCGCTATAACGCCACCCCAGCCCTCCGCAAAAGCCCGCGAAATCACATGCCGATTTGTCCCCGGCGGGCCTGATGCGATGAGAAAGGGATTAGGAAAGCGAAGTCCATTTACGGTGGTGGCGAGCGACATGGGGATCATCGTAACCCCTCCGCTCAGATGCGGCAACGTGAGAGAATCGATGGCGGCTACCAGAGATCCAAGGATCTCCACAAGTACCATGATGCGTACGAGCGGTACGGTTTCCAGGGCTTGGCGATTCGCTCAATCTGCGTGGGTGTCAACGGTTTGCCTTTGCGATAGAGGAGGGAGACGGCTTTTCGCACGGCGAAATCGCCGGTAGGGAGGACGTCGGGTCGGCCGAGCGTGAAAATAAGGAACATGTGGACGGTCCAGGGCCCGATCCCGCGCACAGCAGTCAACTTCTCCATGAGCTGATCATCGCTGAGAGACGCGATTTGTTCCGGGGTGGGAAGCGTGCCATCGTGCATTTTGGAGGCGAGATCGCGCAAGGAACGGAGTTTATTGGCCGAGAGACCGCAGGCACGAAGCGGTTCGTCCGGAAGCTCAGCCAGCGTGAGGCTGTGGTGCTGCGTGGGGTGAGTTGCTTCCAGCAGCGTGAGCAAGCGGGTTTGTATGGCCGTGGCTGCTTTCGAGTGAAGTTGTTGGAATACAATGGCCCGGCGAAGTGATGCAAAAAGATCAAGCGCCTCGAGCGGTGTGGGTTCGATTTCAGGCGGCCCAACGCGCAGAATGAGGGTGGCGAGGATGTGATCTACAGAGGAGAGGTGGTGGAGTGCGGCCTGGGAGGGCGCGGGTAAAGGAGGGGTCATATTGGGAGAGAGAATTCGGATTCGAGATGCCGGTTCGGCTGTCCATTATAGAATAATAACTGGATTTTTAAACCGCAGGTGATACGTTCCGTGGCAACTATGGCAAACATCATTAAGTCGGTTCTCCTCCTGGCAATCGTTTCCTCCTCTTGCGCGTTCTTGGCAGCGTGCTCGGACAGCACACCTGCTCCCGCTCCTGCCCCTGCACCCGCTCCTATGATGGAAAAGCCGAATTCCTAAAGAATTAGGTCGAGATTAGACAGCGCTAGACTCAGGAAGAGTTTACTCCTCCTGGTCTTCGTTTATCGAGGCATCGAGGTCGATTTCTGATCCGGGTTTTGATTTCGTCGTCGAAGGGCTGACCACGAGGCAATATTCGCCTTTGGGCTTCTTTATTTTGAGTTGATCCAGGAGCTCCTGGGCAGTTCCCCTCTGGAATTGTTCGAATTTCTTGGTGAGTTCCCTAGCCAGGCAGAGCGGTGTGTTGGGAATGACCTCACGGGCATCCGCTAACATGCGTTCCACTCGGTAGGGAGATTCGAAGTAAACGCTGGTGTGCCGCCTTTGACCCGCTAACGAGAGCTCTCGCTTTCGTCCGTGTGTCTTGACTGGTAGAAATCCGCCGAAATAGAACGGAACGATGGGAAATCCGGAGGCGACTAGGGCCAGAATGGGTGCAGACGGGCCCGGAATCATCTCCATTTCGACGCCAGCAGCGATGGCGGCGCGAATGAGACGCTCCCCTGGATCACTCAAACCTGGCATGCCGGCGTCCGAAATCAGCGCAATCGATTTGCCATTGCGGATCTCTTCGAGCAATCGCGGAACTTGCTTTGCCTCGCTGAATGCGTGATAACTCACAAGAGGCTTGCGAATGTTAAGGGAGTTGAGTAAGTGTGCGGAGTGCCGAGTGTCTTCCGCTGCGATCAAATCAACGCTAGCGAGGATACGCGCAGCGCGAGGGCTGAGGTCCTCGAGGTTGCCAATTGGGGTAGCTACGATGTATAACTTAGAGAACATGAAGAGAGTTGAATAATAAGGGAGAATTTCTGGACCGAAAGGCCAACCTGCTTATACTAAGATTATGTTACCGGAATTGAGGCGTGCGACAGTTAAGCTTGGAAATCTTCTGAGCATTGCGGATCAGATCCAAGCTTTTGGATTTGCGCGCAAGACTGGTGAGATCTACATCACCAACGTGCCCCCGCCTGCCCGAATCAATTTAGTGGACGGGGAGATCGTGGATGCGCAGTTCGGTCTACTCTCGGGAATCGATGCTGCCATAGCGCTCATTAACCTGAAAGATCCCCAGACAGAATTCATCGTGGGAGAGCGTGCCCATCGAAAGACCATTGAACTCCCTTTCACCCAAGTTTTGTGCGAGGCTGCCCGACTCAAGGACGAAGCGCCCGTAACGGCTCCAGTAGCCCCGCCGCAAGACTCCAGCCGACTGGCTCCTTCGGCACCGTTCCTGCGTGTTACGTTAGGCACCGAAATCAAAACCTACCCAATTCGTCCGGGCATCACCTATATTGGTCGGTCAACTTTGAATGACATTGTCATCGCGGATACGACCATTTCCCAGCGCCACGCCAGCTTGGAATACTCGCCCCAAGGCATCTTCCTTAAAGATTTAGGTTCCACCAACGGCACATTTGTGGCGGGTGAAGCGGTCACCGAGCGGTGGCTGGGTTCTCAAGACAGTCTGCAGTTCGGTGGCGTTCATTGCCTGTTCAACGGCGTAAAACGATGAGACTGGAGTTTTAGCAAAGGCTCTTCTACGCTCCTCAAGCGAAATGAAGAAGGTCCTCCTCTTGATCTGTTTGTCGCTGGGTCTCCTTTCGGAACCGAGCGTTTTAAAAGCTCAGGCCGTCATCGATGGCCACGTGAAGTTGAATTCGGGTCCTAGCGCCGATGTGGTGAATAAGCGCTACCAGATCAGCGGCGAGACAGCTGTGATCGCACCCAATCCACCGTCCGCTGTCGTTTATCTAGAGGGTGACTTTCCCCCCTCTAAGAGCACCGTAGTCGCGCAAATGGGGCAAAAGAATATCGATTTCATGAGCCACTTGTTGCCGGTGCAGGTGGGAACGAAAGTCGAGTTTCCAAACTACGACGATACCTACCACAATATTTTTTCATACTCGAGTGTCAAACGGTTTGACCTGGGGCGTTATCGCAAGGACGAAACGCCGGTCCCTTCCCAGGTCTTCGATAAGCCGGGAGTGGTGGTCCTCCATTGCGACATCCACGAAAGCATGCGGGCGATCATTTTGGTATTGGAAACTCCCCACTTCGTCTCGACGGACGCGCAAGGCAATTACCACCTGACCGGGCTGCCCGCTGGCCACTATAAATTAAAAGCTTGGATCGATAGCAACACGACCCTGGAAAAGGACGTGGACCTCAAGAACGGAGCGACGCTTCATCTCGATTTCCCATGAAGCCCGGCTCTTCCGCTTCGCGATCGACTCACCAGACTGTGCCGTTTCGCCTGAAGCTGATGCTGGTGTTCATGCTGATGGTCTCTGCAGTCACCGGCTTGGCCCTCTACTTTGCCCAGCAACTGGAGCAGGCCGACTTTAAGCGTGGCCTTCAAGAGGATTTTCAGAATCGGCTGGAACTGGTGCTCGCTCCAGAGGATGCCCGGCAGGCTCTAGTTTCGGATCAATGTAGCCACCTTGTTCACTCCGTACGGATTCGTGCAGCTCTGGAAGAGCAGGATATCGAGGACCTCTATGCCAATGGCAAAATCGAGCTGCGCGATATTCTTCAAGACGAGACCACCCCGGATAATTCGTCCGTTCCAAAAGCGATCTTTTTCCGATTTCTCCGACCCGACGGCTCACTGATTCCGCTGCCCGATGCCGGAACCAAGCGAGAGCCGTGGGAAGAGAAGTTGGCGAGTCTAAAAATCGGTCAAGGCCCGCAGCAGGTCGGTTATCTGCCTGTCGGCAAATCGGACGGCACAATTGAGATCACGGAAATCGTGACGACTTCGATCCTGGACACTCAGGGGAACATGCTGGCTTCTTTGGTGCTGGGCTTTCACCCAATCACTCCGAGTGGGTCAGAACTTTCAACCGGTTTTTGGTTGGAAAATCAACTCTATATGCCGAGTCTGAAACCAGTTGAACTACAGGTCCTGGCCGGTCAGATCTCGACCGCAATCCGAAGCACCGACCAGCCCAGCGGTAATCTTGAAGTGGCGATTAGCGAGGTGCCAACGCTCATCTTTTACAAGATCCTGAACCCAAGGTCGCAATTTCCGCCTGTCTACGAGATTTGTAGCTACTCATTAGCCGGTTCATTGGCTGAACAGGAAAAGCTGCGCGGGAAAATTTTGGCCATTGGCGCGATCGTCTTCACAGTGGGGCTTGTCGTTAGCCAGCTCTTCTCGGTTTACTTGGCGGGGTATTTTCAAGCGCTGGAAACGCTTTCGGACCAATTATCCCGGTACATGGCGCCGCAGGTGTATCGATCGATCTCGGAAGGTCGACAAGACGCCCGGATTCAGAGCAGCCGCAAAAAGCTCACCATCTTCTTCTCGGACATCGCCGGTTTCACGAAGCAAACCGATGGAATGGAGCCGGAAGATCTCGCCTATATTTTGAACGGTTACCTCAGCCGGATGGACCAAATCATCCTGGAGCACCAAGGGACCTTCGATAAGTTCATGGGCGATGCGGTACTCGTGTTCTTTGGCGATCCCGAGACCAAAGGCGTGAAGCAGGACGCCATCGCCTGCGTCAACATGGCACTCGCGATGCGCGCGGCCCTGGTGGAATTGTGCCGAGAATGGGAGGAACGCGGGATCGGCAGCGGTTTCCACGTGCGCATGGGGATCACCTCCGGGTACTGCACTGTGGGGAATTTTGGCAGCGAAGGCCATGTCGCCTACACCGTTATTGGGAACCAGGTGAACCTTGCCAGTCGCCTGCAATCGACCGCGAACCTCGGTGAAATTGTGATCCTTCATGAGACCTGGTTGCTCGTTAAGGATGAATTTGATTGCACCGTCCGCGAGCCGATTACCGTGAAGGGCTTCGATCGACCAATTCTCACCCACGTGGTCCTCGGCCCTAAAACTGCTGCCAGCCCTAAAAAGATCGAAGCAAATCGAGACGGCTTTTCGTTAATGTTGGATCCTGCACAGGTTTCGGAAAAGGCAGCAGTAATCGAGAAACTCCAAGAAGCGATCAAAACTCTCCAATCATGAGACCTCGCCACTTCCTCCTCTTTACAGTCATCCTGTTCTCTGGATTTCAGGCGGCTTCTGCCCAAGATTTCTTAGATAACCTGGGCGATCACCTCAAGTTTAACGCAGCAAATGGAGCCATCGCCGGTAAGCTCAGCGGCCTTGTCGATTTCGACCAATACTACGTCCAACAACCCGCCCCCGGCCTGATCTACAGCAGCAACAGCTTCCTGACTAACCCACACATCACGCTGAATCTGGACGTCCAAATGGGTAAGCAGTTTTACCTCTTTGTACAGGGTAGTGGTGGCCGCGGCTTTGATCCGGGCAGTTATAAGGGCGGGCAAGTGCGACTGGATCAATATGCACTCCGGTACACGCCGCGGACTGACGACTCTTTCAACGTACAAGTTGGGCAATTTTCGACTATCGTCGGGAACTGGACGTCCCGTCACGATTCCTGGAGTAACCCCTTCATCAACGCGCCTGTTCCGTATGAGAACCTGGGCGGCATCTACGATTCACAAGCTGGCACCAATGGCTTGCAACTCAACTCCTGGATCAATTCGGATAAGCGCCAGCAAATCCCCATCGTTTGGGGACCGAGCTACGCCACCGGTCTGTCTCTATTCGGGAGCCTCGGCACATTCGACTACGCGTTCGAGGTGAAGAACGCGGCTCTCTCGTCCCGGCCGGAAAGTTGGTCCGGCGTCTCCACGGGATTCGACAATCCCACGTATAGTGCGCGCTTAGGCTACCGACCGAGCGAGGAATGGAACCTGGGCGTCTCATCGAGCTACGGCACTTACCTGGAGTCAGAAGCAGAGTCGACGTTTGTGCCTGGTCACGACTTTTCTGACTACGGCCAAATCACGATTGCCCAGGACGCCAGTTACGCGTGGCATCACATCCAGCTCTGGGCCGAGTGCTACGAGTCACGCTATCAAGTCCCCACGGTAGGCAACCTGGACACCGTCGCCTATTACATCGAAGCCAAGTATAAATTTACACCGCAATTCTTCGCTGCCGTTCGGTGGAATCAACAGTATTACAACTCCATCCCCGATGGGTTCGGCGGCACCACCAAATGGGGCGGGGATCTGAGCCGAATCGACATCGCCGGCACCTACCGTTTCTCACCCCACATCCAGGCGAAACTTCAGTACAGCTTTACGGACGAAGACGCTTCCACACGCCGACATAATAACCTTGTCGCCGGGCAACTCACGGTGCGGTTTTAAGACCGGGCTTTTGAGCTAATTCGTATACCAAAAACAAAAGCCGTCGACCGCCCCTTTGGACGAATCGACGGCTTTCACTAATCATTCTTTCGGCTAATTAGAACGAAACCTTAATACCACCCGTGATGGAGTGTTGGATGTATTGGCTTTGTCCGACTTGCACGTCGTAGTTCAGGAACATACCGATCGGTACGTTCTGGAACCCGGTGAACACGCTGTTGAGCCCCACACCGACGAGAGCGTAGTCGCGATCGACCTGCTGGGTGCTCACGTTGAATGAGCCGAACGCAGGAGCACCGACTAGGCTAGTCGCCACTTGTTGATTCGTATCCAAACACTCGTGGTACCATGCCGCTCGGACCTCAGGAATCCACTTCAGGTTCGGGCCCAGATCGAAACTGGCGTCGAGCTTGGCGCCCAAGTGTGTGCGGAACGAATCGTTGTCTTGCTCAGCCACACTGGTGTCGAAGATCCCCGCCCCAGATTCCGTGTACGAACCGCGATTCACGTGTGTGTACTGAACGCCAACCTCTGGCGTCGCTGTCACGTTTTTCGTCAAGTTGAACGCGTAGCCCGCTGTGCCCTGGGTCAGGAAGGAGTACCCATCCGGATCGCTCTTTGCCGTGCCACCAAACGTGCTGCGATGGTCGCTGTACTGGGAAGGACCGCCCGCCACCACACCATTGGCCAGCCAAGGTCCGTTGTTGTAGGTCACGTAAGCACCCACGATCTCCGTGTTCGCATTGACCCGACTGCCATCGCTAAAGTTCGCGCCGTCAAGTGTTCCCCCAACCAGGAAACCGGCCTTCAGATCAGGCGTGAATGCGTAATCGATACCGGCCATCGGCGATCCATTAACGGAATCGTATGCGGCACCGCCACTCCAAGCATCTTCATGACCCAGAGAGACGTTACCCGAGAGCCAGACGTCCCATTTATCGGATTGAATCACCGGGGCCATCGTCTTCGGTTCCATCATCTTGCTCGTTTCGGTACCGTTCATTTGCGATCCCGCGTAAGCAACGAGTTTATCCAATTGGCTATTGGCGCTGTTTACGGATGCCAAAGAAGAATCACCGATCGTGGCATTTGACACGATAAACCCACCAGCACCTTGCAGGCTTTCCATCTGCTCTTCCAGGTTCGACAAGAAGGTCTGTTGGCTCTGGATTTCCAGGTCTTGCGCGCCCTGGATGAGGGTGAAGCCGGATAGCTCATTCAGTGCTGCATTCGGATTATTCAAAGCCGCAACGAAGAATCCATCGTAGGCCAGGGGCAATGCCGACGAACTGGTGGAGTTATCGATTTGCTCGGCCAAACTACGATATTGAGGTGCCACCACCGTCTCTAACGAAACGGCATTGAGCCCCACATTGAAGTTGTTCCACGAGTAGAAGTAACCACCGAACTCAAACGATCCGGTCTTGTGAGCCGCTGCCGCTTCGGCCGCCGCAACTTGAACAGGAGTTCCCCCGATCAAGTTCAGGAACAGGTTACCCGTGGCGTTATCAGACTGCAGTGCGTAGGGCTTGCCGGAAACGAGCAGTGCCCGTGCTGTGACGGTCACAGTCGGGGCGATTGGCGAGTTGAGCTCCACAGCGTAGCCATTCACGCCCGTTACACTGCCGCCGGTCAGGTTTACCGTCTCAAAACCAGTGCTGTCTACGGAAATACCCGTCGTCGTGCCGTAGATAATCCCCGAGTTATTGATCGTGGCATACACCTGACCTTGTTCTTCTTCTTGTTCGATGAGGATGCCATAGCCATTTGCACCGGAGGGGCTAGACGCCGAAGCACTGCCTACAATCGTACCCGTGTTGTTGATCGTGACCGACTCTCCTGCCCCTTCCTCGTCGTTCTCTATAAATACGCCGTATGCTTGCGCTTCGCTCCCCGCAGCAAGCCCTTGAATCGTCCCGCTGTTCGTAATCGTTACGGTGGAGGGCTGTTCACCTTCAACTTCCAACTCAATTCCGGCAGCATTCGCGTCGGAAGTTGATGTACTCGCTAATCCTTCGATAAGTCCCGAATTTGTGATATTAACGGATGACCCAGCACTGGCTCCAAACGATTCCACGACGATCCCGAAAGATTCCACTCCCTCTTCTGATGACGATCCCGTGGAAATCCCTTCAATCGTCCCAGAATTTGTAATTGTGGTGGTTGCCGATCCCTCACTGTCCTGCTCCACCAGAACTCCAAACGATTCGGAATAGACAGAGTTGGTCGTGCTTCCGACGATTGATCCAGAATTATTAATCTGGATCGCAGACGTGAAAGTCGGATCCTCGCCCTGAATGATATAAATTCCAACCGAGGCAAAGCTATTTCCGGAAGCAAGGATCGCACCGGAGTTCGTAATGCTAATATTCTCGGTAGCCCCGCCTTCCTGAAACACTGTCGCACCGAACGCAACAGCATCAAACTCGTCCGAGTTAGCAGTCGTTACCACGCCAGAGATCGTGCCGCTATTCACAAGCGTATCGGATACGACACCCGTCGAGCTTTCATTTACGTTAAATATACTGACACCGGATGCGGTCGCTTCCTCAAACTCCCCCACCGGTGCGTTAACAGAAAAGGCGGAAATTGACCCAGTATTCATTACCACGTCGCTATTGGTTCCCCCAGTGGTGCTATTGCTGATTCGAATACCAGTAATCCCTCCAAAAAGAAATTCGTCTTCTTCGCCATTAGAGCCACCGGTTGCGCTGATGGAGCCGCTATTTGTAACGTAATTCACTACGCCGGAGCTTCCTCCCGCCTGCAGCGAGATTCCTGAGGCGTCGTGCGTGGAGTCGGACACGGCGTTGATCGCCCCGTAGTTTGAAATGATCCCGGAGGCCGCCACGATCACATAATTGTTTGATCCAGTTGTGGTCAACCCGAGATTAGCGCCCGAATTCACCGTAATCGTGTAGGCAGAGGTGCTGCCATTGGCGTTAAAACTCGAATTCGTCGGGAAATTTCCGCTTCCCGTTACGGTGGTTCCGTTAACCGTAAATCCGCCGCTCACAGTAGGGGCGGCCACAAGCGGTTGCGCGGCAAAAACTAATCCCAACGCGATGACGGCGGCACGCACCATCTTCAAGATTTGCTTGGTGCTAAAAATCAATTTTTTCATTCTTTTCTTCTCCTTAAATATTGGTTCGCCGAGCAAGGTAGTTAAGAGGTTCATGTTTTGTCAACGGATTAGTGGCATATCTGTAATCAAAGGTTGCCAATTGACTTATTCCCTCGCTAGCCGTCTCATAGGGATGGACGCCTCCCAGCGACGCGAAGTCGAGCAACTCTCCGCTAAAGTCGCGCTTCCGTTTTCGGCTCGTGCGTGGTAGGCGCGGCTGGGGATGGCGCGGTCGAAACCAGGGCAGCTCCATCGATTACCACGATCACCGCTCTTACGTGCCCCAGGCGGTGGGATTCTGAACCGAACTGCTACGGCCTCTACGACACGCTTGGCAACGTCCAGGAATGGTGTCTCGATCAATTCACCCAAAGCGCCGGATTCCATAGCATCCGCGGCGGACTGGCTGAGCTCTACGGAGAACTTTAAGGACGCCAGCACACGTGTCGGTGCACCTGAGTCCTACTTCGATAAGTTCACCGGGTTCCGTGTCGTCTTAGAAAAAGACAAGTCTCCTTAGATTTCGACTAGTTGTCTGTGCGAAAGGGAAAATCCAACGGCCAGTAGACTCTTGTTGTTCATTGTGGCTGGACACTTATTTTAGTTTCGCCTGCGTCGATTTTCTGTTCCTTGCCGTTGATCACCAGGGTGAAAGGAACATCGCTCTTCACGTCGACGGTTCCGTTCCCGTCGTAAATCAGGTCGGCGGTCACGAGGCCAAAGTTCAAGCGCTGAATGCCGTGTCGATCATGTCGGGTGAGGTGCCATTCCAGGCGATTCCGCACGCCATCGGGACGGAAGCCGAGGACGTTCTCGATGAGAAGCGTTATGGGGCCGAGTCCCGTCCACCCGACAAAATCGCCGCGCCCACTGCTAGCTTCGATTTTCTCCGGCATGTAATTTTCGTAAACCGTATTCGTTTTGTTAAACACCTCCGCCATGGCCCCGAGATATTTCTCCGTCGCTTCCGTGGCAAACGCCTCCTGGCCACAGGTTTCCAGTCCTTTTATGATCTCGTAATTCGTCGGAGCCCAAACGGCTCCCCGCCAATATTTCCCGGTCGGGTTATTGTATTCCTTTTCGTCTGCAGCCAGAGCGGGAAAGACGAAGGGCCGCCAAAATTCTTTCTCATCTTTAAGGTGAGCCACCAGCCGCTGCACCTGCTGAGGTGAGGCAATGCCTGCGAACATCGGCCAGAAACCGCACGCCGTCTTTTTCTTAAATTGCGAGCCATCCGCCTGCACGTCGTAGTAAAACCCGTCCTGCTCGTTCCAGCACCATTTGTTGATTCGATCTCCGATGAGCTTGGCTTCGCTCTCGAAATTCGCAGCCTTTTCATCCTGACCTAGCTCGTGGCACATCAGCGCCAGCTCGCGGTACTGCATCACCATTTGGCAGGACATGTCCACCCAGCCGGATCCCTTCTTGGTTGGCTTCGGGATGTCATCCATTCCGCTGCCCAGATCGGTGTTCCAGTACAGGTTATGCGGTGTACCGACGGAGCGACGCCCTTGGTTTTGCCAATCTTGCGGGGCCACATCGGGATCGCCGTCACGATTCAGAAACTCCACATATTTCTCCAGCACGGGCAGGACCATAGCGAAGCGCGATTTATCGCCGGTGACTTTAAATGACTCACATTCTGCCCAGGCAAAAAGGGGAGGATTTACCGAATTCCTCCAGCCATCGGGATCGTTGTAGCCGCCCTTGAAGCCATACTTGAGTTCGGCCCCCTTGTTAACATCGAATTCCCGGCAGATGTAGCCGTTCGTGTGCTGGCGACTGTAAAAATTATCGAGCGACGCCACAGCTGGAAATTCGTTATTAGCGTACCGACCAAACATCACCATGAAACAGGAATCCCATTGAAAGAGGCGATTCAAGAAGCCATTCCCCTGCCCTTGCCAGTTCGAGACAAAGGGACAACCGGGCGGTGGAGTCCTCAGATGGGCGAAGCTGATTTGCCAACATTTCCAATACATCGCGATCCAGTCGGGGTGAGCATCAAGAATCGGTGATGGAAGTCGATCTTTAACCTGCTCGAAAGTCGGCACGGGAGAACTCTTATTGCCCGAGCCCTTAAAATAACCGCCAAACTCCGGCAGGTCTTCAGCCCAGGTCACCTGCCCGGACAACGACACGATTAGGAGGAAGATGATAGGGATGCATCGGGAAGCGGTCGGTCTCATGGGGCTGATTATTATTGGTCCGGGAGCGATTGACGAGTGACGATTGGCACTAGCAGGCAGGGTAACCTGTAAGGCGGGATTGATCTCCGCCAGCGTTCCGGGGGGCTCGCTAGTCGTAGAATGCCTCCGAAATTAAACGCCTCTCCGTCACCTGGTGCCTCTTTGGGCGCGAATCAAGATCTCAGCGACTAATAGATTCGGGATGAACGAGAGCCAAGCATCAATCACGTAGAGTTCCGTTTGATCGATCGTGATAAAATGGTTGAGAATCAGCTTCCAGGTTCGCAAAGTGAGCGCGGCAAAGGTCAGGGCAAAGCTACGGATCATAAACGCTCTGTGCTCCACAAAACGGCGAGCCATCGCGGTCTACCACCCTTTCCAGGTGAAGTAAAACCAAAGAGTATCGAGCACAAGAAACGCCATTTTCCCAGGCAGGCCTCCATTCGCATAGAACCCCATAACCAATCCAATTGGAAAATTGATGAACAAAATGTTCACCACATAGATTTTTCCAATGAGCCGGTGAATCTTGGGGTATTCCCGTAAAAACTCTTTGGAAAACTGAGTGAATCCGGCAAAGAGCGCGATGATAGCTGAAAAGACGTGGATGTAGAATGCGGTCTTCCAAACAGGATTGTGAATGTAGGCCTGTTTCAGAACCAAGAATTGAACGTCATCCCTGAATGCGGTGTAACCCACAATCGTGCGCATCATCAAAAAGCATGAGATGCTGAGAACGGCGTAGGTGATGGCGATTCGCCCCACGAACATTATCTTTTTGATCATGCTCTCAGCGAATCTACACGGTGAACGAAAACTCCTTCATCGTACCAGGACGGTCTCTCCATCCGGCTGGAATTGGAGCAATCGCAAATACCCGCCACCACCATAACCGCGCGGAGGCACGACGGTCCCGGCCGCTTTCGGGGAATTATCTTGGTAATTCGCCAGTATCTGGTGCACCGAATGACCATCTTCCGCATCGCTCTTCAGATATCGCAAACGTGTCCATTCATGACCAGAAAAATGTCGGGATGCTTTGAAGTGAACTTGCTCCAGACATCTCGGCCGTCGTTGACGCTGTCCACTTTTGCCAGGGGATAAGCAGAATGCATGTGATGGCGAAGCTATTTATGAGTCCAGCGTCACGCGGGCCGAACTTGTCCACCACCACCTTTTACCGGGATGCAACATCCTTATTGGGTCCAGCGTCACGCTGGCTAGTCGGTGACGATCTGGCTGGCCCAGGCGCGATTGGTTTCATACCACTCGACGAGATTGGCGAGGCCCGTTTCCAATTTCGTTTCCGGTTGCCAACCGAGCAGTTTCCGCGCGCGCTCAATGTTCGCCCAGGTGGCAAACATATCGGCGGGGTGGCCGGGCTTGGAGTGGACGATGGCCGATTGGCCGGTGAGCTTTTCGATGATCGTGATGAACTCGTTCACTTTAACCGGCGCATCGGAACCGAGATTGATCACGCGATACCGCGAAATTGCCGGCGATTCCACGTGCAGTGCGGCGATTGTCCCGGCGGCGATATCGCTGGCATAGGTGAAGTCGCGCGATTGCGAACCGTCACCGTAAACCGTGATCGGGCGGCGTTCCGTGATGCGTTGGACGAACCGCAGCGGGGCCATATCGGGCCGACCGGCCGGTCCATAGACCGTGAAGAATCGAAGCACCGTCATATCCAGCCCGTTCAAGTAATGGAAGCTGTGCGCGAGCGCCTCGGCAGCTTTCTTCGTGGCGGCGTAGGGAGAGAGTGGGAAATCGGTCGGTTGATCCTCGTGATAGGGCATCGGCGCGTCCTTGCCGTAGAGGCTGGAGGTGGAGGCCAGCACGTACTTGTGAATGCCCGCTTCGCAGCCGAGTTGCAACAGATTGAGCCAACCAGTGATGTTCGTGTCGACGTACGGCCCGGGGTGCTCGACCGAGGCCCGGACCCCGGCACGCGCTGCCAGATTGATGATCGCGTGAATGGGGTGATCCCGGTTGTGATCCGTGATGAGTTTGCGCAGGGAACCGCTGTCCGTGATATCGATCCGGTGCAGCGTAATGCGGGGATATTTCCGTTCCAACTCCGACCATCGCCACAGCTTCAGCCGGGGATCGTAGGCGTCATTCATGTTATCAATCGCGACGACTTCGTGGCCGGCTTGGTGCAGTGCGCAGGCGGTGTGAAATCCAATGAAACCGGCGGCACCTGTGAGCAGGATTCGCCGGGGATGGGCGGTGGCAGTCATGAATTAATGGGCGACTGGGGTCAAAGGGGCGTCGACCCACTTGCCGTTCTCGCGAATCAGATCGATGAGCCGCGAGACCGCTTCTTCTTCAGGGATATTGAACTTAACGGGCGTCTTGCCGATGTAGAGGTTCACCTTGCCCGGCGCACCGCCCACATAGCCAAAATCGGCGTCGGCCATTTCGCCCGGGCCATTCACGATGCAACCCATGATGGCGATTTTCACGCCCTTCAAGTGATTCGTCGATTCCCGGATTTTCGCTGTGGTGGTCTGCAAGTTAAACAACGTCCGTCCGCAGGAGGGACACGCCACGTAATCGGTCTTAAAGATGCGGTTGCCGACCGATTGCAGAATGTTAAACGCCAAACGAATGCTCGCCCCAGGCCCCGGCTCGTTTCGAACCAAGATGGCGTCGCCGATGCCGTCGCCGAGAAGTGCACCCAGCTGCACCGAGGAATTCAGCATCGAGTGGAGGACATCGGGTTTCGCACCGGGTTCGAGCGGAATGAAGGTGTCCTTCAGCAGAAGCGGATGATGTGCCGGGATGCGCGCGGCGAGGTAACGAAAAGCAGCAATCGGCGGGAGCAGGCACCCATCAGCAATCGTCACAAGCTTAGGTTCGGTCTCGGCATTGAGCGCTTTGATGGCCGCTTCATCGTCCAAATTAATTTGAAGACAACCTGTTTGAGATTCAACGAAATCGGGGAAGAGATCACCGAGCTGTACGCGCTTATGTTCGATTGCCTGAAAGACGTCCAGCGCGGAGGCAACCCGCGTTGTCTCAGTGCCGCCGATGGTGCTTTTCGCCTCGGGCAAGGTGCTGGGAACAGTGACCGGTTTGGTGGCACGGCGCGCGAAGACGAAGGGATCGTAGCTCAGCGCAGGACTGGGCAATGACCACGGCTGGTGCTTGGCCTGCTCGACGAGTGCGGCCAGTTGGCGGGCCACCGGGATTTCGTGCACGCTATCTTCCGTGAGCGAAACGCGTATGGTGTCGCCGATGCCGTCGGAGAGGAGTGCGCCGATTCCGATGGCGCTCTTGATGCGGCCATCTTCGCCATCGCCCGCTTCCGTTACGCCCAAGTGCAGCGGGTAATTCCAATCGGCACCCAGATCGTACAAGCGCGCAGTGAGGAGCCTGTAGGCATTGATCATGACCTTGGGGTTGCTCGATTTCATTGAGAAAATGAAATCGTGGTAATGGTACTTGCGGGCGATTCGGGCGAACTCGAGTGCGCTTTCCACCATACCCAGCGGCGTGTCGCCGAACCGGTTCATGATGCGGTCGGAGAGCGAGCCGTGGTTCGTGCCGATGCGCATGGCGATCTTGCGTTCCTGGCACAGCTGAATGAGCGGCAGGAAGGTCTCTTCGATGCGCTGCAGCTCTTCCTCGTACTGCTCGTCCGTATACTCGCGGATTTGGAATTTCTTTTTATCGGCAAAGTTGCCGGGGTTGATCCGGACTTTATCGACCCAGAGCGCGGCTTCCATCGCGGCATCGGGTTTGAAATGGATATCGGCGACGAGCGGGACATCGCAACCGGCGGCGATAAGCTCGGCCTTAATGTTCTTCAGGTTCGCCGCGTCCTTCACGGTGGGAGCGGTGATCCGGACGATTTCGCAGCCAACAGCGACGAGTTCCAGGGTCTGTTTCACGCATTCGCGCGTGTCCATGGTGTCGCAGGTGAGCATCGATTGGACGCGGAGCGGGTTGGAGCCACCGACGCCGACGCTTCCGACTTTGACTTCGCGGCTGATGCGGCGCTGATACTGGAAAGGGCTGGTGCAATAGTGAAGAGGGCTCATAGGCAATGTGAATCAGTGTAGCACAGCGGCGGCGAAGAGGAAGACCGCCTTTTTAGGCGCAGAGTCCAGCAGGTGGAAGATGATCGATCCACCTAATTCGAGCTGACCTGTATGATAACGTCGCCGCTCGTTGAATGTGTAAAGAGGAACGGTTTTCCGTTCGAACTGAGTATATTTCCACTTTTATCAAAAGTGAAGTTATTGGTGGTTATGAACACAATGTGTTTGGCATTATCTCCCAGTAACTGCTTCATAATCTGAGAATTATTGCCTTGGGGAGTAAAGCTGAATACCGACTTAAACCCAATCGCGGCAGATCTGAGTGCGCAAATGGTCATTGCGTCTTGAACTTCAGGTCCAGGTGGACTTGGGCTCGAGGGCAGATAAACGAGCATTGCTGCCAGGAATAAGATGACCGCAAAACAAATGGCTACGGTCGATTGCTTCATCTTTCTCCTTCATCTTCTCTTCTCTTATACTCGCAAATCCGTCGGTTCCCGTAAATCGAACTCCATCCGCCGCCGCACTGTGCTATCCTGTTCCTCCCTGCATGCCTCCCGCTAAAAGCCTGCCCACTTCCCCCGTTCTGCCGGAGACTCTGAACGTCTCTGTGATTCCTGGAGTCGGACCGATTCACGTCGATCTGCTCGCCAGCCTGGGCCTGCACACCGTTCACGACCTCCTCCATTATGCGCCGAAACGCCATGAAGATCGCCGTCACCTTAAGCCGCTCACGGAGGCGGAGGAGAACGAGCCGATCACCGTGCGCGGACGCATTCACGCCACCCGCTCCATGCGATGGCATTCGCGGCGCGTGTTCGAAATCGTCATCGCACCGGAGGAACTGAAGAGCAGTAAGGAAGTGGTGAAAGCGCGGTGGTTCGGGCGGTACGACCTGGAAAAACGGTTGCTCCAAGGGACCGATCTCTTTCTGTTCGGTCGGCTTAAGCGCGAACGTACCGGCTGGCTCATGAACCCCACCGAGTTCGAGATCGTCGAAAACGACGCCGATTCCTCCATCCACATCGATCGCCTCACCCCGATCTATCCTCTCACCCAAGGGCTCTACGCACGCGTGATGCGCCGCTTCATGTTCGAGGCCACTCAGCGACTGCCCCTACTCATCCCGGAGCCCTATCCGGTGCCGCAACATTTCATGACGCGGCTGGAGGCGTTTCGCGCATTCCATTTTCCAGAAACGAGGGCCATTGCCGAGGCCGCGCGCCACCGACTCGCCTACGATGAATTCATGCTCGTGCAATGCGTCGTCGCGCGGCGTCGAGCGCAGATTGTCCACGTGACGAAGCAACGCCCGGCCCGCACACTTGCGCTGGTAAAGCCGTGGCTGGAAAGCATGCCCTTTCAGCCGACTGGAGCCCAGGCCCGCGTGATGAAAGAAGTGGCTTGCGACCTCGATTCACCGCATCCGATGAACCGCCTGCTCCAAGGCGACGTCGGCTCCGGCAAAACGATGATCGCCGTGCACGCCATGCTCTCGGCTGCCGAGCGCGGCGAGCAATCGGCCCTGATGGCTCCCACACAAATCCTGGCCGAGCAACACGCGCTGAATTTGCGTCGCTGGCTGGAACCGCTCGGCATCGAAGTGCACCTGTTCACCGGCAACCAAAAACCGAGCTCGCGCTTGCAACGTATCCAGAACAATTCCGGCCCGGAACTCTTCGCGGCGGAAGCGTATCAAAAAGCCTCGAAAGGCTCCGTATCGGTGGGTACCCACGCGCTATTGTTCGACCGATTCCAAGCGCAAAACCTGGGGCTGATCGTTATCGATGAGCAGCACAAATTCGGCGTGCTCCAGCGCCTGGCGCTCAGCCAAAAAGGGAACAATCCCGACATCCTGGTGATGACCGCCACACCGATTCCCCGCACGCTCGGCCTCACGCTCTACGGCGATCTCGACTGCTCGACTCTGGACGAACTGCCGCCCGGCCGTCAGCCGATCAAAACGGTGCGCCGCTCCAGCAAACAACTCACGGAATTCTGGAAGTTCCTGAAGAGCCAGCTCGCGCAAGGTCGCCAAGCCTACGTGATTTACCCGTTGGTGGAGGAGTCGGACAAGGTCGATGCCAAGTCGGTGAAGGCGGAGCACGAGCGGTTGCGTCATCTCCTGCCGGATATCAATATCGGGCTGCTTCACGGTCAGCTCTCGCCCCAAGAAAAGGAGCGGGTGATGGACGATTTTCGCAACAACCGGCTGCATATTCTCGTTTCGACATCGGTGATTGAGGTCGGCGTGGATGTGCCAAACGCGAACATCATGTTGATCGAGAACGCCGAGCGATTTGGCCTGGCGCAGCTTCATCAATTGCGGGGGCGAATCGGGCGCGGTCAACACGCCTCCTACTGCGTTCTGGTCGGCGAGCCAAAAAGCGAAGAGGGTTGGCGTCGTCTGAAGATCATGGAGGAGACGTCCGATGGCTTTCTCATCGCTGAAGAGGACATGGATATTCGCGGTGAAGGCAACATCCTGGGCACGCAACAGAGCGGTCTGCCGCCCCTGCATTTTGGCCGGTTGAAAGCCGATTTTCACCTGTTTACCCAGGCGCGGGATCAGATTCAAGCGATGGTCAAACAAGACCCGTCATTGAAGACCTGGCCGCTCTTGCATCAATCGATCGCCAACCACGCCGGCACACAGTTTGTAGCGGTGAGCTAAGGGCAGAGCGTTTACCGTTACCAAGTTCCCAAGGAATCGGTTGAGGCCGATTCGATTGAGCGCCAAAGGCGCGATCCATATTATAGCCTGGTATGAGGGCGGCTGATAAGCCGTCCGAAGTGCCAGGTACACCACCGCAAGCGTTAGAGTTCCAAAGGAACGATCATCTGACCTAACTTGCTCATATGATAATTCACTGGTTTCAGTCTCTAATAGACGCGGACTTTCAGCCCGCAGTCGCTCGGGTGACGATACCCAGGGTTGCCTCGCTGCGCTCGCTACCCTGGGCTAAGTTATGGTCGGCCCGTTGGGCCTAAAGACAGCACTGTGCTGCCGCTTGGAACCATAATCCGACTAAATCCCCACCGCAGAGAGCGCCGAGGGTAATGTCGAGGAATCAATGACGCGATCAAAGCGCTTGCTCTCGTGCCCGTCCTTATCGAACAGGATGGCCTGAACATGCGATGCCCCGTCCTTAAACAGAAGCGCCTTGATTGTGGCGCCGCTGAAGTCCGGTACGACGGGTGCCATGCTGCGGGTCAACTTCGTTACGCCCGCCTTTTGAAACAAGGGCTTGAGCCGATCATTCTCGCTGTCTTGGTGCTCACGAATCTGCATGCGAACGACCGTCCGCACTTCGATCGGCACACCACCACTTAAGTCCACCACGCGGACCAGGTAAAAATTGGACTTTGCCCGGACGGAATCGAGAGCCTTAATGATCGTTTTGGTCTCATCTTCCAGGTCAGGATTGGTGTAGAGAACGAGCGAATAACGGCCAGTCGGATTTATGGGCACGGCGTGTCCATCCACATCCAGAGCTTGAATGGAGCCGCGGAGCGGATTCGCTGCGGTAGTGCTGGAGTCTGGCTTTGCTGAGGTCGGCGCAGGCTTTGCAGCCACGGCTTTCGGCGCGGGGGTTGGGGCGGGAGTCGTCACCGCAATCGCACGAGGCGCGTGAGTGGAGGGCGTGGAGGGAGCTGAGGATTGGCCCCGTCCGGAAGAACTCATGGCGTGGCTGGGAACGATGCAAAGGAGGCTGAAGGCGAAAACGGTCGTAAAGAGTCGATGGGTCATAATTAGAAAAAGAAACTTAAGGCTACCAAATGACACCGATCATTGAAAAACTCATTTCCAACAGGCGCATGAAGCAAAGGCTGCGCGTGCCGACCCTCTATTCCAAGATTTTCTTTCAATTCGGTGTAAGTTTCTTCCAGCTCACCCTACATACCTCCATGAACAACTTATCTATGCGCCTTTTTGGCACCTTAATCGTCGTATCCACCGTTGTCGGATTGGCACTCGCCGCCGACACCATGTCATCCACCACCTCCAGCGCGCCCGTCGCACCTGGGTTTCAACTGAAGTCCCTGGACTCCAAGGACATCAACCTCTCGGATTACAAGGGCAAAGTCGTCATTTTGGACTTCTGGGCCACCTGGTGTGCCCCGTGCAAACAGGAGATTCCACGATTGGTCTCCCTGCAAAAACAGTATGCCGCTGACGGCGTCCAAGTGATCGGAATCTCGGAAGATGAACTTCCGCCCGATGTGGTTCAAAAGGTCGCCACGCGTCTGGCAATTAATTATCCCGTGGTGCTGAGCACGCCGCAAGTTGTCTCCGACTACAGCGCGCAAGCTGTCCCTACGATCGTCGTAATCGATCAAACTGGTAAAATCGCCCAGAAATATATCGGCCCGACCGATAACGATGTGCTTTCGGCCGATCTCTCTAAGCTCCTCGGCAAGCCGATGGCCCCGATGGCTAAGCCGACCGCCGAAGAACTCAAGACAAAGCTCACCGATGAGCAATACGTCGTCACCCAACAATGCGGCACGGAACCGCCGTTCCATAACGCCTACTGGGATAACCACTCGGAAGGCATCTATGTGGATGTCGTGTCCGGCCAAGCGCTCTTCTCGTCTACCGATAAGTTCGATTCCGGCACTGGCTGGCCGAGCTTCACCAAGCCAATCGCCGACTCAGCCGTGAGTCAGAAGTCAGACGATTCCCTGGGCATGGCCCGCACGGAAGTCCGCTCGGCGGGTTCTGATTCTCACTTGGGCCACGTGTTCAATGATGGGCCTGGGCCGGGTGGCATGCGCTATTGCATCAACTCCGCCGCCTTAAAGTTCATCCCGAAAGATAAGATGGCTGAGGCGGGTTATGGCAAGTACCTCTACCTGTTCGATAAACCGAAAGGCCAGTAATTGACTGGAAACTGGAAAACTCCACCTCACTAAGAATATGAACTTCAATAAACCCCTCCAAGCGATCGCCGCCTTCCTGATCGTCATCGGCGCATTCGCCTCTTCACTCCTCCAGATCACCGCTCAAACGCCCAAGGAGCCAATGGCGTCGGAAATGCCGGAAACGGGCTCCCCGAAGCTGGAAACAGCCGTTCTCGGAATGGGATGCTTCTGGTGCAGCCAGGCGCTCTTCGAGAAGTTTGCTGGTGTGAAAAAGGTCGTCTGCGGTTATGCCGGTGGAACGACCGTGAAGCCCTCATACGAAGACGTCTGTTCGGAAACGACCGGCCACGCGGAAGTCGTCGAGATCACATTCGATCCCTCGGTGATCAGCTACTCCAAGTTGCTGGAGGTCTTCTGGCAGATCCACGACCCCACCACCCCGGATCAACAAGGCCCCGATACCGGTAGCAGCTACCGCTCCATTATCCTCTACACCTCTGAGGAGCAGCATCAAGAGGCCCTGGCCTCAAAGACAGAGGCGCAAAAGAAATTCTCAGCGCCGATCACCACAGAAATCTCTCCGCTGAAAGCCTTCTATGCGGCGGAAGACTATCACCAGAACTACTTCAAAAATCATCCGAACCAGCCCTACTGCGCCTTCCGGATTTCTCCAGAAATCCAAAAGCTGGAACAGGAAGCCAGTTCGCTCCCTGCTAAGCTGAAGTAATTTCGACAGCTCGCTCACTCTCCACTGGGGTAGGCTCTCAACAGGGCTTACCCCAGTTCCGTTTTGAAATGGGAAAACGATCGTGGTGTTTAGCTGGAGTTGCTTGACTTCGGGACTCCGTTATGGAAACAAGACTTTTTTTTATTAAACCCGAACAGTTTGCCTTATTCATAAATACTTTATCAATCGCGAACATTACGGTACCTCATGGCAATATCGGATTAATAAACGATACGAAGCACAAGATTCTCCTAAATTTGGATTATGACGGAAAGGAGCTCCTATCACTCACGATAGTGGACAAGCCTTGGTGGTTAGACTCAGAATCTCTCTGGATAATATATGAGGTTGCCTTAGACTTTCGTGAATCACCTGAGCCAGGGACGTTTCCAGCTTAGTAGCCAGATTTGAACTACAGTATCTTCGACTTCACTCAGCGAAGCCGTTCCTTCGCTTTCCTCCTTATCGACCAGTTCATCGAAGAGGTTGCTGACGAACAAGTACATTTCATCTTCGGTTTTCATCATCTGTTCCTGCCCAACGATATCAGCACAGTCCGGTATAGGGCTACGCTCATTAGTAGTTCAAAATGTATTTTCATGGCTTACGGCTCCTGCCAGTTTCGGTTCGTGCCCAAGCTAATAATCGTTTTGCTCCTGGTGGTATTGCTACCGATGACGGCGTTCGGATGCTTGAGGATCGACCAACAGCCTGATCCCGCTGCCGAGCCGATTACCAGCACCGTGCAATCGGAACAGGCGGTGATCATTTGGGATGCCGCCACGCACACCGAGCATTTCATTCGCGAAGCCGATTTTCTCTCACGCGCGCCGACAATCGGATTTATCGTTCCGACACCCACAACGCCAGAATTGGTGGAGGTGGATCCCGCGATCTACGAAATGGCTGAGGAGGTGACTGGCCCGAAGAAGGTGCCGCCCATGCGCCCACGAAACTTTCTTCAGGACTCCATTCTTGGGGTCTTTGCCGGCAACGTCATGACCTTTGGCTATCACGGTCGTTCCCTTGCGCCGGACGACATGGTCATTAAGCAACAAGACGTGGCCGGCTATCACGCCACGGTTCTCGATGCTTCCGACATTACCCAACTCAATGCCTGGCTCGTGGCAAATAAATTCGAGTGGCGACCGAGTTACACCGCTTGGCTCGCCCCGTACATCAAGAAACATTGGAAAATCACGGCGTTCCAACTCATCAATCTCAATGGAGCAGATGGCTTCAAAACGGGCACCATTCGAATGAGTTTCACCACGGATAAACCGTTCTTCCCCTATAGTGAGCCTAAGAGCGACGATAGCCAGCCCCGCGAGCTAGCCGTTACGGTTTTGAGCAATCAATACATGTTGGGAGCGCTGGCGGAAGGGACCGAATGGCCATGCGATATCCGCTTCATCGGCTCGTCCGCGCCCGACCCCGGAATCACCTCGAAATGGAAGGCCGAACAATGGCTGGAGTTGGCGAAGCTCTCGTCGACAATGGCTCTCCCGAAATGCCTGACAGCCTTCCGCGATTTTTCGAATCCGCGGCCCGGCACTACTGATCTGGAGTTCACGGAACAGCCCTCGCTCAAGCCGCTGCGGCTCACCGTTACGGATCAATCATTGCCAACGGTTTACCGGTGGGATTTTACGGACTACATCGGTCTCGGGATCATGTTTCTCATCGTAGGCACGCTCGTCTTCACTGCCGTTCGCGCCTGGCAAAAGGCGACCATGCTCCGCAAATACCACGCTTATGAAAAACTCCCGCCGAGCCCACCATTCCTGGGCATTCTGGATACCCTCGCTGCCGTGTTCAGCCTCTGTTTCGGATTCACATTCGCTCTGTGCCCGTTCTTTATCCCATTTGCGTTTTTCATCAAAGCGTCTGGCACACTCTTGCACTGGGAGTGGATAAATCCTCCGCATACCCTGGCTCTCGAACCCCTCACCAACGAAATCGTGATCAAGCTCTCCGCTGTAGCGCTCGTATGCGCTGCCCTGCTCTATCTGGCCCTGGCGGTGAGCGATCGATTTTGAACGGGCATTAATGCGTTATCAGAAATACTGTAGCCCATTTCCACTAACAGCCCTAAATAAGAACCGAGAAGAACCCCGTAGATGTGCTCGGTACCATAAAGGCACGAGCGACCTTTTTCTGATTCTACCAGGCGTTGCCTGGGGCTATGGTCCTGTCGCCCCTAGCGGGGCTAAAGACCGCAGCGAAGCTCCAAATCGGCTCCGCAACTAAAACGCTCTCTTGCAAACCTAAAAAACCGCACCCAGTTACCCAGATGCGGTTGTTTGTTTGATATAAAACGAAGGCTACTCAGCGGCGGGCGCCAACTCTTCCGGCTTTGCAGTCGATTCAACAACCGTTGCTTCCTCGGGAGCCGTTTCAGCAACCGGCGTCGGCTTTACAGGAGCTGGTGCTCCGGGAATATCGGCTTCCACCCATTCCAAAAACGCGATCTCAGCTGAGTCGGATTGACGCGGCCCAAGCTTGATGATGCGGGTGTAACCGCCCACGCGATTCTTGAAACCCGGTGCGATGTCTGAGAACAACTTCGCCACGGCGTCGCGCTGCCCGATCTTCGAGAGCGCCATACGACGGCTGTGAAGAGTCGCTTGCTTGCCCAGCGTCACCAGCTTATCCGCCAACGGACGAGCGGCTTTGGCTTTCGCTAAAGTCGTCTTGATCCGCCGATGAAAAATCAGGCTTGCTACAATATTTGCCAGCATCAAGTCTCTGTGTTGAGACGTGCGGCCCAGTTTAACGGTTCCCCTACGATGACGCATGTGTTCTTACTCCGATTTCGGCTCTGGCGGCAGGGAATCGACTAAGCTCGGATCGAGCTTCATTCCCAACGACAGACCCAGCTGTTCCAACTTATCTTTAATTTCGTTCAAGGACTTCTTACCGAAGTTGCGATACTTCAACATTTCGGCCTCACTCTTCAGTGCCAATTGCCCCACCGTGGTGATGTTCGCATTGTTCAAACAATTCGCGGCACGCACGGAGAGCTCGATTTCATTGACGCTCATGTTCAAGAGCTTCTTGAGCTTGCTGTTCTCTTGGCTGATGCTCGGCTGGCTCTCTTCGAATTCGATCGGATCCTTATCGGAATTGACGAACAAATCGAGGTGCTTGCGCAGAATCGCAGACGATTGAACGAGCGCGTCTTGAGGCGTCAGACGACCATCGGTCCAGACCTCCAAAATGAGCTTATCGTAGTCGGTGCGTTGGCCCAAGCGAGTGTTTTCAACCGCGTACTTCACCTTGCGAACGGGCGAGAACAGCGAATCGATGGGAATCACGCCGATCGATTGATCCGAGCGCTTGTTGTGATCGGCGCTGCAATAACCGCGACCGACCTTCACTTCGAGTTCCGCTTCGAACTTCTGCTTCTTATCGAGTGTGCAGATCAGTTGTTCGGGATTCAACACTTCAACACCTGCGTCCAACTTGATGTCGCCGGCGGTCACAGGCCCCTCTTTATCGACGTTCAAAAAGAGGATGCGTGGATCGCGGTTGGGAAGCTTGAATAGAATCTTTTTCAGATTCAAAACCATGTCGGTAACATCTTCGACGATTCCGGGCAGCGTCGCAAATTCATGCATCGCACCTTCAATCTTCACACTGGAGATCGAGGCACCTTCCAGAGAAGAGAGCAGCACGCGACGGAGAGAATTACCAAGAGTGTGGCCGTAGCCAGGCTCAAAGGGATCTGCGACGAACCGCGCGTAATTAGTGGGGAGCTCCTCTTCCTTTTCCAGGCGAGTGGGCATTTCAAAACGACCGAGACGAATAGGCATATGTTATCTTTTGTTCTGACTGGGTTACCCGTAATTCCACACGGCTGTGCAAATCCGGACCAACAATCTGAAGGGCGGTGGTTCTGTTTCAAAGCCCGCCTGACCGCCGTGCAGTCGGGCTTTGGCTGGATTTACCAGCATTGTCTGAAGAAACTGCTTAGCGGGAGTAGAGCTCGATGACCAACTGTTCGTTGACGATCGGAGCGATCTCTTCGCGGCTTGGGATGCGTTTCACTTCACCCTTGAAATTGTCTTTATCGAGCGTCATCCAATCGGGCACGGTGGCAACCTGAGTTGCGGCCATACCGCGCGTGGCCATTTGACGCGAGACGGCGTTGTTACGCACTTCGATTACATCACCCACACGGCAACCGTAGCTGGCGATATCCACTCGGCTTCCATTCACGTTAACGTGACCGTGGCAAACCATCTGCCGGGCGGCCCGACGTGAATTCGCAAAACCCAGACGAAAAACGATGTTATCGAGACGACCTTCCAGAAGTTGAAGCAGGGTCTCGCCGGTGATACCACGGCGTTGCAGCGCGGTTTCAAAATAACGGCGGAATTGACGCTCCAAAAGCCCGTACATCAAACGAAGCTTCTGTTTTTCACCGAGCGCCACAGCATATTCCGTCTGTTTGCGCTTACCTTTTTCACCGTGCATTCCAGGTGGGAAATTGCGGCGTTCCAGCGCTTTGTGAGGACCAAAGAGCGGCACTCCGTAGCGGCGACTTTTCTTAGTACGAGGACCTGTATAACGAGCCATAGTTCAATCTCAAATAAATTCAATACCCAGCGCTAGACTCGGCGCTGTTTGCGAGGACGACATCCATTGTGAGGAACCGGCGTCTCGTCGATGATCACCGTCACTTCCAAACCAATTGCCTGAAGGGCACGAATCGCGGATTCGCGACCGGTTCCAGGACCCTTTACCTTTACCGAAACTTCTTTCAAGCCGTGGCCCATCGCCTGGCGTGATGCGTCTTGCGCAACCACTTGAGCGACGTAAGCTGTCGATTTCTTAGAACCGCGATATCCGCATTTTCCAGCTGAAGACCAGCCGATCGAGTTACCGCTAAGATCCGTAATCGTCACGATGGTGTTGTTAAACGTCGCATTGATGTGCGCAATTCCGACCGTGATGTTCTTACTGCCCTTGGCCTTTACAATCTTCGGCTTTTCAATGTCATTCGGGTCGAGCGATAAGCTCGTCGATACCATTTCTGCCGGCTTCTTTTCCGGAGCTCCTGCTCCGCCTTTTTTATCGCCACCAGCCTTTTTCGTTCCGGGAGCTTTTTTCTCCGCGGCAGGTGCCTTTGCTTTTGTTTCGTCAGCCATACCTCGTTAAACCTTTCCTGCCTTAGCGTCCTTGTTCCGTTGCACACCTACCGTCTTCCGCGGACCCTTACGTGTGCGTGCATTCGTTTTTGTACGTTGTCCACGAACCGGCAATCCACGACGGTGCCGGATACCCCGGTAGCATTGAATTGCCTGAAGGCGCTTCAAATTCTGTTGCAGCTCCCGACGCAAGTCCCCCTCAATGATGTACTTGTTTTGCTGGATCACCTGAATGATGCGATTCAGCTGCTGGTCCGTCAGAGCTTTTGCACGCAAATCCGGGCTGATCTCAGCCTGTTCGAGAATCTCTTTGGCGCGCGTGGGCCCGATTCCATAAATGTATGGCAAAGAAGCGATAATTCGCTTTTCGCCGGGAATATCAATACCGAGGAGACGAGGCATAATTCTAAGATCCTAAATTACCCCTGACGCTGCTTCAGCCGGGGGTTCTTTTTGTTAATGATGTAAACGCGCCCCTTCCTGCGGACGACTTGACAGTCCGAGGTGCGACGTTTAACGGAAGCGCGTACTTTCATATTGGTACTTCTTTGGTGTTGTGCTATTCGTGAAAAACAGAGCTCGAGTCGATTGATTCAACAATGCGAGCACGAGATAAGTCGTGAGCGTGAAAGGATAACAAAACCCGCTCTTGTGGCAAGAACGTAATTTGATTTTTTTTAATGGTTTTGGAGCAGTTGCCGATCACCTCGTGTCCGTTCCTTAGGACGACGCGGTAGACGTACTCCTTGATTCGACTGACAATTCGGCCTTCGGCTCGCAGTTCGGTAGACATGTCAAAATTTCCGGCTCGCCCTCGGTGATCAGCACCGTGTGCTCGAAATGTGAGGAGAGCGTCCCATCCTTAGTGACCACTGTCCAGTTATCGGCCAAAATACGAACGTCCGCCCCGCCCATGTTCACCATAGGCTCAATCGCCAGAGTCATCCCCGGTTTCAGCAAGACTTTCACTTCTCTCCCGTAGTTCGGGACTTCCGGTTCTTCATGCAAATTTTTACCGACTCCGTGTCCCGTAAAGTTGCGAACCACCGAATAACCACAGCTGACCACGAATTTCTCAATAGCGTGGGAAATATCGGCCACGCGATTGCCCGCCACCGCTTTTTGGATGCCGACCGCCAATGCTTCTTGCGTCTTCTCCAGTAAGCGACTTGTCGAGGGTGCCACCGCTCCGACGGGTACACTCGCCGCCGTATCGCCGATCCAGCCATTCAGCACCACACCTACATCGAGCTTCACGATATCGCCATACTGTACACGACGACTCCCGCCGATTCCGTGCACAACCTCTTCGTTCACCGAGATGCAGATGTGCCCGGGAAATCCGCGATAGTTTAGGAAAGCGCTCCGTCCGCCACGCGCTGCGATCAGCTTTGCAGCTAACGCATCGATATCTTTTGTCGTGACCCCCGGTTGTATGGCCTTGCTGAGTTCTTCCAAAACCAAACGAGCCGCCTGGCAGCTCACGCGCATCTGCTTGATGTCATCGGCGGATTTGATCGGAACAGCCATTGTCGTGGGATTATAAACCTACAATTAACATCACAGCACCGATCAGCAAAAACAAGCCTACCAAAATAAAAATGTAGAGAAGACCATCCGGAATGCTGGTGGAGACCATCGGCGTCTCGGCCACAGGCGCGACATCCCGCTTGCTCCAACGGCGGGCGCGGTCCAGGTAGGTATCGTAGTTGCGATTAAGCTGATGCGTTTCCATTTGCTTCACGGTGTCCAATATAACGCCGATGGTGATGAGGAGACTGGTCCCGCCAAAGAAGGCCGCCGTGTTGTAGGGAACCTGGAAAAAGTCGGTGATCAAGTGAGGAAGCACCGCAAGAATCGTCAAAAAGATACAGCCCGCGAGTGTGAGCTTGTTCATCAGCTCTTCCAAAAACTCGGCCGTCGGCGGTCCAGGACGAACATTCGGCACAAAGCCGTTGTTGTTCTTTAGGTTTTCAGCGATTTCCAATGGGTTAAACGTCGTTGCCACCCAGAAGAACGAGAAGAAGAAAATCATCCCGACGAAGATAATGTAGAAACCCGGACCGCTCCGGGTCGCTTCCAGAATGTTACGGATCACAATGCTCGTACCGACGGGTAAAGTCGCGAGAATGATCTGCGGAATGGTGATCATCGATTGAGCAAAGATGATCGGCATCGTGGATGCGTAATTGACCTTGAGCGGAATAAACGAAGAACTGGATGTCGCCTGGCTGCCGCGTGCCCTCTGAGCATAGCGCACGATGACTCGCCTCACGCCTAAAGTAATGGCGATAGTCCCTGCGATGATTAAGAAAAGGAAGAGCAAGATGGGAACGATCAGCACAGGCGTCCCCGGCTTGTCTGCCGTGCCCGAGATCAATTCCCAGCCCTGAGCAAATCCTGACGGCATGCGCGAGACGATGTTGATCGTGATGATTAACGAAACACCGTTACCCACACCACGTTCGCTGATCTGCTCGCCCAGCCACATCAGCAGCAAAGTCCCGGCGGTCATGGAGAGCACTGCCGTGAATTCGAACGAAAAACCGGGGTTTGGCACCAGATCACCGTACTTTTCTACGACGGGAGCGATGTCGCCGAACAAATTCCCGCCCTTCGGCGCTTCAACCTGCCGGGCCAATAAAATGCCCTGAAACAGACAAATCCCGATCGTGACGTACCGGGTGTATTGAGTGATCTTTTGCCGACCACCATCTTCACGAGAGAGCTTGCTGAGCGTCGGCACGATAGCCGTCAACATTTGCATCGCGATACTGGCGCTGATGTAGGGAATAATTCCCAGTGAAAATATCGCGCAATTTTCCAGCGCTCCACCGGTAAAGATGTTGAACATCCCCACCACGCTATTCGACTGCTTATCAATGACCGTCTTGAAGTACTCTTCCAAGACCACCACGTTTACGCCAGGACACGGAACCGCCGCTCCAATGCGGACGATCACCACGACCAAAAGCGTAAAAAAGAGGCGTTGCCGAACCTCGGCTAATTTCAAACAATTCGTTAGGGCCGATAGCATAAAGGGCGTCTGAGGCGTGTGCTAAGCCTGCGACTAAGCTACGGGCTTGGCCTTTGCTTTCGGCGGCAGACCACGCAATCCCTTACCCTTAGGCTTCTCCACTTTCTTGGGCACTAGTGAAACGGTTCCACCAGCCTTTTCAATCTTTTCCTTCGCAGCCTCGCTGATTGCGTGAACCCTTACTTGAACAGCCTTGGTGATTTCGCCCGTTCCCAGAATCTTGACGCCATCCCACCTGCCCTTCACTAAACCGAGCGAGCGGAACACCGCTTCATTCAGTTCACCGGTCTCGGTGATGTCATTAATATCGACCAAATTCACCGGGGCAAAGCTGATCTTGAACTGCGCGTTGTTAAAACCGCGCTTGGGGATACGACGGATGAGCGGCATCTGACCGCCTTCAAATCCGAGTCGGAGCGATCCGCCGGAGCGTGCTTTTTGACCCTTGTGACCTTTACCGGAGGTCTTTCCGTGACCGGAGCTCTCGCCGCAACCGAGTCGCTTGACACGGTGTGTCGAGCCGGGACGTGGCTTTAATGTGTGAAGCCGAATTTCGTTAGACATAATAAGTAACCTTAAATTGAGATCCTAAACTTACGAGGCGAGCGCTGCTTCAGGAGCCTTTGCCGCTTCCACTTCCCCTGCCTTGGCCTTCGGCTTCAGGCTCTTTCCGCGAAGCCGTAGAACTGCTTCGATCGGGCGCAGTTGTTTCAGCGCGTTGATTGTGGCGTTAACAACGTTAGCGTGATTGCTGGATCCGAGCGATTTCGCCAAAATATCGCGAATACCGACCGCTTCAAGGACCGCGCGAACGCCGCCACCAGCGATCACTCCCGTACCTGGAGAAGCTGGACGCAAGAACACACGACCGCCACCAGCTTGACCGAGAACTTCATGGGGAATGGTTGCATCCTTGACGCAAATCAATTCCAAGCGCTTGCGAGCCGACTCATTGGCTTTGCGAATCGCTTCGGTGACCTCGTTCGCTTTACCGAATCCGACGCCCACTTTGCCCTTGCGATCGCCGACGACGACGAGTGCACTGAAGCTGAAACGACGACCACCCTTAACGACTTTGGCGCATCGATTGATGAAGACCACCTTTTCGATCAAATCGCTCTTCGGCTCGTCATTACGGTTACCACGATTTCCGCGGTTTCCGCCTTGGCCACCAGGACCGCGTCCGCGTCCCTGACCGCCTTGACCACCCTGTCCGGGTCCACGACGTTGTCCGCCGCCTTGGCCGCCGTAAGGACGACGATCACCCGATCCGGGGCGATTGTGTCCGCCCGGTGCAGGAGTCGTCGTTGCTGGAGCAGCTGCCGGCGTGCTCACAGGAGCTGGAGCTGCGGTTACCGCTGTGGTTTCGTTTTCAGTCTTTGGAGGCATAATGTAACAGTTCCGATTTAATTAAAATTCTAATCCGCCTTGGCGAGCTGCATCGGCCAAAGCCTTGACCTTGCCGTGATATAAAAATCCACCGCGATCAAACACGACCTTTTGCACGTTCTTAGCCTTAGCGCGTTCGGCCAAAACCCGACCGATTTCTTCAGCACCCTTCACGTTCGGCTTCAACGAAGAATCGGCCAATGCCTTTTCCATCGTGGTCGCACTCGCGATAGTGATTCCGGTCAGGTCATTGATCACCTGCGCACGAATGTGCTGGCCGGAGAAATTCACCGTCAACCGGGGACGCTCTGCGGTCCCTTTTACCTTTTGGCGAATCCGAACGTGAGTCCGAATGCGCATCGCTTTTTTAGTCAATCTCGCCATAAAATTCGATTATTTGCTCTGCGCAGTCTTGCCTTCCTTGCGCAAAATTTGCTCGCCGGAGTACCGAACGCCTTTGCCCTTGTAAGGCTCAGGCGGGTAGTAACCGCGAATGTCAGCGGCTACAGCACCCACTTTTTGTTTATCAGGACCTTCAACCATCACATTGACGTTGTCGGTTACTGTAATTTTGATGTCATCGGGAATGTCGTATGCGACGGGATGCGAGAATCCCAAGCTGAGATTCAACACCTTGCCTGCCACGTTCGCTTTGAAACCGACGCCCTGAATCTCCAGCTTCTTCATGAAGCCTTCATGCGCACCTTGGACAAAGTTTGCCAGGAGCGAGCGGGATAAACCGTGAAGCGCGCGGTGCTGCCGTGTTGCGCCCTTATTCTCTACAAGGAGTTCTTTGCCCTGTAGCTTTGCGACAATGTCGGAGGGCAGCGTGTGCTGCAGTTTGCCCTTAGGTCCTTCGATCTTCACCAGGGGACCCTGGATGTTGATCTTCACTTTATCGGGTACCGGTATCGGTTTGATTCCAATTCGAGACATACGTTTTCGTCAGTTAAATTTAGTACACTGTGAGCAGCAGTTCGCCGCCCAAGTTCTGTTTGCGGGCTTGGTGTCCAACCATCACGCCACGCGGAGTGGAGACCACCGAGATTCCCATGCCACCCAAGACGCGCGGAATTTCTGTTGCGCCGACATATTGCCGACGACCGGGCTTGCTGACGCGAGTAATCTGCGTGATCGAACGGGATTTGCCCGTGCCGCGCAGCTTCATCCGAAGCTTCGGAATGTTCGGGTTTTCTTTGTCCGAGACCTTTTCCACTTCTGTCAAATAGCCTTCGTTCTTCAGGATATGCGCCACATCGCTCCGAATCCGGGACCACGTTACCGTTACATCCGAGATCGAAGAACGCGATGCGTTCCGAAGAATCGTTAAAAAATCACCAAGAGGATCTGTTTGCATTATCGTTACCAGCTCGCCTTCGTCACGCCAGGAATTTCCCCACGCAATGCCAGCTCGCGAAACGCAATACGGCTGAGGCCGAATTTGCGCATGTAGGCGCGCCGACGTCCGGACAACTTACACCGGTTGTACGCGCGGGTGGAAAACTTAGCGGGACGCTTTTGTTTTTGGATCCAGGTTTGCTTTGCCATGGGGTTTCTTCGTTTAGAGGCTCTATGCTTTCGGGGGTTAAACGGCCGGGGTTAATTTCCGATCCGAGAAAGGCATACCGAAGAGCGAAAGCAGCTCCTTGGCATCCTCATTTTTCCGGGCTGACGTCACGATCGTGATGTCCATACCCAGGTTTCGTTTGATCTTGTCCAATTCCACTTCAGGGAAAATGGTCTGATCTTTCACGCCCAGCGTGTAGTTTCCACGGCCATCAAAGGCACGCGGGTTAACGCCACGAAAGTCACGAATACGGGGCAGTGCCGTGCGAATCAATCGTTCGAGAAATTCGTACATGATCCGACCGCGCAGGGTCACTTTCACGCCGATTTCCTGCCCCTCGCGCAACTTAAAGTTTGCGATGCTCTTGGTCGATTTCGTCTTGATCGGGCGTTGGCCCGTGATCATCTGAACTTCGTTAAACGCATCTTCCAATGCGACTTTCGTGTCCGTAACCGAACCGATACAGCAGTTCACGACGATCTTCTGGATCTTCGGCACTTCCATCACGTTCTTAAAACCACGTGCCTGGATCAGAGCCGGGATGATCCGTTCCTTGTACTCAATCGCCATCGTTGCTGGCGGTATCTGGGTAATCGTTGCCATAATTACTTCTTGGCCTTGTCGGCCCGTTTATCAAATTCCTCGGCCAACATCACATTCGAGATGTGCAGTGGACCCTCTTTTTCAATGATTCCGCCTTGGGGATTGCCGGGCGATTTCGGCACCGCTTTCTTGATCAGGTTCACTCCTTCGATCACGATGCGGCTGCGTTCGCGGAGAATCTCCAACACGCGACCGCGACGGCCACGGTTCTTACCGCTGGTAACCACGACTTCATCGTTTTTCTTCACGTGAAATTTGGATTGCGGCGACTTCGATTTGTTAACTGGAAATAGGGATGCCATGGTCGTTATACCACCTCCGGGGCGAGCGAGATGATTTTCATAAAATTCTTTTCGCGCAATTCACGAGCGACAGGTCCAAAGATGCGTGTACCACGAGGATTCAGATCCTTATCGATGATCACAACAGCGTTGTTATCGAAGCTCAGGTAGGAACCATCCGCTCGGCGAATCTTTTGCCGTGTGCGAACGACGACAGCACGCACCACGTCGCTCTTCTTCACCGTTCCATCGGGGGCGGCTTCCTTCACGTTCGCCGTTATGATGTCACCGATCTGCGCGTGCAGCGTCTTTTTGCCAATCACGCCGATCATCGTTGCACGGCGGGCACCCGTGTTGTCGGCCACATCTACCCAGGAGCGAATCTGAATCATAGTCGTTAGTCCTTAGTCCTTGAGTACAGTTACGAGTTCCCAGCGTTTGAGCTTGCTCATCGGGCGAGTCTCCCGAATGACCACACGGTCCCCGACCTTCGCGGTGTTCGTCTCATCATGCACATAAAAGCGCTTGTGAATTCGAACGATCTTCTTGAAATCGGGGTGAGGCACGCGACGTTCCACGCGAACAACGATAGTCTTTTGCATTTTGGCAGAGACGACCTCGCCAGTCCGCTCTTTACGGACCGGGGCCTGCTCCACCACGGTTGTTGTCAATACTTGTGTCATGTCAGTTACTCAATTAGGCTGCTTTTTTCTGGATCTTCAGATTCAAGCGGCGCTCGCTCAGAACTGTTTCAATTTTCGCTACAACTTTACGCAACTCATTCAAGCGGCTGGGCTTCTCCAGTGCGCCCGTGCTTTGTTGCAAGCGGAGGTTGAAGTACTCCTTGCGGGCTTCATCCTTTCTTATTACCAATTCCGAGTCGGTCAGATTACGAACTTCATCAATTTTCATAAAGCAAAATAATTAAAATCTTCCTACCCGTGTGATGAACCGTGTCCGAATCGGAAGCTTGGTAGCTGCCAACCGCAAGGACTCACGAGCTACCGATTCCGGCAGACCGTCCAGTTCAAACAAAATATTGCCCGGCTTAACGACAGATACCCAATATTCCGGCGCGCCTTTACCTTTACCCATTCGGGTTTCCGGCGGACGAGCAGTAACCGATTTGTCCGGGAAAATCCGGATCCAAACCTTGCCCTTACGTTTCATGTTACGTGTGAGCGTCACACGAGCGGCTTCAATCTGAACATTCGTGATCCACGCGCGATCGAGCGCCTGCAAGGCAAATGACCCGAAATCGATCGAGATATTGCGCGTAGCAAAGCCTTTTCGGCTGCCCCGCTGCGATTTACGGTACTTAACCCGTTTTGGTAATAGTGGCATATTTCAGTCCTTATCTTAGTTGGTGGCTGGAGCAACAACCTCTTCTTTGCGACAGATCCAGCACTTGATGCCGATCTTGCCCGCAACCGTCATTGCTTCGGCAAAGCCGTAATCGATGTTTGCACGCAACGTCTGCAACGGTGCTTTGCCTTCACGGTATTGTTCCACACGTGCAATTTCAGCACCGCCCAAGCGGCCCGAAGCACGTACGCGAATTCCTTCTGCGCCCTGCATATCCATGGTCGATTGAATCGCTTTTTTGATGGCGCGACGTGCTGTCACGCGACGTTCAATCTGAAGCGCGATATTCTCGGCAACCAACTGCGCATCCAGCTCAGGGTTCTTGATTTCCTTCACGTCCACCAACACATCTTGTTTGCGGTTGATGAGTGCTTTGATTTCGTCCTTGAGCTTGTCCAGTTCAGTCGCTTTGCGTCCGATCACAACGCCAGGGCGCGCGGTGTGGATGTTCACACGGATCCGGTCTGCCCGTTCAATCGTGATCTTGGAAATGCTCGCGCCTTCCAGGCGTCTCTTTAAAAATTGGCGGATCCGGTAATCTTCTTCCAGGAACGTCGCGAAATCGCGCTTGTTCGCATACCACATCGAGCGCCAGTCGCGCCGGACACCTACTCGAAAACCGATTGGATTAACTTTTTGTCCCATATTCTTGTATCGTTTACTTCTCGCTCGTTTCGCTGGTCGTTTCCGGTGCCGCGGCTGTCGGCTCTTCCTTCACAGGGACAGACTCAACCTTGGCAGTTACTTCTTTAGAAGTCGTGACTTCCTGCGTCTTGGACTTCGGGCGATTCTCGGAATGTCTCGGTTGCTTGCCCTTGCCTTTAACCGTCTTCTCTTCCTGGACCGGCGCGACGTCTGTTAAAATGATTTGGATGTGAGCCGTACGCTTGCGAACCATCGACCCACTACCGCGTGCGCGTGCATGCATCCGTTTGAAGGTGGGGCCTTCGCCAGCGATCGCCCGGTGCACCGTCAAATTCGCGGCGCGCAGGTCGTTGTTGTTCTCAGCATTCGCGATTGCGGAGGCGAGTGTCTTCCCGACAAGCTTCGCAGCCTTCTTCGGAATGAGTCGGACCACGTTCAGCGCGTGAATCGCGGGCATTCCTTGAATTTCACGCGCAACCTCCCGCACCTTGAAGGCGGATATCCTGGCGTACTTTGTTTCGGCTCTTACTTCCATAATGTTATTTCTCTAATTACCTGCAATTTTCCCAAAATCTGTTCTGACTTACTTTTCTTATTGAATGCTTATCGTGCGTCCACTGCCACTCGGTCGCCTGCCTGCAAAACCGTGTTTTTCTGAAGGTTTTGCACCAACGCCTCACAAACGAGTGACCGTACCATGATGACCTTGACCACACCCACCGGCACATCGTGTTGCGACACAATGAACGGCATCCCTTCCACCACTCCCTGCGCTTTTCCCACGTTGAGAATCACAGCTCGGAGTTCCGGTTTCACATCGACGATCTGCGCTTGATCGAGCGAGGCGGCGATTGGCACCGCCGAAATCACCTTGCCCGCTAACACTTCGTCGGCCGCCCGGCAGCTCGCTTCATATTCTCCGCGTAATGCCGGATCGAAATGAGGCGCTGTCGCGATCAACTCTTTTGAGTAGCTTTTTATGCGATCCAAGAGTTTCAAGCATTGCCGTCTTTGCATCTCGCTTTGGTAATCTTCCTTCACCGCTTGAACGAGTCGATCTTCGAGATCTTGCAGGTCGCCTGTTAACGCGTCTTGCCCGAGCGCTTCGTTGCTCAAGTGAAGGTCTTCCCAACGTTGATGAAAGAACTGCGATTCCGTATTGGCTATCGCGATTTGGCCGGTCTGTTCCTGAATCCGCGCTTGCTGGTCGTGGATCTTTTGGATCAATTGCTCACGAGTCGCCGTTTCGTAATTGAACGTATCGGGACCCAGTAGCGGATCGCTGCTGGGCTCTTCAGGGACCTGAGTTGGACTGACGAGTGCTGGTTTTTTCGTATCGATCCCTGGAAACGGAACCAACTGCATCGTTTCTCCAGGGAGGTGGTGATTGATCGGGACGATGTCCTCGCCTGTCGGTTCATTCCAATGGTTGGTTAACAACACAGTAGCATGAGAGCCCGGAGTCAAGGGGTCTGTCTGATCAGCATTCAAAGAGCGACCCGGAATCGTCGATGCAATTCCGGTGGTCTGACCCATAAGGTCAAGACCGTCTATTCGGAAGGCGAACCATCCGAATATAAGAAAAAGTAAGATGTATTGTTGCTTGGTCGTCGTTAGCTCCGTTATTTGGTGACCTTTTCCGTATGCGCACCATGTTTCTTGAAGATGCGTGTGGGAGAAAATTCACCAAGCTTGTGGCCTACCATGTTTTCCGTCACAAAAACGGAGTTGAAAATCTTGCCGTTGTGGACCAGGAACGTGTGCCCCACAAAATCGGGTGTGATCAGCGAGCGGCGCGACCAAGTCTTGATCGGCTTTTTCGTGTTGGCGTTGCGCATCCGGTCGATTTTCACCATGAGGTGATCATCTACAAACGGACCTTTCTTTAAACTACGTGCCATAGATTTTGATTCTGTTCTTTATTTCTTGCGTCGTTCCACAATGAACTTGTTTGAAGGCTTGTACTTCGGACGAGTCTTGAGACCCTTCGCAGGTTGACCCCAAGGCGAGACCGGATGTTGACGTCCGCCGCCACCCTTACTCTTACCTTGACCGCCACCCATCGGGTGATCGACTGGGTTCATCACCATACCGCGAACGTGCGGTCGGCGACCGAGCCAGCGTGAACGACCCGCTTTACCGAGCGACATGTTTTCATGTTCCGTATTGCCGACCTGGCCGATTGTGGCGTAGCACTTGGCGAAAATCTTCCGAATTTCACCCGAGGGCAACCGCACTTGAGCATAACCCTCGTCCACCGACATGATTGTCGCACTTGAACCGGCTGTACGACCGATCTGCGCTCCGCGACCGGGCATCATTTCGATGTTATGAATCGCCACACCCAATGGGATGCGATCCATCGGTAGCGCGTTGCCGATCTTCGGTTCCGCTTCCGGACCGCTGGAGACTTTATCGCCGACCTTCAGACCGACCGGCGCGATGATGTACCGGAGTTCTTTGTCCGAGTACTTGATCAATGCCAAACGGGCCGTGCGCATCGGATCGTATTCCACCGATTCGACTGTTCCGACGATGCCAATCTTGTTCCGTTTAAAATCGACGAAACGGTAGCGTTGCTTGTGACCGCCACCGATGTGACGCGAGGTCACCCGACCGTTATTATTACGGCCACCCGATTTCTTAGCGTGTTCTGTCAGCCCTTTAGCGGGCGTGCTCCGCGTGAGTTCTTCGAATCCGTTCAGTTCCGTGAACCGAAGCGAAGGCGTCAATGGGCGAAAAGTTTTTAGTGCCATACTCGTATCTCAAGAATCGTTAGCGTTATGCCAACTCGATTTTCTCTCCCTCTTTCAATGTCACAATGGCCTTCTTCCAATCTGGCCGTTGTCCCATGTCACGACCGCCAAAACGGCGCTTCGTGCGTCCGGCCACTTGCATCGTATTGACGCGAACCGCTGTCTTTTGGAACAGGGTCTTCACCGCGTACTTAATCTCTTGCTTGGTGGCGCTCGGAATTACCTTCAAAACGTATTGATTGTTCTTCTCAGCTAAGGCTGAGCCCTTTTCAGTGACTCGCACCGATTTGATAATTAGAAGTGGATCGCGCATGTTCGTTTCTCGTTATTTCTGCAACCGCTCCGAGATCTTGGCCAACGCGCCGTCCGTAACCAGGACGCGATCGTAGTTCAAGAGCTGTTCTGCGTTCACCAGTTCACCTGTCGTCGTTTCGAAGCGAGGATGATTCCGCGCCGAAAGGATCAGAATCTCATCGAGCTTTTCCGTGATGATCAACACGCTGGTGCGTGGGTTGAGCAGGCTGGGCTTGATCTTTTCGATCAGAGCTTTCGTACTCGGCTTATCGAGCTGAATCGGATCAATCAAGAGCACATCGCCTTGATTAACGCGGGCGCTGATCGCCTTCTTCAACGCCAATTGCTTGACGCTGCGATTCGTCTTCTTCGAGTAATCGCGGGGATGCGGACCGAAGGCCACGCCGCCACCTGACCAGACAGGCGAGCGCTTGTAACCGGCGCGGGCGTTACCCGTGCCTTTTTGGCGCCACGGTTTCTTGCCTGAACCCGCCACAGTTGCCTTCGTTTTGGTCGAATGCGTACCCGCACGGCGATTGGCTTGATAAGCAACGATTGTCTCGTGCAGCGCTTGGGTTCCGATCCCGTTCGAGATCAGTTCCACTTTCAATTTGGCCGTTGCATCGGCCGGACTCAATGTTGTGAAGCTCATGTTTCCTCTTACTTCTTTCCGCCAGCCTTGGAGGCTTTCATCGGATTCAACGGCTTGCCGGACGCAGGTGCGACTTTCGGCTTCGGTTGACCCTTAATGGCCGTGCGAACCACGACGTAGCTGCCCGCTGCACCAGGAACGGCACCGTTCACCAGAAGAACGTGGTCCGATTCCCGAACTTGAATCACGCGCAGGTTTTGCACGGTGACTTGTTCGTCACCCATGTGCCCCGCCATACCGTGGTTTTTGTAAATGCGACCCGGAGTGGAGCGTTCGCCGATGGCACCGTTACGACGGTGTGTTTTGGAACCGTGCGCCGCGCCCTGACCCGAGAAATTATGCTTCTTCATCGGTCCCTGGAAACCTTTGCCCTTGGAGACTCCGATGATATCGACCAATTGCCCAACTTTGAACCGGTTGACCGTCAGCTCATCGCCAACCTTCACCTGCTCGCCGTTCAAGCGAAACTCTTGCACGAACCGCTTCGGAGTCACGCCCGCCTTCTTGAAATGGCCCAGCTCGGGCTTGCGCACGCGATGCTCTTTTTGATCGCCCACGCCAACTTGAGCAGCATTGTAGCCGTCATTCTCCGTGTTTTTGAGCTGAATCACCGCGTTCGGCTCAGCCAAAATCACTGTCACGGGCGTGATCGTCCCCGTCTCGTCATAGACGCGGGTCATGCCGACCTTCTTACCTAAAATTCCGATGCTCATGTAAACAGAAATCGTTTAATTGTTGTTAAAATTCAGTTCCGACTAGACTTCGATCTTGATGTCAACGCCAGCAGGCAGGTTGAGCTTTTTCAGCTCGTCCACCGTCTTAGCGGCAGGGTCAATAATATCGAGCAACCGCTTGTGCGTGCGCATTTCAAATTGGTCCATGCTCTTCTTGTCAACGTGCGGGGAACGATTGACCGTAAACCGCTCAATCTTGGTGGGAAGCGGGATGGGACCTGCAACAGCCGAGCCTGTACGGCTTGCCGTTTCTGCGATGTCCTTTGCCGCGCGGTCCAGCAAGCGATAATCAAATCCCTTGAGGCGAATGCGAATGCGAATGCGTTGATTTGCCATAAAATTACTTACCCTTCTTCTGTTCTGTGATCTGCGCCACGATCTGTGCAGGGACCTGCTCAAAGTGCGAGGGCTCCATTGTGTACGCCGCACGACCCTTAGACATCGAGCGAATGTTGTTCACGTAACCAAACATTTCCGAGAGAGGCACTTCCGAGAGCAAGTTCGACTGCTTGTTCTTGCTTTCCGTGCTCATGATCTTTCCGCGACGGCGACTTAAGTCACCCAAGATATCGCCCTGATATTCATCGGGGGTCGAAACCTCCACCTTCATGATCGGCTCGAGCAAAATCGGTGCGCCCTTCTTCATGGCGTCTTGTACGGCGAAAATCGCAGCGAGCTTAAACGCCAATTCGTTGGAATCGACTTCATGATAAGAGCCATAAACAATATCGATAGCGACATCGACGACAGGCGATCCATTGACCACGCCGTTAAGAAGCGCTTCTTCGATACCCTTCTTACAAGCCGGAATATATTCCTTCGGGATCGTACCGCCGACAACCTTGCTCTCGACTTCGATTCCTTTTCCGCGTTCCAGAGGACGCATCTCGACAACTACGTGACCGTATTGACCGCGACCACCTGACTGCTTAACGAGCTTGCCTTCGCCACCTGAGTTCTTGGTCGTCGTCTCGCGATACGCAATCTGAGGCGCACCTGCGTTGGTCTCGACATTGAACTCGCGCTTCATACGATCGCGAATGATGTCGAGGTGAAGCTCGCCCATACCGGCGATGATCGTTTGACCTGTCTCTTCGTTCGTCTTAACCGTAAGCGTCGGATCTTCTTCGACCAAGCGACCCAGCGATTCACCCATCTTTTCCCGGTCGGCCTTCGTCTTCGGCTCAATGGCCATCGAGATAACCGGCTCAGGGAAGGAAGGTGGTTCGAGCTGGATATCGAAATCTTCCATGCAAAGTGTGTCACCCGTCTTTACATCTTTGATACCGACGATTGCCGCGATATCACCTGAGTAAACGACATCCAATTCGTCGCGTTTATCGGCCTGGATCTGAACCAAACGACTGATGCGTTCGCGCTTATTTGTACGCGGATTGTAAACGGTCGTGCCCTTTGACAACGATCCAGAGTACACGCGGAAGAAGACCAGTTTACCGACGAACGGATCAGTCCAAAGCTTGAACGCCAGGGCGCAGAAGTTAGCGGAGTCATCGGGGCTCGCAGGAACCTTTTCTTCAATGTTATGCGGGTTAATACCCATTGCCGGAGGAATGTCGAGCGGGCCAGGCAGATAATCGATAACGGCATCAATGAGGAACTGAACGCCCTTGTTCTTAAATGCAGAACCGCCAACGACGGGAACGAACTTATTCGCAACCGTCAGACGACGAATCGCCTGCTTCAATTGCAGCGGAGTCGGCTTCTTTTCTTCCAGGAACATTTCAGCAAGAATTTCATCTTTGTCCGCGACTGCTTCGATCAACTCTTGCAACGCCTTCTCAGCGGCAGCCTTTTTATCCTCAGGAATATCGACGAGTTCGTAAGTCGAACCGATTTTGTCATTGTCGGAGTACAACACCGCGCGTTGATTCACGATATCGATCTGGCCCTTGAGCTGATCTTCGGAACCCCACGGCATGAGAACGGGCCACGCGTTTGCGCCCAGTTTATCGCGCATCTCTTTAATCGCGTTATCGTAATTGGCACCGACCCGGTCCATTTTATTAACGAACGCAATACGCGGAACGCCGTACTTATTGGCCTGACGCCAAACGGTTTCCGATTGCGGTTGAACACCGGCGACACCACAAAACACAGCAATCGCTCCGTCCAAAACGCGGAGAGAACGTTCCACTTCGGCCGTGAAATCGACGTGGCCGGGAGTGTCGATAATGTTAACGCGGAACTTCTGGCCTTCGTAAATCTTGAGAATGCCTTCTTCTTTGCGGGAGGGCCAGAAACAGGTCGTCGCTGCGGAAGTGATCGTGATTCCACGCTCGCGCTCTTGCTCCATCCAGTCAGTGGTCGCCGTTCCCTCATGCACTTCACCGATTTTGTGAATGGCACCAGTGTAGAACAGAATACGCTCTGTCAGCGTTGTCTTGCCCGCATCAATGTGTGCGCAGATCCCGATATTGCGCGTCCGTTCCATCGGATACGGGCGCTTGGGAGAGTTGACGTTGGTCGACATAGAAGTTGTTTCGTTTTGAGATTGAAAAATTGATTGATTAGAAGCGGAAATGGGCGAACGCACGATTGGCTTGAGCCATCTTATGCACGTCGTCCCGTTTCTTTACCGAGTTGCCCTGACCATTCGAAGCGTCCTTGATTTCAAGAGCGAGCGCTTTCTGGATCGGCATCCCCTTCTTCTTCGCAGCATTTGTGACGAGCCAGCGCATCGCCAGCGCCAATTGACGTTCCGGCGGAACTTCCATCGGAACTTGATATGTTGCACCACCCACGCGGCGGGATTTGACTTCCAAACGAGGCTTCACGTTTTCGAGCGCCTTATTCAGAATATCCAGCGGATCGCCGTCTTTATTCTGTTCATTCACGGTCTCGATTGCACCGTAAACAATGCGCTGAGCCGTGGACTTTTTACCGCGCTCCATCACCTGCGAGATCAAACGACCTACTACAGGGGATTCATAACGGCTATCTGGCTTGATTTGGCGGAGTTCCGCGCGACGACGTCTGGCCATAGTTCTTAGTTTTGTGTGTTAAAATTATTTCTTACCCTTGGCAGCAGGAGCGGCACCTTTGGCACCAGCAGCACCCGGCTTCGGCTTCTTTACCCCGTACTTAGAACGGGAAACATTACGCGTGAGCTTGTTCGTGTTACTCGGCCCCGCTGCACCCAACGCATCGAGCGTACCGCGAACGATGTGGTAACGAACACCAGGCAAATCCTTCACACGACCACCACGCACCAGAACAATCGAGTGTTCCTGCAAATTGTGCTGCTCACCCGGAATGTAAGCGATCACTTCGTAACCGTTGGTCAAACGCACTTTAGCCACTTTACGCAAAGCCGAGTTCGGCTTCTTTGGCGTACGCGTCATGACTTGCACGCAAACTCCACGACGCTGGGGAGCACCCTTCAGCGCTGGCGACTTCGTCTTGACGACAACTTTACTGCGTCCTTTGCGGACCAACTGATTAATCGTAGGCATGTTGTAATTTTAAATTGGCGCTCGATCCGTAGTGCAGATCCAAACTTGCGCCCATGCCTTCCGACGACTAAAAAACGACCAACGCTTAGCGCGTGGCCTAGTCGCCGAAGTTTGCATGGAGGATGACGTTTTCGTTTAAGGTGCTTGGTTGGCACCCGCCATCACACGCTCATTCTTTTCAGCTTAATGAACTCCCGACCCTCAAACGAGTGCCGACGCTCATACCCTAAAAATCTTGCGGAGGTGGGATATTGTCAAAATGCAGGGGAATGACAAGAACAATTTTCAGTTGTTCAATCAGCAGCAGCGTCAGCGTGACGGCAGCGTGACGCTGCACCCCGTAAGGACGGTCGTCAGGTGTTAGGCCCGAACGGTTGGCTAAGTCATTGCTAGCCCTTCGGGCCTGCTGAGACAGGAGATCGTCTTACGATACCTCGTCAAATAGGTGGGCTGGGTTGCGGCCGACTTCGGAGGCTCCTTCGGATGCGCGGGTTAGCAGCGAGTGAGTCCATTTGGCAAAGTGTTGCCTGACGCTGGTAGAGAGTCGAGCACTTCCCGGATGGTGCGACTGAGCGCGTCTTGTTCGTAGGGTTTCGCGAGGAACCGTACGTTCGGCAGATCGATGCCTTCCTCTTTAAGGATCGATTCGCTGTATCCGCTGACGAGGATGATTTTCAGGGTGGGGTTTTCCGTTCGGAGCCTTGTGCCCAGCTCCAGGCCGGTCATTCCGTTCGGCATCATCATGTCGGTCAGGAGTAGATTGATGATTTTGGAATGCTGTTCCCACACCTCCATCGCTTCCAGACCATCGTTTGCAACGAGGACGTGGTACCCGAATTTCTCGAGGATCTTGATCGTGGAGCGCCGCACAAAAGGATGGTCTTCCACCAGAAGAATGGTCTCTTTTTCAGAGCGGCGCACGGGCGGGAGAAGGGCTGGCCCGCTCTTTGGGCGCTCTTGAGTGATGGGAAGATAGACATGGAATTTCGAGCCAGTCCCGAGCATGCTCTCCACCTCGATCCACCCGCGATGTTGATGGATGGTGCCATACGCGGAGGCAAGGCCCAGTCCCGTTCCTTTACCAATACCCTTTGTCGTGAAGAAGGGTTCGAACAGGTGCTCCAGCACGTCTGGCGACATCCCTGTGCCGTTGTCGGAGATCGTAATGAGGAAGAAAGAACCGGGTCTGGCATATCGATTTCCTGGCTTCGGTGTGCCGAGCTCTACTTGCGAGGTACGAACTGTAAGCACCCCTCCATGGGGCATCGCGTCCTTCGCGTTAACGATCATGTTCAAGAGCGCCTGATCGAGCATCGACGCATCTGCGCTAACCCACGATTCTTTTGCCTCTTGTTCAATTGTCACATGAATTGTATCGCCGATAATCCGGCGAATCATGGTCATGAACTTGGCCACCTCAGTCTTGATTTCCATGGGCACCAGCGCCATCGGCTGTTGGCGGGCAAATTCCAGCAATTGCCGGGTCAGTTTGACGCCTTGGGTGGCCAAAATATGCACCTCTTCGAGCGCAGGTTTAGCGCTCGGGACAGCCTCCATGCACTGCTGCAGGTTCAAGAGCATTGCGGTGAGGATGTTATTAAAGTCGTGTGCAACTCCGCCGGCGAGTCGACCCACAACCTCCATTTTTTGCGCTTGGCGCAGCTGCTCTTCGAGGACCTTTTTATGAGTAACATCCGAAAAGCTGCAAACGACCATGTGTGCCTGCCCCTGTTCATCGGTAAGCGGGGCGGCGTTGATTGAAATCCAAACCAGCTTACCGTCGGGGCGATGAACCCCCATAATCGAATCGCGAGACGCCTGCCCGGTCCGGATTGCCACCATCGCGGGATGCTCGTCTCCCGGATAGTTGGTGCCATCTTCCCGAATCGTTTTCCATCCTCCATCCACGGAACTTCTCTTTCCGAGTTCGGACACTCCTAGAATCTGTTCGGCAGCGGGGTTTGCAACCAAAATACGCCCAGTTTTATCCTGAACAACGACGCCTTCCACCTGCGCTTTAAAGATGAGATCCAACTTGGCTTGACTCTCTTTTAACGCCATCTTGGCGATTTTCGTCTCCGTGATATCTACAATTTGAGAGATGAAATGAAGGGGCATGCCGCTCTCGTCTCGCACCAGGGTGGCGCTAAAATACGACCAAATCTCTCTACCATCCTTGTGCAAATAGCGCTTCTCAACGCTGAGGGATTCGACGTCTCCCGCGATCAACTGCTCGATGTGCATCTTGTCATTGGCGCGGTCATCGGGATGAGTGATCGCGGTGAATCTCGACAGGAAAATCTCATCTTCAGAGTAGCCAAGCATCCGGCTGAAGGCGCGGTTGACCCGAAAAATTCGGTTGTCCGGGTAAACCATCGCCATCCCCACGGGCGCGTAATCGAACGCGCTGGAGAATTCCCGTTGCTGGCGTTTCAAGGCAATCTCGATCTCCGTGCGGCGTGTAATATCGACCAGCGAAATAATTCGGCATCTTCGCCCATTGATCTCCAGATCATTCGTTCGCACTTCCACGGTGAGTTGAGCGCCACTCTTGTGAAAATGCCTAACGATTCTTACGGGTACACCACTTTCAAGTGGTAAGGTGAACGAGATGGTGACATCCACGTTTCTATTTCGAGAAAAATCGGATATCTTCGCTGCCGCAAATTCTTCAGTGGTGTAGCCATAAAGCGATTCGGCTGCTGGATTCCAATCGAGGATCTCACCCGTTCTTGAGTCACTCAGAATCATGGCAGAAGGGTGATTTTCAAAGAGGGAGCGGTACTGCTCATCCGCCTGAACTCGGCTCAATTTGGCCTGTTGCAGGTTTTGTTTGGTCTCCACGAGTTGTCGCAAAACGCGCCGGCTATCGATCAAACGACTCGCCTGATTTGCCAATTTTCGAAGGTTGTCTAGCTGGCTCTCGGAAAGCTTTCGTGGCTTTACATCTAAGACGCAGAGGGTCCCGATGACGCATCCATCGCTTAGTACCAAGGGAGCCCCGGCGTAAAAGCGAATGTTCGGAGCACTCGTAACGAGCGCATTCCGGTAAAAACGCTCGTCCAGTAACGTGTCCGGAACGACCAGCACGCGGTCGGGGGCGAGCATGGCGTGTTTGCAAAACGAATAATGGCGCGGCGTCTCTGTAAACTGAAGACCGCGCATCGATTTGAACCACTGCCGATCGTTATCTAAGAGGGAGACCAAGGAAATGGGACTCTCTAGAATGGAGCAGGCTAACTCGGTGAGTTCATCGTATTCCTTCTCTGGAGGCGTATCCAGAATACAACAGGCAGCCAGGCAGGCCGCCCGGAGCCCTTCATCGAGGGAAGCCTCAATCATCATGTCTGACGATAACTGCAATTGTAATGCTAGTCGAGGTCAGATAAATAATACATGACTATAAACTAACCGAGGTCGCTCATTTGCCAGCTGCTGGGGAAGTGGGCGTGGGGACCGGCGAAGGTGACCCGGGGGCAGTTGCAACCGCATCTTTGGGAAGTGCGTCAAGAAGCTGATCAATCGGCAGAGTGGTTTTGGCTTTGCGAGCGATCTCTTTCCATTCTGCGGGAATGGGGGGGCCATTTTCTTGAATTTGCGGACCTTTCCCATCGCCGCCCGCGATCTTGGAGTCCATATCGAAAGCGAGGGGACCTCCCGTAACGATAATGGGATCGACCTCCAGCAGCGATGCTCTCAGCGCTTCCAGATGTCCGTCGTCAGCGTCACGAGAAGAAATAAACCAAATGCGCACCTTCTTATCGGGCCATGTCACGAAGATAACTTGTAACGATTCCGGGATGGGATCGTTTGCGAGAACATCGGAAGCCGCCGCCTCGATTTTCTTGATGTAGTCCGCAATCGCCTCGGCAGTTGCCCTTTTTTCAAGGGAATCATTGGATTGATAGAGCGCTATGGACCCCAGCTCGTAGCCGCGCGGTTTTGAATCGTCCTTAAAATAGAAATCCTGCGCGGCGGTGGTGGAGATGGGCACTCCCTTAAGTTTAGCCGGTTTAAAGTGCCAGCCTGCCATCGCAGAGAGTGCGGTTTGATTTAACCGGGGATCAGTCGTCTTTAACACCACGGGATCATCTGCAAGGCCCGCTGTGCTGACGACGTAGCCAACCATGAGGTAGCCCGACAACTTCTCACCCGTGGTGCTTTTAGCGGTGTCCGGCAGGGAGCCAGAAACGGCCTGAGGTGCACTGTAGTCTGGGGAATCCTGCAGCGGCTGAATTTGATACTTATCGGCCAGTGCAGCGTTCACCGTTTTATCGATGATATCATTCCCAGGAGAGTGAATGTCCTTAGGCGATTCGTGATCGTAGGCGATCGGCTTGGCCTGCGCCAGAAGCACGTTCGGGAGTAGAAAAAGAGCCAGCGTAAGGGGAAGAGCGTTCACGACTTAAGGATTAGCAGTTCTGCTGCTCAGCTAAAGCGTTAATTAGCTTACCGAGCCAGGCCGGGACATGCCAATCTGCGGGCGTAGGTTCTTTCCGATAATAATGCGCTGAACATCCCGCAAACTCGGCTCGATGTGAAATGTCTCTTTCAAGGTCTTGGCAATCGCGGCGGCCGTAAAGCCCATGTTAACCAAGTGCCGGATGGAATCGGCGTGGGCGGAGAGATCGCCCTGGCGCTGCGCTTTAATTGTCTTGAAAGAAATGGGCTGGACTCGTATTTCCGAAATCGGTTCCTGGTAAAACTCAGCACGCATCTTGCCTTTACACAGGGCGCTGTAACACGCGTCATCCACCCTGGAGATGAGAATATCAAAATCGATTGCCTCCTCAATTAAGATCATGCCTATTGCGGGTTGTATCGAGACATCCTCAAGTCCGATAGTGGCAGGATCGCTAATTTGAACGCGTATTTGTTCGCTGATTTGCTCCGTTTCATGAGCTGTAATATTACTGAGAAAAGCGTAAAAGTGAGATCCTGTCCGCAACAAAATATCGCTCTTCCTTACCGTAGACCGGATGATGTTCGAGATACTGACAAGCAGCTTATCTCCATTGACACTGCCGATACGGTTATAGATCTCCTCAAAACGATCCAGATCGATCTTCAAAAGCGAGCAGGTTATGCCTGCAGCGACTTTTTTGAGGACTTCCTCATAAGCCGCAGTGATGTAGTTCCCATTATAGAGGTCCGTTAACGGGTCTCGTGTGGCCAGATCTTTCGGCCGATCCATCGCACTAAATTGATCTGTGATATCGACTCCAGAGCAAATGATATGGGCCGATTTCAAGTCATTAGAAGCCACGGATGCCGTCCACAGAATGAAAAACTCCTCATTCTTACTGTTCCGCGTCAGCGTCTTAAACGCCACGGGGCGGAACGTTTCACGAAGATCAGCAAGCTTCGCGTCGACCTCAGGCCAGTATTCCGATGGGCTGAAACTGTATGGAAACCGCACCGGCGCAGGTAAGTCCGTACCCAGAAACAGACTGGACGACTGGTTCATGGTAATGACCTGCTGCCCGTTATCCAGAACCATGACGAGCGAGCTAGAGGCCTCAATCAGCGTCTTCAGATTGTCACGCTCCGGCGGAGCGACATCCGCCGATTCGCCCCGCTCATTCTGGAGGCTCTCAACCTTCTTCTCAGCGATCTCCAGCCGAAGCGCGAGCCGGTCTGGATCAAAAGGCTTCGGAAGATAATCGTCTGCAGTGGCGAGAATATTTGCCAAGGTGAGCTCGCCATCGGGGATGACTAAGGCCGTCCCGATCATAATGTAGATCTGCCCCCCATCCGGCAATTGGCGGCGAATGTACCTACCCAGCTCCAGCCCATTCATCCCAGGAAGACCAATGTCTAGAAACACAATCGAGAACGGTGTTTCATGAAGCATTAAAACGCAATCCTCCGCCCGACCAACCGCCGAGACCTCGTGACCACGGTTTTCTAAGGTCTTGGTCAAGAGGTGCCGCGTCACCGGCTCGTCTTCAACAATAAGGACTTTCATATAGGGAGGTTAGGAATTCAAACGGACGCGCGCCACGATACCTGCGGAGTCCATGCCGTCAATAAAACTCCATCAAATATGCAATGAGCAACCCCCTGATTTAACAATTCCTGCTCCAGGACAAGCATAAAACGTGTCAATTCGTGAATTACTTCGATTTCTGTCGGGGAAAAAGTCCGGCAAGAGAGATCGTACGGCCCGGTTCCGGCTTAGCCTTGTAGCGAATCGGCTCGTCCTTCGGCATGGCAGCACCGCTTAACCTCGAGCTCGTCGGCGGAGCGCCATTTGTTGGCTCCGGGGCCGTTTCAGCCGCGGCCACAGTTACGCCCTTCTCAGAAAGATAAATCGGGGTGGCGTAAACCACGCGCTTGGCGTATCGTGCCCGAAGCACGGAGCGAATCGAGAAAGCGACCTGGCCAAGGCAAAGTTCCTCGCCCACCTTCAGCGCCGAAGGGCCTTCGACACGACGTCCATTAATATACGTGCCGTTGGTGGAGTTAAAATCTTGCGCTTCCATTGAATCCGATTTGATGTCCAGAAGGCAATGAAACGACGAAACGCTGCCGTCATCGATGGACACGTGGCACGTCTCGTTACGCCCCATCATGTAGCGACCCGTTTCCAGAACCCACTCATTGGTCCCAAATTGGAACAGATAAACGAACGTGGAGCTGTCATGATTTGCGCTTGAAACCGGTGCCGCCGGGACATACATCGGCTCTGGCTCAGTGAGCTCCACACCCTGAAACTCCGCCTGCATCACCTCCACGATCAGCTCATCGACCGGCTCAATGAACTCCTCACGAGAATACTGCTGGTCTTGCTCCGTCACATCCGGCATTTCCAGCCTGAGAATACATTGAAACGCCCGCTTGCCCCGGAAACCATCGCACTCGGCAGCGTAAGGTTTCCCGTCCTTAAAATAAATGACGCCCCGGCCAAAAGCTTCTTCTGCGTTAAAGTGGAGGCTGCCCGTGAAGTGGAGCTTGGCTTGCTTCTGGAGTTCGCAACAGACGTCAGACGTTTTCACTTGGTGGTCGAGTACTTATCGGTACAGGCCGGAGACTTGTTTAGCGGTAATTTACCCAAAATTACTCGGCATAAAGCAAGTAGTGACCCGCGTGGCCGGTAGTGTATACCTTTATTGGCCTCAAGCCATCAATTTCCACGATATGCACACCATTTTCCAGTGCATCCCCACACGAAAAATAAACACCGCTCGGCGAGCCGAGATTCGGAGGCACTTGCTCGAAAACCCCGGTAGCTGCATCTCCGTTAGAAAGACGAATCTTGAACAGCCGATCCATCCTAATATATCGCTCGAATTTAGTGTTCACTCAACTGAAAAAGATGCGAACTCACCGGAAAAACAATGCCCACCGGAACAATTGGTTTTGATGCACCGTAAAAAGCAGGTACACTGCCTGCCCGGCAGATTGGGCGTATGGCGAAATTGGCAGACGCGCCAGATTTAGGTTCTGGTTCCGCAAGGAGTGGGGGTTCAAGTCCCTCTACGCCCATTTTGACTCTGCTGGCTAGTGAGAACCTGACATGAATCTGTAGCAAATCGCGCAGATCCCAAATTTCGACAAATTAGGGCAAATTAGCCCGAATCCCCAGGGGAAATCCCAAAATCTCGCGCGCTAAAAATGGAGGGTGGGGGGGCACAACCCAAATGCTACAGGTTGTGACCCCTGGTTGTATAGCTTCCCAGGAGAAACGCTCGCGAAGTGCTACAGATATTAACGCGAGGGGGGTCACAACCTCCTCAAATGCTACAGATATTCTTTTTAGGGGGTGACAACTTGTTGGATCAAGAAAGGGTTTTTCCTCTCAAAATGAGGTCTTTAAAATGCTGCAGATATTAAAAAAAGCGCGAAATATGGGAATAACGCCGAAAAGGTCAAGAAGTTCTTTTGCACGCAACCTGCACGAGGTCTGCAAGGTCCCTGCCAAGACGTTGCAAGCGGGCGCTAGCAACATGTGTGCCATGAAGCAATAGGCGTAAAATCGGACGGACCATAAAAGTCTTGACTAAGAAAGAACGCTTGAGCTATTCGACGCCTAAGCAGAAACGAAAACCCAAAAAAACCTAGTCGATGAACTGAAGACACTCTTTCTTATAAACAGCAAGGATAGAGTCCATCCTTAGTATTCCCAGAGGGGTACCTAGGTTTTCATCAGTAAAAAATACACAATAGTTAGCATCGAGAGTTACGTGACCGGCACGAATTTCAAATTTGGTGCCTTTTTCTTCTTTGGGAATAACAATGTAGGTGATCATACCCTTTGCCTAGCTATACCGTGAACGGAAATCAACTCATTTCTCATATCCGTTTTTCGCTCTAGGACTCATCCCACTTATCTAGGAGTAATCCATGCACGCAGGAAGCGATTGCGACCCACTATTTCCCCGCTTCCTCATGCTTCACAGATTGCTCGGCTTGATGAGTAATCGCATCAACAGGATTTACAGATTTCGAAATAAGCACCCACCAATAAACGAGAATTGGAACGTAAGTGGAAAGAATACCTGTTACGATTCCCATTGTAAAATCAACGCCAAGCCCAAAATACCATGAAGATGACTTTATTTTATCAACCCGTTCAATAAATTTATCATCATATTCCGTCTTAAGATTCGTCTTAAGATTTTTACGCTCCTGTTCCAATTTTTCCCACTCCTCCGCCAAATCTTTCTTCTCAGCTTTCAATACTTCATCGGTAAATTCCTTGGCGATCTGTTCAGCGGTATTTTTATACGAGTTCAGTTTATTTTTATTTAGTGAGCCTCTTAAAATTGAAAGCTCGCTACTTATCACTGATCCATCCTTGGACGCTGTTAATCCCTTGGCAATAAGATCGTGTTCATCGCGGATGTATAATCCATAAGCTACAAAACCAAAAAAGTCGCCTTCACCGTCAATGAATTTGTCGTAAACGTCCTTATCTGGAATGTTCGACATCAATAGCGATTTTAACGATGTCTATTTGCAGCATTGTTCAGAGCAGAACGAATGCTGGTACTGCGGATTGAGAGCTGAACAGCGGGAGGCTGAGGCACCACCACTGGACGAGGTGGCTGAGACAAACTAGCCTTAACGGCTTGGTTCGCTCTGACCAGACTAGATGGTTTCGGAGGGACGCTCATATTTTTATACGTACGCAAATGCGTACAAGTTGTTCTTTTTTAGCTGTAACAACGTAGGCCTGCATCCAATAAACGTCAAGCGTGATTCCCCGCCCGCCAAGCCGTTAACATCCGTTTCACGCCCGGACTCATCGCGCTTTTAGGTGGCGGGTCTTGTTTGCTTTTTTCTACCGCCAACTTCTTTAATCTTGCCCGTTCCTTGCGCTTTTGACTCACACTTTCCATCGCCACTCAACTCGCTTTTATCGTCATGAAAACGGTAGAACCACGTGCCTTTCATTTTCACGCGCTCGCCTGTCAAGTTAAATGTGCTTTAGAGTTACCAATTAACTGTTAATATATTGCTTATTGGTAAGGTCATGCCTGAGAAGGTCCGCGTCCTACGAATCTTTAGGCCCTGCCTTCCTTTGCTTTTCAAGCTTTCGATGGACAATGGCAGCAGCCTCGCCGGCAGCCCTTGTTTGTTGCCTTTGGGTATATGCCTTCTCGATCTGTTCATCAGTAGCCGCGTCAGGTAAATCCAACAGGGCACATAAAGCGTTCCTGTAAAAACGAGATTTTTCCATTGCTGCTGAGACTCCACGGGGTTTTTTGGTGTATGGAAATGACACGTCTTGAGCTATGACCGCCGATTTCATGCATTGTTTAATGCGTTCTTCTATCTGTTTAATTTCAGTCTTTAGGGACTCAATTTGTGATAATGTGTTCTTTCTTCTCTCGGGTGAAACGGTTAGCTGGGTGCGAAGTTTATCAATTAACTCTCTCTTTTTTGGCAATTCGTAGTTTTTCCAACCCATTGCCAGTAGTTGAGTCAGATAGGGACGCTTTCCAGTTCCACTCAGTAGCCACTCTCGATTAATGCTCAAATGGTTGCAGAGACGATCCACTAGTAGAGCGGACGGCTGTCCCTTATCACGGAGCCATTTTGAAATAGCCTGTTGCGTTACCTGCAATTCATTGGCGAGCTCAGACTGGCCGATTCCCCGTCCGCTCATCGCATAGCGCAGCCTTCCTCCGATTGTCTCCAGTTCTGTCATACCAAAAGGAGCTTACCGCAAAAAAACTCCAAAGAAAACGGTTGATTGGTTGTGGTTGTCGTTGTACAACTAGCGCTATCTTGAAACACCATTCCAGTCTCTCGCCAACTGAGCGCCTTGCGAAGTCCATGTTTGATATGAAGCTGACCAACGAAGAGCTCTCGAGGCGGTCTGGCGTTTCATTCAGCCTCATTTCCAAGCTGAGAAGTTGCGTGAATACCTGTTCTCCCGAGAGCGCTGCAAAAATCGAGGCAGTCATTGGTAAGCGTATCTGGAGCCGAAAGGATGTCTACAATCGGAACCTGGCCAAGCGCACCTTCCTTTCTCTCGTTAACGAAAGGGTACATTTAGGTGAGTCCTACGACCAAGCATGGAATGCAGTGCGCCGGTCCAACCCTGATCTTTGGTCTCGGTGGGCTTCCAAAGACGGCCAGCCATTACTCACAGTCAGCCGTTGCCAGCCACTCGCGAACTTAGCTGAAGGAAGCAAGGCCATTGTTGGCCCTTGTCAGTCAACAGATCGGCTTTCGCTAGGGAGCAACCAAGTCATAACAAATGTCGTTCAATCCTAATCAAACCAAACCAACCTATGTCCACAAAAACCATTCCTGAATCTCCCCTTCTCGCCATTAAGACGCTCTGCCTCGAGGTGGGCGCGGCGAACGCCCTCAACCTTCCCTTTGCTTCGATCAGGCACGACGCCGTCCCGAATAAGCGTACCGACGCCGATATCCGAAAGGGCAATGACTTTCGAAAGCAGCTGGAAGAGCAACGTCTAGCCGTCATTCCATACCTGGAGGCGCGCCTCTCTGCTCTTGCGAACCGGAAATCTGAAATTTCTGAAACTGAAGGAGAAATTAGCAAGACAAAATCCGAGCTCGATGCCGTCAAGCGCACCAAGAAGAAAACGGAAGAAACGTTCACTCGTGAATTGGCACTGGAACGCCTCCTCGCGCACCTCCAGGAGAAGCTTGTCGCGAAAAATAAGGATCTGGATATGGACGACGCGGCACTCAAGGCCGAAATCCTGACGCTTGGTTCTCTCTATTCAATGATCGCCGCCATTCTGGCGCGCGACCTTGAGCAAATCGTCGGGCAAGCACTAAATCCTTTTCTTCTCGGTCAACGGTTCGAGCTTGGAATGATCCCTTCGTTACCCGCGTTCCGGGCCATCTCCGCCAAGTTCATCATCTCCTCGGCATCGAACGGCGAAATCAACGCTGCGAAGCTCTTGGCAGCATTCAAAGACAGCTCCCTCCTCAATCAATAACCCCCACCTAAAATCCATGAAAGACCATCTCGAAATTTCGAACTCAGCATTCATTCCCGACCCCGGAAGCCACAGTCGCGTGCCGGGACAAATCTACCGCCTCACCAATGAGAGCACCTTATCCGAGGGATACTATTCTGAACCGCTGACCCAATATATTATTGGCTTCATGGAGTCAGATGAAAATCCGCTTCTACCGCAGCTCAATTTTGTAGCTCCTCCGGTTAAGGTTGCACGCCGGTTCGAGTACAAAAAAATCGTTGAGGCTGAGGAATACTATTCCGAAACCGATGATGCTCGCGATATTGGCAGTGATTTCAAGATGGTCGAATACAACCAAATCTCGGTCAACTCTTGCACTTTGAACAAAGGGTTGGCGGTTCGGATAGATATGGATTTCTCGAACGATCCCGTCCGTGATTCACAAATTGCGGCGCAACGATTGACGGAACGACTCATCCGCAACGATCTCAAAAGGGCGATTGCTCTTCACCTAGCAAACGCTGGAAACACCTCTTCACACGTCTGGAACACCAGCGGCGTGTCTCAGCCGGACGGCGACATGATGATGGGCCTCGCCTTGAGCCAGGGGCTGGCTGGTATCCCGGCTAATCGGGTCGCGATTGAGCGAAGGGCGTGGATACTTCGCAGGCAACAATACATTAATGATCTTAGCGCCGGAGCTTCCCTTGCCATCCTGGACGGGCCGCCTCCCGGCAGAGGCGGCTCTTCGAATCAAGTACCTAGCGGAATTTCAGATGAAGACCGCATTGCTAAAATTCTGGAGCTGCCTCCAGGGAGCGTCATGATCATTGATTCGCCCTATCGAGCATCTAACTTGGCAACAAACTACAGCTTTTTGGCTCAGAGTTCAGTCATCATCTTTCGCGGTAGCGACGATGAGGCTACCAGTGGGGACATTAGCAACGTGCGCCGTTTTGTCACTCCCACAGAGAGCGGTCCTTTCCGCGTCTACAGCAAGCAATACGTGAAGTATATCGACGTTTCGGTCGAGCACTACAGCCAGCTAGCTCTCGTAAATTCGCAGGGGATTATCGTCCTTACGGTGAGTTGAAATGTACGCTGCACCTCTTTTCGCATGGGGCGAAAACGCCGCTGGATTTTCGTTGGGTTTTGCCAGCGGTGAGCCTTCCATTCATCCGGGATTGTCGGCCCGGATGCGTTGTCACCTCGGGGCGGCCTCCTCTGGCATAGGGAGCCGCTCCGAGGTTTGGGAGGTATCGCGTGAATGATGTTCATCTGAGGCGTGCACGGTTCCTGGATCGACTGTGCAGGGACATTGCAAAGCAACGCGCCCAGGGGTTGCCTCGCATGATCAGTATCGACCGGGCCTTGAACAAATTTCGACGGTCCAATCTGGCGCGTTGCCATGGATTGACGCTTTCTAACTCCTCCTTGCGCGATTATTTTAGCCGTTGGGAGGCGGACCCCGGCACGCAGGTCTTTCGCGATGGACGTAATCGCCGTAAAAATAAGAGCGTCATTCCCGGCCGTTGGGGACAGCAACTGCTTCGACGCGCGATCCGTCAGCGGCTCACCATTAAACAGCTTTTTCGCAAACTCAGAGCCCAGGATTTCACATTTAGTTATGCCACCCTATGCCGCAGATTACCACAAGGTGCATCTCGCTTGGCCCGGGAGGTTCGCGAAGCTTACTTGGCGTATCAAAAGCATTTTCAGCGCGCTCTCAGAGAGGTAGGGCTTCGATGAATAGGGATTCTCTTGAGGAAATTTACGGCCTTCCGAAAGGTCGCACCTCGTTTTCGCTTACGGAAATTGCAGCAATTCTCGTCTGCTCTGACGACCACATTATCAATCTGATCAAAGATGGCCTTCTCGAGACCTCGTCTGACAAGGCTAAGGTCAAAATCAAGAGCCAATGGCGCGTCACGCGCGAAGCTTTCCTCAACTTTTTGAAGCAGGCGCAAGAACGCGCCAAGGCCAATCGACTTTCGACCCAGTCAGCCAAAATCAAACCAAAAAAGAAGAATAGGAGAGCTAAACAGTGATGATTAAGACAAACAGTGAAGGAGTAGTTCTCGGGGGCATCCCTCGGGTTACAATCGTTGGAATCGGGGAGGACGACCTTTTTAATCTCGCGCGGGATTCGAAGAGGCAATCGGACAACATGACAGCACTTTTTGTGCTCTCGGCTCTGGAAGATTTTCCGGAGATGACGTTCACCGAGCGCGCGGCCTTATTTCGTAAGGTGGCGCAGCTGCTGGAACCGAGTTTAGGCGTTCTCCTCGCGAAAACGGCCGAGCTCCTGGAAATCCAGGAAACTCATGAACAGCGGGAAGCGGAGATGCTTTGCTCCGTGCAAAATTCGATTCGCGAGGCGAAACGCGATGGTAATAGCAAGGCGCTTGAGCTTTACCTGGAAATGGAAGGGTTCTTAAAAGGCACTCAGACTGACACCGTAATGCGACGGAAGCTGCATGCTGATGCCGCGCAGGTGGTAGCGGATCACATCGTTCGTCTTCTCGCGGCCAGGCCGCTGGAACCGGTTCTTCACCCCGCCATCACCCTTCACCGCGTGAGTTTGGAAGGAGTGGCCATCCATGAATAATCAACTGAAACGTTGCGTTCTTCATGATATCCGCGCGTGGAACGAGGCAACCTCGAGCGTACAAATGTGCTTAAACGCTTTGGACGCGGTAGACCGTTATGATGACGATGGAGCGGGCCTCTCTGAGTATCTGGAACTCTACGAGACCATGATTGCGAAGAAAATCGGACTGATTGACATCAATCTTGCGATTCTCCTAGGGAAAATTATCGAACCTCTCAAGCTAGCGGTTCCAATTCAGGATCACTTTTTCTCATTGAGCGCCGAAAGCGATCCGAACGAAATCGATGCAGGCAGTTTCTTCGATCTCACCGACACCTTTAACGAGTTTCGGAACTTGTGGAAAGGTGAGTTTAACGAGGGACGGGGCAAGGAGGAAAAGGCGGAAATTCTGATTCAACTCATCTGCCTCCTCTTTGAGGCGGTCAAAGCCAACAACGCGTTTACCTCCAGGCTGGACGATGTTAGGAAACATTATACCACCTCTAAAAACGATGCGGCAGAAGTAGAACTGAAGAGACTGCTCGCGCGCCGAATCGGTGAACCAGACGCGAGGCCGAACCAAAACGATCCGTTCGACGAACTGCAAAGAAGGGACGCGCCCAACATCGCCTAAACCTCGATTTAAGGCGTTTTGATGCGGTCGCCTCGTCCTATGTGCGGGGCGACCCCTGAAAACTCAATTGCAATGGTCTGCACGCTCATTGCAATGGCACGGGAAAAACTACGAGATGTGGAATTGAAGCGGAATTGATCTTATGAGCGAAAAAGAATTAGAGATTGGTATAAACACCAAAGCGAACCTGGAAGGTGCTCATAAGGCAAAGCAGGCGCTCAAAGACGTGGGTGATGAAGCAGAAAATGCTGGAGACAAAGGCAAGAAGGCCGGGGAAGGTTTAGAAGAGGCGGGGAAAAAACTATTTGAATTGTTGAGCAGTCGTTACACCTCGCATGAAGCGTTACATGCGATTACCGACCTCTCGAAAGGCGGCCAGGAAGCTGTTACGGGGCTGTTGCTCGGAACAAAGCTGCTCGGTGAGGCAGTTGAGGGATTGACGGGGCCGTGGGGACTTGTGCTAGGTGCCGTCGTGACGATCGTCGGGCTGCTTTCTGAACAATTCGATCACACGCAGACCAAGCTTGAAGATGCCGCCAAAGCTGCCGAGGCGAAAGGGGAAGACATCAAGAATGCCCTCGAGCGGTACCAGGCAGCCATCGATAAGGCGAATGCGTCGCTCGAGCACATGGTTGCCGTGCAAAAGCAGATCGCTGATGAAAACGTCGCGCTCACGCTTCAACTCAATCAATCCGCTGCCGACCGAATCAAGAATGCGCAGGCTGAGGAGCAATCTCAGATCAAACTCGCGGAAGCTCATCTTGGCCTAAATAAAACTATCGAGCTTTCAGAGGCCAAGACCGCAGCAGAACGCCAAGCTATTGAGGATCGCTACGCAATCGAAAAAGCCGATTTAGAGCAGAAAGGAAAGCTTGCGGAAATCTCGAGCCAGATCGCGGCATCCAAGCAGGAGGAATCGAAAGCTACTCAGGAATTAAATCGCCAGGTGGATGAGGAAAACCGCCTAAAAAAAGAGAAGGCTGATTTTGATAAAAAGCGAGACGAAGCTTACTCAGAATCTACCAAATTTGGCTTTGGAAAGGGCAGCACGAAAGAGGATTATACCCGTGCCCAGAGTGGAGAGCTCGGCAAGGTCAAGGACCTTTCAGACGAAATTGACGCTCTTAAAAAGGAAAAAACGGAGCGAGACGAGGACGCCAAGGAGAGCAGGTACACCGACAATTCAACGGGCCTTTATGAAGAGGGGCCGGAACAGCGTTATCGATCTCAGTTTGAGTCTAAAAGACTCCAGGGAGAAATCGAAAAGAAACAGGACGAGCAGCTTGAGGCTTTGAAAGGCATCTCAGCGATTAATCGCGCCGAGGCTTACCAGCAACAGGACAATTCCGGGAAGAAAGACCTCGATTATCAATCGCAGATCGATAAGTCAAAAGAGGGTGCCGATAAGTCCGCTCAGGATATTGAGAATGCGAAGTCAAAGCAGACTCAATTAGATGCCGGTTTAGCTGCCGCTAAATTAGAGGCTCAAACCGAAAAGGCTACCGAGGCATCTACCGAATTAGACCAACGGGTGAAAGCCGCTGAAGAGTTCGCAGCGACTCAGGGCAAAACGGGCAAACAAGACTTCGATAACGTTTTGTATGGCAAGAATGACGCGGAAAAAGATAAAGCGATTCAGGCCTATCTCGAGGGCAAGCAGGGCACGAAGTTTGATACCGAACAGCAAAGAGCATATGACGCCGCCAAACTGCCCTACGCCGGGCAGCTTAGGGCAGAGGAAGTGTTGCCGCATGATCAAAGGGACGGCTTCGATTACACAAACCAGGCGAAGGAAGATCAGCTTCAGGGGCCGGGCGATGTGTTTGATCCGAAGTCCAAGACGTGGATTCATAGGGGAACCGATTCCCAAGGAGAAACGGACGATCAGGTCCAGTCCGACCTAACCAACTTCGGCGTACAACAAAGTTCGATCACCAGAAACCGTGCGTTCAATCCTCAGGACTCAAAAATTTACGATAGCGAACAGTCTAAACTCAGTGAAGCCGAGCAGAAGCTGATCGCATCGTTATCGCCCAGTCAGAAGAACAATGAACAGATTTTGAAGCTGGTCGAAACCGTCGTGCAGACGATGAATAAAAACGATGCCGCGATCCAAGCGCGTATTGACTCCCTACACAACCAGCTGCACGACGCCACGAAGAATCTCTACAACACGAACAGCTAGAGTGAAAGTATTCTCCACAGATCAAATCGCAAGCGGCCTAGGCCGGAGCTACGAGGCCGTAAGAAAGCGCCTTGTCGATACTCCATGCACTCAGCGCGTGATCTCTGGAAATGTTACACGCGCTTATGAATGGCGTGACCTTCCGCTCGATTACCGCCAGGGACTGGACAAGAACCGGGAGCGGTTCGGCTTTCGCGATGTGGAATCTCTTCTGAGCCAGGGCAAACCCGCCGAGGCCGTGAATGGCCTGGAAGCCTGCTCTGCCAGGAGCAAGGATTTAGACGAGGCCGCCAAGCTTATGCGCGCCATGCGGCGAGCGCTGGAACTGGAAGGCCGTGCAAGCGCCTTCGAGCAGGAACAGGCCGGCCTAGATGATTACAAGCGCGAGTTTGGCCACAGACCTTCCGATAAAACGTGGTGGAAGAAGTTTCGTGACGTGTTGAAGCGTGATGGCGGGCAGAGCGAATGGAACCGGATCGAACTCTATTTGAGCGATGCGGCCCTAAGTTGGATGAATGCCCACGGCCCGAAACAGGTCGCAGCAGAGGCCGTGCAAGACGTGTGCAAGCACGAGGCCAAGACGTTGCAGGACGCTTACAGCGCGGTTGAAAAACCATCGTTACCCAGTGAAAAAGAGAAGTCTGTTGTCTGGCATTGTGGCTTTTTGGACTTCGACGCCTTGCAGCTCGCCGGAAAGACCAAGCGCCATGCGCGAGCGGCTATTCAAGCCAAAATGGAAGCCAATCCAGTTCGGCTTTGCCTCACGAGAAAAGCCTATCGGCAAGCGTGGGACCGAAACTATAGGCGCTGGGTTTCGGGCGGTCGCAAGTCGATTGCCTTGAATGACGCACGGCACGGAAACCCAGGCCGCGCGCCGATTGTCGCGCTGAACCGGAAAGAACGCGGCATTGTTCAAGCCAAGGCTCTCCAGATCGATACGAACCTAAGCGATCACTCGGCACGCTCACTGCCTCTTCGCCTTTTAGCCGAGGACGAGAGATGCCGTCCGGAGGTCGCGGAAGTCATTCAAGCGAATCGCGCATCGAAACACTCACAAACTCCCAAGCTGAGGCAACAGGCCCGCGTAACGCCAGAGGCCAAGATGATGGCGCGGGGCCCTAGGTGCTTCAAAACGAAGGGTTACAAGCAGCTCCGCAGCAACACCTACGTAGACGAGCACGGAGAGGAGAAGTCGCTCTTGCCGGGCATGCTCTTCGAGAGCGACGACATGCACTTGAACGAGGGTTTCTACATTGATTGGCCGGAGGAAAATACGGCTGATAAATGCGTTCAGAAATTCGGTGTTCGTCCGGTGCGCGCTCAGCTCTTGCCGGTGATAGATGTGGCCACGCGTCGGTGGCTGAGCCTCGGCTTCGCCCTGCGACCGAATGACGCCTATCGCGGTAGCGATATCGTCTGGACATTCGGCCACGTGTTCCGTGAGATCGGTATACCCACCGAGGGTGCTCGCCTTGAGCGCGGTATATGGGAGGCAAACAAGGTGCAGGCGCTCGAAGCGTGCACAAAGATTTATCGCGCACACTCGCCTGGATCTAAAGTCATTGAAAACCGATTCGGTATGCTTCAGAAATATCTAGCCTCTAAGGGGATGACACTAGGAAGGGGCCGGGGCGAATTTGAGGAAGCTGGAAAGCGCTGGAAGCTCGCTCGCGACGGTAAAATGCACCCTGCGCAGGCTGGTTTTCTTAGCTGGGAACAGGTAAAGGAAAATCTACGCTGGGCCATGAGCCGGATGAATACAGACCGGATGGAAGGCGCGGTAAAGGGAATGCCGGACGATCTCTGGAACGAGCATTTCTTGACTCAGCCCGCACTTTCTAAACCCACAGGTGAGCAGCTCGTTTGCCTCTTACCGGAACGTCGAACGGTGGCCATTCGAGACGGCATGGTCAATCTTCGCTCGAAGGAACATGAAGGGGGCTATCAATTCCGCTCTGCTGAGCTCGCCAAGCTGGGCCGGGGCTACCGCGTGGAAGTTGTCTTCGATCCGCTCAAGCTTTCCGATGGTGCCTTCATACTGAATGCCGAGACCCGAGAACGCGCCGCGCTCAAGGAAGATGGCGTCACTTCCTACCGGGAAGGCGAGCTCATCTGTCGCGCTGAATTTGAGGATCGTTCGCCCCAATTTTCCAAGGTGGGAACCGACTATGAATCGTTCCTGAACCGGAACGAGTTCACGCGAGAAATCAAAAATCAATGCATACGCTACTTCGAGACGATCAAGCCGCGCGGCACTTCCCAGGAATCCACGGCTAGAGCCATCGAAATCAATCGTGGCCAGGGCGAGATCGAGCGGGTTACACAGTCGGGTTCTTCAATCGAACGCGCGAGCGTGGGAACCGTTGACCGCCAGCAACTCCAGGCCGCTCGCAAGCTTCGCTCCATGAGTGCTGTAAATGCGCCGGGCGGCCCGGTTTACAAACTCAAAACTCCTGAAACGATTCATTTGAAAAATCCTAGGAAGCAGGAGGCTGCACTAAAAGAGCATCTGCAATTGATGGATAAGCTGAGACCAACATATGCCAACCAGGAGAGCGTGAATGAGTAGCACACGATACGCTGCAGACGGCTCAGAATCTAGCCCGCATAGGTGGGCTAGCTCTCCAGAATACTCCTACGGCTTAAACGCTGGTTTGGTGGCAAAGCGAGCAGGACTTCTTTCTCGTTCGCAAGATCGGGAGTTAGTTTGGTTTCTTCACGAATTGAGCCATCGCACAGATCTTTACAAACACTGGACAGCCAACGCGTTTCCCGTCTGGCCTTGGGAGGCTGATGAGTCGGAGTCTGGACTCTGCGGTTTAGAACGTGTTGCAGGGGAAATTTGCCAAAAACCGGAAACTCTTGCGACCTTCTGTCTCAATCCTGCCGTTATAATTCGGAATCATGATTTATCCCCTGAAGATCATGAATCAATTCAGATTCCAGAGTGGAATGCAAAACAATCCGATGTTTGCTATTCAAAGCGGGCGTTTTATGGCGATTTAAACGAGTTAATAAATGCTCTCAAGAAGTATAAACTTCGCTTTGAATCTGCTAGTACAAATCGATTTATTGAAACCTCTATTTCACGGAAGATATCTCAAACTCTTGACTATGCCATGGATGAAAGATGCATGGTACTAATTCAAGGAAACTCCAGAATAGGGAAAAGTGTTTCTGCCCAAATGTGGGCACAGAGACATTTAGGGAGGGCTCGATATGTGCAGCTCGAGGCAACGACCGACGAGCAGAGCTTCTTCGCTTGCATAGCCCGTGCATTGGGTATGCCGAATACCCGCAACTACAAGGCATGGGAACTGCGAAACAACGTCCTCCGAGTTCTCGAGAGCGGCGATCTCCTTCTCATCATTGATGAGGCCGATCATCTCTGGCCCAGGACCGACCGTCCCCGGCTTGCTCCATCGCGAATCGACTGGATTAATACAGCTCTCGTAAATCATGGAGTACCAGTCGCTTTAATCGGAACGCCTAAATTTTCGATGCAACTCGAACTCTTCGACAAACAATGTCCGGTTTGGGCCTCAGAACAGTTCGTTGGCAGGTTGGCTGACCAAGTCATCTTACCTTCTGAATTGCCCGACGAAGAGCTTGAGTCGATTGCTCGGCATCTTCTCCCCTCCTGTAAGCAATTGCTCCCTCTAGTCGGTTTGGCCAAGTTTTGCGGTAAATATGTGGCGACGATAGAGCACGTAGCGCGCAAGGCGCGCGGCTTGGCTCGGGAACGCAATCTCCCTGCGGTCAACGATGCCCTTCTCTTTGAACTGGTAGACAGTCTGACTCCAAAGACTCCAAAGCCAGTTGTGCCTAACAAGTTCAGGGCCAAATCTTTGAAGCAAAAGCCCGAAAGCCAAGCCTCCGACAAACTTATTTCTGGAACCCGTGAAACTGCGATCTCGCCAAAAACGGCGAAAAATATTTTTTCATCTACCGCAGATTTTCTTCCAGAAATTCCCCGAACGGATCATCAAGAGCTGTCACTCTTGCCGTAAGGGTTGAACATTACAATTTAGTAAAGCCTCTCAAAATCGAGATTTGAGCTGGCGCTAGGAGTCCACGGTCTCGATCTAGGGAAGAGTTCTCGTCCCAAATGCGACAGATTCATGTCGCGTTTACACTAGACTACACGCTGGCTAACAACGCGCGGTAGTCCGCCGGGAGCAGTTCCTCCACCTTCACGCTGCGGAAGCTGAAGAGCCGGTGAATCGTCTCTTCGAGCAAGTTGTTCGGGCAGGAGGCTCCGGCCGTGATTCCCACCACCACGTCGCCGCTGGGCAACCAGTTCTTTGTCACCACTTCGCGCTGATGGTGTTGGTCGTAATGCGAGATTTCTGTATCTGAGATCAGCTTTTCGGAGTTTTTAATGAAATAGGTGGGGAGAACCGCTTCACCCATTTCGGCTAGGTGCGAGGTATTGCTGCTGTTGTAACCGCCGACGACGAGCAACAGATTCATCTTTTCCTTGGACAACATATCGTGAAGGGCGTCCTGCCGTTCTTGGGTGGCGCCGCAAATCGTGTCGGCTTTACGGAAATGTTGTTCCAGGTTTTCACGACCGAACCGATCCACAATCGCCGCTTCAAATCGACGTTGCACCTCTTCGGTTTCGTTCTTCATCATCGTGGTTTGGTTCGCGATTCCTACGATTTGCAGGTGTTTATCGGGATCGAAACCGGGTGAACACGCGCCGTCAAACTTCTCTAAGAACTCGTCGCGCGATCCCCCGTGCCGGATGTAATTGCAGACATAGTCGGTCTCGGCGAGCGTGAAAACGACCAGGTAATGCGAGTTACCGTTTTCGCTAATCGCCTGGGAAACGGTCGCCTTGGTCTCTTCATGCCACGCCTTGCCGTGAATGATAGAGGTGGTGCCTTGATTCCGGTATTGGCGAACGCGCCGCCACACGCTCATCACGTCGCCGCAGGTGGTATCGACTTTGTGACAACCGATCTCGTTGATCCGGCTCAGCACCTTCACTTCTGCGCCGAAAGCGGGAACAATGACCACATCTTCCGGGGTAATTCCATCCAGCGGATAGGTGCCGTTCACCTCTTTCAGCTGCTTAATGCCCATCCCGCGCAATTGATCGTTCACCTCTGGATTATGAATGATTTCACCCAGCACGTAGATGTTGTGATCCTTAAACACTTTGGCCGCCGAGTAGGCCATATCGATCGCGCGCTCCACGCCGTAGCAGAACCCAAACGCCTTAGCCAATTTCACCGTAAGTCCCTTAGCCGAAAGGCTGAAATTGCTGGTGGAACCCGAGCGTAGAAAATCGACCACGGGGCTGCGATAGTGGCTCTCCACCTGCGCCTTCACTTCTTTCATCACCTCCGGGGTGCGGAGGTTTTTCTTGGGGCGGCTAACCGGGGCAGATTCAGGAGCAGAAGGTTCCGAGGACATCCCACCATAGAAAGCTGTCTAGAGAGCGAAGTCAAGGAAGGTTCGGTGCGGGAGTTCCTCCGGAAAGGATCTCGGGGCGAAAAGCCTTTGTTTTGAGTGCCCCGGCAAGGATTTGAACCTTGGACCAAGTGATTAAGAGTCACCTGCTCTACCGCTGAGCTACCGAGGCAAAATATTGAACTGCACCGACTTATGTCTGAGCACGTTACCCGTTCTGCCGGAACGTTGTGCAGTGGAGTTTCGAGAACAACTCAATTCACTGCAATGCACCTAGGAGAATACCGGGTTGAATGCCTTCTTTGCTATAAGCCGAGCCGAGGACCATACGGAGATTGATCGGTTGTGGCAAGCAAAATGGGTTGCCGAGTGTAGGTGAAATCGGGGAAGTGCTAACTCCCGTGGGGCTCGATGCTCGGGCTGGCGGCGCTTGTCGAAACCGTTCGGGAGAGGGCGATTTTTCCGGTGCGCGCCAAGTCCAGAATACCAAAAGCGTCCATCAAGGAGATGAATTTAGTCACTTTCGATTCATTTCCAGTTACTTCGATCGTTAAATGCTTGGGTTGCACATCCACGATTTTCGCGCGGAAGATGTCGCACATTTGCATCACCTCAGCGCGGCTATTTCCATCCACGTGCACCTTGATGAGCACCAGCTCGCGGTCGACAAAATCACCGTCGCCCACGTCTTGCACTTCGATGACGTCGACAAGTTTGTTAAGCTGTCGGATCACCTGGTCCAGCACTTGATCGTCACCGATGACGACAATGGTCATGCGGGACGTATCGGCCCGTTGTGTCGGTCCGACATTCAGCGTCTCAATGTTAAAACCACGGCCGCTAAAGAGCCCGGCCACGCGGGTTAAAACCCCGAATCGGTTTTCCACGAGAACAGTAATTGTATGACGCATAAGGGGTGGAGTTTACGGTCTCCCCACCGCAGAGACAAGCACGGCATGGGCGGTGAAACGTGTCAGTCGGTAATTTTAGTTATGGACAGCGTGAAAACAGCCCGCCAGTGTTCTGAGAACTATGAATCCTACATCTATTGAAGTTGGAGATATCGTCGAGCGGTGCGGACGTGAAGTGGTGCGTTTTGTCGGCACCATTCACGGCGATGTCCGCGTGTTTAAGGGCGACGGCGCGACTCTCTACTATGACCAATTTCGTACTGAAATCCGCTGGTTTGGCGAACAAGGCGACGAATCGAGTGACGACAAATCGACTAACGATTTTCCGTTCAACGTCGTTCGTGTCGCTCGCGACATGGAAGGTAAGAAAATGCATTTGATCTTCTTTGCCGAGCACGATGATTTTGCCGGTGATTTCGACGAAATCGAAATGGTTGATGAATCGGATCTGGACGAGGAAGAGGTCGAGATCGAGGATCACGAGTCCGAAGAAAAGTCTGAAGAAAAGAAGCCTGAAGCGAAATCTGAAGGCGAAGAGAAAAAAGCCGAGTAACTACGGTTTAGCTGCGTGATTAGTGAGGATGAGCAGGCATCACTGCAACATCCTCACTATCAACAAGTTCTCCATGTCGAGACACCGACTTCGCAAGCCACGCGATAGGTGAGTATGAACCGCGCTTAGTGCGCATTGTTCACTCTCAACATGTTTCCATTTCGAGCTTGTCGAGAAATCAGTAAATATCAGAACGGGAGGCTACTGATTACCGTTCCGTTGGTATGCCTTAAAAGCTTATAACGACAACTACTTACGCGAGTAGGAGCTTCGAGCATAACAGAACTCATAGCAGTTGAGGGAGGTTGACATCCGCCATGAAAATATATGGCAACAGAAATCTCAAATGGTAAGAAGACGGTGAAGATGTACAGTTCGGTGAATCGGGGCAAGGCGATGTTCCAGCTTTCGTACTACGAGGGTGGGCGGCGTGTCCAGCGTAACTTTTGTGATAAGGCAGAAGCGAAGCGGGTGGCTCGGTCGATTGTAGGTGATCTGACGCAGGATGCTGATGCGGTTGACAATTTATCGACGCCGGAACTGGAAAGCTACGTGGCGGCTCGGAAAGTTCTGGCCTCAAATTATGCGCTTCATGTGGCGGTCGCGGAACATGCTCAGGCGGTGGGCAAACTGGGAAACTCGAGTTTGCAGGAAGCGGTCGAATTCTTTTTGCGGCATCATCGGAGCGAAGTGGGGCGGGTTCCGCTGGCTACGTTGTGCGAACAGTTTGTTGCGTCGCGGGCTCAATCGGGCTTTTCAGCCAAGCATGTAGCCACGTGTCGAGCAAAGACCGATCGATTGGTGAGAGCTTTCCCGGCTGACAGCTTGAGCGATCTGAGCACGGCGGCTCTTGATCAGTGGTTGGGAGGGGTATCAAAACTGGGAGCGGTCACCGCTTTTTGTTTCCCGAGCCCCGCCTCCTTCTGGCTCGGGATAAAAAGCGGCTGACTAAATCGGCGCAGTTGCGCAGGGGGCGTGACAGGGGCCTTCCGCCGCGTAAGCGGCCCTGGCGCGACCCCTGCCCACGAGCGCGTAAAGCCGACCGATCTGTCCGAGGCTTGGGGAGGCAGATCGGTGGGCGGCGCTCGTAAGCCTACCACCACGAGATTCGCGAAGCGTATCGAGCTGACTACATCAGGGTCGTGATTTGTGATTCGCTTGGACTTATGAATTCAGAACCACCTATCGATCCGAAAGTTTGTATTAACCCTGCCTCCGCTGTCGTCGCAGATTCCACCGAAGGAACACCTCGTCCGAAATATCGCCCAACTAAAACTGGCAAACGGAATGAAAGTTCGCTGATCGCCTTTGACAAAGTTATAAGGAATGCTCGCAACCAAAACTCTCCGGTAAGTTATACCAAGATTTGCAAGCTTCTGTTGGAAAAACACAATGTGAAAGTCGCCCGAAACACCGTCTTTAACTATGTCAAGGTCCGATCCAAGGAACCGACCTATTACAAGATGACTCCCTCGTCAGTGCCTTATACAGAACTCTCTCGAAATTCTTCTTCAAAAGAGCCATCGCGGATCGCTGCTGGGACCGACATGGAAGCCATTCGTCGGGCTCAATGGGAAGAGAAGAAACGGGTGGATGAATCTCGTGCCGCAAATGAAGCGTTTTTGAAAGCCGAGGCAATAGCCGCTAGCCAAAAGGAAAAGAGAACGTTCACTTTCGATGCCTCAAAACCCATTGAAATTAGACGTCCTCAACCGTAAACGTCCGATTCAATACAGACCGAAACGACGACGGATAGCCGATAGCTGGAAGCATCTTATCCGAACGTGATGGAAGAAATTTGATGGAGCGGCTATTTCGGGGCTGTTTGGCCCGGGATTGGTGTTTTTTTAAAAAAGTGCTCTTGATCGGGAGTCCAAGAATAATCCCTGTGTCGTCCCGCAATATCTAAGAAGGGTCTCAGTGGAGTCCCACGGTTGTCCCAAATAACGCGATTTTTTGGCGGTCATTGGAACTACGCTTGGACATTCTTTGTATATTCGCAAATGTACCGCCTCTTGTATCCGCGTACTGTCCCCAATATTGTCCCAGCATTATCCCAGACAAAGCTTAAGCCGAAGGCTTAAGCAAGTGTCTGATTGTCGGCAGGCTCGAGACCGAAAACCAAACCCTCAGTTTGGGTTTGAGGGCTTCCGAGCAGGTCGACAATTCGTGCTGATCTTGGATAGCTCACATCAAACAGAAAAGCGCCGACTCCAGAAGACGTGTGGCAAAAAGGGTGTAGAAGTAGGCTGCATTCCTTTTGCTCCTGTCACTTAACTGTTGTCTGAGCCGAGGCCAAACCATACCAGACTTTAAAATGGCGTGCTTCCGGCGTGAACGGAACGTCGTACAGCGCAATTACAGTATCTCCAGGTTTAATGGTTCGCACACTACCGTTCACCTCGATCCAATGGCCATCATCGAGATCCATGGTTAGAGAATAAGCTCCTTCTGATTCAACTGTTTCAAATCGTTCAACATTTCGAGTAAAATCTGCATCTGGATTTTCATATATAATATTCGCTACGCCGCGCCTGATTATTATTATCCTGAAGCGTCCATATCCCCACGAATTGCTATCTTTTCATATATTAACATCACTGCTTGATTTATTAACAATATGGAGAACAATTTTAGACTTCTCCGCGCTAATTAAATGCAATTCAATTGATGAATCTGCAAAGCATGCACTGATACTAAACATGAGAAATGAGCAGATAATTAAAATCATGTCTGTTAATAATTGAAGCTTGGTTGATATGTGCCTGCAGTATTTGTATATATCCGTGTGGGTTGATTACTCTTTTCCATATTACAGATATCAACAACGTAGAGTCGAAACGTCCAAATTGCTGTTTTAGGTCCGTTTGGCGAGTCAAAGGCATCATACTTATTATCATCCCGCTCAACCCCTCAAAACTCTTGCATATCGCACCCCTCCACCGCCACGTAAATCTTCCGCTAAAACTCAGCATGGCTCTCCCAAATGCCTCAACAGTTTGGCCGCCCATAAAAAATGCCTCTCCTCACCGAGTTCGAGTCGGATTCCGCTAGGACCTTCCACACACATCATCCCACCGCTCTGGATCCCAGCGGCTTTCACAGGCCCCTTGGCAGGTTTCTCCAACACCGCCTCCACCCACTGCACCGGCCCGCCCTCTCCAGCTCCTTTTGCTCTTTGCTGACGTCGTGCTTGCAACCATGACGCAAACGTCGGGTACTTAATCCCCGCCCACGGCGCAAAAGCAGCCCCGCTCATTCCACTCCCGTCATATTCAGCCAGTAACGCCTCTCGACGCTCCTTCGGTATACGTAGTCGCCCCAGAACATCCTTCTTCAATATCCCCCATCCTTCATTGCCGTTGTCATAGAACCCATCCTAGACCTCAGCTACTGACCTCCATAGTGGTGCTATGCGTGACGCTTACGTTATTTCGTTATGGTCGGTTGTCTTATGATTGCTGGTTTCTGGATACTGATGTTTGATGTTCGCTAAGCTGCTAAGTTAATTGGAATGGTTATATTTGGTGGGTTGCTGGCGGGGTGGTTAGCGGCATGTTCAAGCGGATCGGAATTAAACAGAAGGCAATCCAAGGATGCCTCCTGCTCATTTAGAAGTGCCCTACGTCCTATTGCGGGTCGCGGTCATTAAAATGGTTATCGTTTTCGCGACGACCTGCTGAGATGTCCAGTTCATTTCAACTGCTTGTTGGATCTGTCAATCCTAACATCGCTGAATTCATTCCCACGAGCGGGCGCAACCAAAGTGTAGCCATCCGCAATAATTTTTATCGTCGTGCCGTTAATATCGAAAACGACCGGCTTATTATATGAGTCAACTAGTTCGCCCAAAGAATTCTGTTTAAAGCCCGCGCAATTAATAATGTATAACTTATGGAGCTTGTTGTTCTTGTCACAAAGAAGCTTGACGAGGAATGCGTTATTGTCTGACGGGGTATCATGCGTGTCGCTAATATATTCTCTAATTCCTAAATAAACCACATGGAGCTGTAATGAAATTGTAGAATAATGATCGTCACTTCCAATCGTTACTTGACCGGGATCATTTCCCACTACAGGTAGACATGTGATTAGCAACAATAGCGTAAAAATATATCGCATCAGAAAAAGACGGGTGTATGGTAGTTTGGAGGGCTATAATCATGATGACCGTGTTTAAAATGGTTATGCCAGTTGAAACAACCGAATACACCGATTACACCGTTAGCATCCAAACAGATAGCGCATGTTCGAAATTCCTGATCGAAATCCATCGTCATTTTAACTGGTTTACCATTAATAGTTGGAATCCCCGGCGTATCACTCATCGATTGTCCATCGGTAAGCGAAGTTTGGTAGGCGTAGAATGGCCAAGGGACAAAGAATGGTGGAGGTGGAGGCATCCAAAAAGGAGTGGTTCGATCGAGATGCCATGGGCCGGAACCGTATCTGTAAAACTGAATCAACAAAATGTTTTGCATTCACAGGATGATCTTGGATGAAAAGTCATAAAAACGTGGACTGCGGTGGGATAATCGAGATCCTGTTCTGCACCAAAACTAAATGTTCCATTACTAAATGGCATATTAAACGATTTGTAGGCAAGACCCGATGAATCGATATTGCTTAGCGTGTTATTCGAACAGCAAGCATAAATATTGTTGCCTCCATTTTCGCCTATTGGATCCCAATACAACCCACTGGGCGAATGGTTGTAATATCCTGCATATTGGAATGTGGGCAACGTCGTTCCAGATACTACGGTCGTCCTTCCATAGACATCATACGATAAACGAGAGGTAATCGCTCCCGTAGTGCTTATAAACTCTCTCGTAGAACCCAAGTGATCACCTGTGTAGAAATACGCCGTTCCAGACTGTTGTTCGCCTTGACCGTAGAATCGTTTT
>CAVURW010000058.1:0-11675 GCA_963743595.1 uncultured Verrucomicrobiae bacterium
GAAAGCAATCCCTCCGATTTTTGATTTTCGTTCTATTTTCAGTCAGGATCAAATTCATCATTCCACTCATGATCGACGGATGACAAACGGCGATCTCGGGTGAGACCGACAAACCGCGCGACCCGGCGACCACCGGGAGCCGAGCACACCCCCGCTTTTTGTTTCCCGAGCCCCGCCTCCTTCTGGCTCGGGATAAAAAGCGGCTGACTAAATCGGCGCAGTTTGCGCAGGGGGCGTGACAGGGGGCCTTCCGCCGCGTAAGCGGCCCTGGCGCGACCCTTGCCTACGAGCGCGTAGAGCCGACCGAGCTGCCGAGGTTTGGGGAGGCAGATCGGTGGGCGGCGCTCGTAAGCTACCACCACGAGATTCGCGAAGCGTATCGAGCTGACTAAATCAGGGTTCGAACTGCAAATATTCAGACAGCAGCGGCAGGTGGTCCATGAGATTTCAGAGATGTGTGATTCGCTTGGACTTATGAATTCAGAACCACCTATTGATCCGAAAGTTTGTATTAACCCTGCCTCCGCTGTCGTCGCAGATTCCACCGAAGGAACACCTCGTCCGAAATATCGCCCAACTAAAACTGGCAAACGGAATGAAAGTTCGCTGATCGCCTTTGACAAAGTTATCCGGGACGCCCGCAACCAAAACCCTCCGATAAGTTATACCAAGATTTGCAAGCTTCTGTTGGAAAAACACAATGTGAAAGTCGCCCGAAACACCGTCTTTAACTATGTCAAGGTCCGATCCAAGGAACTCGTCAGTGCCTTATACAGAACTCTCTCGAAATTCTTCTTCAAAAGAGCCATCGCGGATCGCTGCTGGGACCGACATGGAAGCCATTCGTCGGGCTCAATGGGAAGAGAAGAAACGGGTGGATGAATCTCGTGCCGCAAATGAAGCGTGGTTGAAAGCCGAGGCAATAGCAGCTAGCGAAAAGGAAAAGAAGAGAACGTTCACTTTCGACGCCTCAAAACCCATTGAAATCAGACGTCCTCAACCTTAAACATCCGATTCAATACAGACCGAAACGACGACGGATAGCCGATAGCATCTTATCCGAACGTGACGGAAGAAATTTGATGGAGCGGCTATTTCGGGGCTGTTTGGCCCAGGATTGGTGTTTTTTTTAAAAAAGTGGTCTTGATCAGGAGTCCAAGAATAATCCCTGTGTCGTCCCGCAATATCTAAGTAGGGTCTCAGTGGAGTCCCACGGTTGTCCCAAATAACGCGATTTTTTGGCGGTCATTGGAACTACGCTGGGACATTCTTTGTATATTCTCAAATGTACCGCCTCTTGTATCCGCGTACTGTCCCCAATATTGTCCCAGCATTATCCCAGACAAAGCTTAAGCCGAAGGCTTAAGCAAGTGTCTGATTGTCGGCAGGGTCGAGACCGAAAACCAAACCACAGTTTGGTTTTGAGGGCTTCCCGAGCAGGTCGACAATTCGTGCTGATCCCGGGAAGCTCAAACCAAAAACCAAACAGAAAAGGCCGACTTCAGAACAGGTGCGGGTCAACGGGGCGCCAAACAAAAAGATGACGGGCTCCAACTTTGAAGATTTCTCCTCGCAGCATTGCCATGGGAAAGTATTGCGTCTTCCAAATTTTATTCCCCTTGGCAACAAAAAGGGTTCGTCCGAGGTTCTGCTACGGTTTGCGATGGGTTTTTAGCCAAGTCCGGTTAAGCGGTCCGAGGTGGGCATGCCGTTTGACTGTTCAGTGTGATGTAGCCGAGCTTTTTAATCGTTCGTAGATGAGAAGCTATTATTTGCGTTTATTTTGAGCTAAGCTGGCACGGCTGTAGCTATGGTTGGCTCGTGTAGTTCACTTCTCTTTGTATCCCTCAGGTATTAGTGTGACCGTACGAGCCGAAAATTCGGTTTTTGTAGGTAAGCGTAGCAGGTGTTCGCCAACACAACACTAAAATGTCCTGCGAAGGCTGGGATTAAAGAATATATCGGATACGTAAGCATATTCTCAAGAGCCACATCAAATGTTATTTCCACAAAACTCCACGGGTAATTATAATAACTTTCTATTATATTTGGACTTAATCCGATAAAAAAAACAGCAGTCCAAATAACAGTAATAATTATACAATAATATCCGGACGATGTGCTTCGAACGTAAGCTCCAATTAAAAATGAGGCGATAATCAGATAGTACATTGAAGGCGTCATATAATCGAATGAACTGAATAGCGTTTAATTCTACTAGTACTAGGGTTATTATTCATGCTTAATTAAAAGTTATCCCCCTGGCTGAAGATCATATAGTGCTACATGCTCCTGGGGTGAGTCGTAAATCTTTGATCCATTAACGTATACCTCATATGAAGGATAGCCCCTATTATAGCTAACACCAGTAGACGAGCCTTTTTTACAATTGATGTTAATACTATAAAAGTAGGAAATATGGAGTAGGGGTAGGAAGTAGCTATTTGCTCTGCCGCTCATCAGGACGGTTACGCACCCGCCGCCCCCGAATGCAGAGGCGTGTAAAGAAGCTGTACCTGGGTAACTACTGCCCAAAAACATGGTGGTGCCTATAAATTTTGACTCGCTCGTGATTTTGCCGGATTCGCAATCAACGGTTACAGAATGCTTGGTCTTGATGCCGGCTTCTGGATCGGGGCCTCGAATAACTGTTATTACAGTAACAGTCACACTACTCAGACCATCGGGATCTAGCATTTGAGTAGGTATATCCATTACATATTCATAAATATTAGTCCCTGAGTTTTCACCTGCAGGATCTCTGGAGAGCCATCGACCAGTACTCGTATCGTAAGCTCTGTACTGTGTTAGATAAAGGCCACTAGTCGCATGGCTATAATAGTGAGCATACTGGAACGTTGGCAGAGTGGTTCCTGATACCACGGTAGTTCTTCCATATACATCATAGGATAGTCTGGATGTAATCGCTCCCGTACTACTGATTAGCTCCCTGATACTGCCCAAGTGATCATTAGTGTAGAAATACGCGGTTCCGGACTGTTGTTCGCCTTGACCGTAGAATCGCTTTTGAACGACGTTGGTGGCGTTGCGTTCTTCGGCCATGGAATTGCCCACCCAGACGTAGAGCTTGGTGCTGGTGACGGTACCGGAACTGTTCTTTTCGATGATGGAAATGCGCCGAGAACTGCCGTCGTAGGCAAAGTTACTGGTGGCACCACTGGAATACTTGATCGTGATCAACCGGTTTAAGGCGTCCCAGGTGTAGGTGTTGCCTGCTTCATCTGTGGTTGTGTTGCCGTTTTTGTCATAAACGAGAGCTTTAGGAGTTGTCCCACCGCTTGTCACAATTTGGACCTTCTGATTATTGACAGTTCCTGCGCTGTTCTGGGCTTGGATGGTCACGACATTTGTGCCTTGAGGCACGGGCACACTGGTGGTGAAATTGGTCTGGCTGGTAATCGTTGCCGGAATCGTATCAATCGTCGTTGAGGTCACCGGGATGTTCGTGTGGCCGCTAACCGTTTGGGAAACCGCTGACGTGTTGTATTTGGTCAACTGATTGAGCGTGTTGAACTGGCCGACATTGGTAGCTGAGGTGGTGGTTTCAGCGAGGCGATTGCCCATTAAATCGTAGGCAAACAGGTTGCTATTCACGACGGCATGGGTGCTGGTGTTCGTGTTCACCGCGTTCGTCAGTTGATCGACTTTATCGTAGGTCAGCGCATATTGAGTGGCCACATTCGCATCGGTCTGTTGCTGCCACGTCGCAATTGTACCCACGGGATTGTAGGTGTACTCGAAGTTGGAAATGTTCGTGGCTCCCTTGGCATTACTAATCTCTTGAAGACGTTGATCTCCATTGCCCGTCCCTGATGGACATTGATTCGGGAAATAGCTCATGGTACTGACCAACCCGGTGGAAGTGGGATAGGTCAACGTGTGGAGTCGACTCGTCGTATCGACGTACGCGTAGACAAAGGCACCCAAGGGATTGGTAACGTTTGTTACTCTTCCTAGAGAATCGTATACCACAGCAATGCTATTATTGGAAGATCCATCGATGGTTTGGTTTGTGACCCGGCCCAGTTGATCGTAGGTGTACGCCACGGCAGCAGTTCCAGCGATTGTCGCCCCATTCCCCGCACCCACAGGAACACTGATCGAACCGAGCATATTGGCTCCTGTTACAGGTAAACCGGTCGTCGGAACGGTGTTATAGGTATAAGTCGTAGTTCCCACGCCATCAACCATCGTTTTGACCCGGTTATAGGCAGGGTCATACGTGAAACTCGCGTTCGGTGTGGCGGCAATTCCGGTGCCTGGCGTGTAGGTTGTGCCAGAAAGCGTGTTATCTTTGTTGTAGGCGTAAACGGCTTTGTTCCCGTTGGCATCCTGCATTTGATGCAAGCGACTGGTGGTGTTTTCGTAGGTGTACGTGATTTGGGTGCTATCGGCGTACGTCTTTGCGGTGGCGCGCCCCTGCAAATCGAGTGTCCAGGTGGTCACGTTATTATTGGCGTCGGTCAACTGCGCCAAGCCACCGCATAAACACCACGCATACTTGGTGGTTCGATTATCAGCATCTGTTGTTTGAAGCACCTCACGAATCGCGTCGTATTGATTTGAGGTCGTGCGACTTTGGCGATCAATCGTCTTGATTACATCCAAATATTGGTAGATGGTTTGATCGGTCGTTGAATCGGGATACGTAACAAGCGTGCGTCTATCTAGGTTATCGTAACTGTAAGTCAATTTGTAACCTTCGCTATCGGTGACCGTGGCCACACGCCCCACTGAATCGTACGTGTAGCTGGTTGTCGCTCCGGTCATGGGTGCCGTGACGGTGGTCATGTAGTTGCCCACGCCAGTTCCGCTCGGGCCCGTGTAGGTGTACGTGGTCGTTTCACTCTTCGGATCGACTGACGTCAAGATTTGGCCTTGCGCATTGTAACTCATCGTGCTGGTTTGACCTGAAGCATCGATAGAAGAAACCGGCAAATGAATGTCGGTTGTTTGAGTACCATTCGTGTAGGCCAAAGTGCTCAAAAGATCGGTGCCCGAACCGTTCTTTTGCGTGACAGTGAGCAGATCGATTCCCGTGGCTGTGTCGTATGTGTAATTGGTTGTGCGGCCGATGGGGTCCATCGATTGCGTGATGTGGCCTTGCGTGTTGTAACTCGAATACATCGCTTGGGTCGTGCTGTCGTCAAGAACGCGACCCACAGCGCATGGGTTGGTTTGATCGTTCACGGCATCAAGGAAATTGGGAGTGGTTTGACCCGCATAAACGTACCAGACCCGGTTTTCGAGCGGTTGCTTGGTGCTGGCAGGGGCCGGGCTCAGGCCGTACGTGCCCATTTGCCAGTGAGTGATTTGAGCGTCCGTGTACTGGATTGGGTTATGCGCAGCGTACTGTTTGCGATCCCAGTAAAAGGTATTGTTGGAGCTTAAACCGGAGTTGGTCAAACTAAAGCCTGTCGGGAGGTTGGCCGAATTGAACGTCGGAACGATGGCGGTGGCATCCGAATCCGGGATGGCACTGACGCTGTTGTAGCGCAGTTCCACGCGTTCGGTTTGGCTCAGCGGGTTCGTGACGTTGACGGCGTTGTGATAGACATCGCTTTCCAGAGCGAACGTCGTCGTTCCATACGGTGTGGTCATGGAATTGATGTTGTTGTTGGAATCGTACGTAAACGACGAAATCATGCCGATGGAATCGGTACTAGAAATGAGGCGGCCTTGCTTGTCGTACTGGAACATCGCCGTGCGACTGAACGGATCGGTGACCTTGGTGATTAAAAGCGGGTTACCCGTTAATCCATAGGAGAGGGTCGTGACCTGGCCGATGGCATCCGTGATCGTGGTTAAGCGTCCTTTCGAATCATACGCCAGCTTGACAATGTTGCCTTGAGCGTCGGTCGTTTGCGTGAGCAGGTAGTAGTTGGTCCCGCCACTGGCGACGAGCTTGCCGTAAATTTCGGAGGAGCCGTCGGGCAGGTTCCGGGTGTATTGGACTTTGGTCGGGTCCCAGTTGAGCGTGGCGCGTGAGGAGCGTTCCGGAGCTGAATTTTGGTAGAAGCTGTAGAGGCCGGTGGCCGGGTTATAGACGCCACCTACTCCGGTGGGCGTGAACCCGAAATAATATTCGGTGCCGCCACCAGGAGCAAACCGTGTGACGTTGCCAGTGTTGTCATCAGGGCCATTGGTGATGTAACTGAGCCAATTATAGGTCCAGTTCGGGCTGACATTAGCGAAGGGTTGAACCGGAAGTTGACCCAGATTGGCTTGGTTGTAGTTGAGCGTAAATCCAATGGAAGGGCCTACGGGTACACTGTACGCAGCTGGTGTATCAGTGATCCGAAATGAGCCCCGCAATTTATCGAGCGAATAAGTCGCCATGGCCCGTGATGCGCATGTGGGACAACTCCCGCCATTTCCGGCAGAGCAGGTCGGGCACGGTTCCGGGTTGCCGCCCAAATAGAGGTAATACCAAAATTGGTTCCCGCTGGGTTTACGTGCGTTAACTGTGAAGGTGTTGCCATAAGGGTTGCCGCCTAGAGTGTTGACCAGTTCCCAAAAATATTGACCGGCATACGATTCGGTGTGACTCCAAAACACGGAGTTGTTGGGGGCGGTAACCGAGTAAGTTATAGTAAAAGGTTGTCCTTGTGCCGTGGGAAGTGTGTGGCCTTGGTTATATGTATAGGCGTTGGCTTCTAATGATGTGTTTTCGGTTTGGACGTCAATGTAGACCTCTGAGCTTTGACCCGTCACGAAATGGACGGCTCCCGTGACCTGGCTGATGGTTCCCCCAGAAGCCACTACAAAAGAGCCGTTGATTCCTCCCACGTTGACGGTGTACGTGCCCGTTGCCGCGTTGGCATTCGAAAAGATTGTCAAATGCGCGTCGATGACGTCGTTGATGTAGCCCGGCCCAACAGTAAAGGAAACCGTGTCCAGCCCAAACGCAGCGGGGCAAATACAACTCAACAGAGCAAGAATAAGGAGGCGACTTTTCATAAATGTGGTGGTTACGGCAGGTTAATGGCTCCAGAAGGCGTGGTAACGGTGATGGTGAGGGCTGGGGACAAATCCTGGAACGATACCGAATAGAGATCGCCCCAAGCTTTGTCTTTGATGGTGAACGTCGTGCCGTAGGGATTGCCACCAATGGTTCTGAAAAGCTGCCACAATTGCCCAGCGAGGATGTGGCTTTTGAAGCTGCTCCCGTCTGGAACGGTGACGGAGTAAGGGACTTGCCCGTTTATCGAGGGCAACAGGTGGTTGCTGTCATAAGCCCAACCTTCAAGGGGTGCATCGATAAAGACGGAACTCGGTTTGTTGACGTCAAAATGGATCGCACCCGTAACCTGGGTAATCGTTCCTCCTGCGGCCACTTCGAATGAACCCGTGTATCCTCCCACAGTTACCGTGTACGTGCCTGCATCGACAGTTACGTCTGGATTAAATGTCAGCTTAACCTCGGCAGCGTCGTGCTTGAACCCATCTTCAGGAGCGAATGTGACCGTATCGAGCCCGAAAGCGGGGCAGACGACACTGACCAAAGCAAGACCGAGTAAGAGAGAATTTTTAATCATATCACGGCAGGTTAATGGCTCCGGAAGGCGTGGTGACGGTGATTGAAATGGCTGTTGGAGCCGTCGGGGTAATACCGGTGGAATTGGATGTAGAAGCGATACCATCTTCGTTAAAGGTGCCTACGGAATAGGAGTAGCTATTGCCCGCAGAAACCGTCGTGTCTTTGAAGGTCGTTGAGGTCACAGGCAGAATGGCAAACAGTTCGTAAGCGCCACCATTGACACTGCGGTAGACCTCCACCGTTTGGTACGTGACCGCTCCCGTAGGCAACGTCCAGGCCAGATCGATTTCGCTCGAGGAAATCAGCGTTGTGGTTAACGCAGTCGGGGGTTTGGGCAGACCCGTTTGCCCGGAATCGTTCACGTAATATTGCGTGCCCACCGCTGGACTGCTATCCGCTCCGCTATTGGCATAGGCAATGGCCGATACATATGCGCTCGATGTCAGTGAAATCGGTCCTGAGTAGAGCGGCGAATTGATCGTTGGGGTTGTCCCATCTAAGGTGTAGTGAACCGCGAAGCTGGAGCTGTATGGGGTGATCGTGACAGACAATGGGCTCGAGTAGGAGCCCGAAGCAGGGGAGATCGTTGGCGCAGGCAAGGTTGGAGGAAGTGGAAGGTTGTACTTTACCGCTAGATAGGTGGAAACCTGAGCCATTTCGGTCGATGTTAATTGGTGGTCGTAAACAAGCACTTCTGAAAGATCCCCCTGCCACCCTTGCCAATTGCTGGGAATACCATTGTAACCATTATAGCCGACACAAATTCCGGCTGCGAGCGGGAGCGCAGCGGCGGCGGGAAGGGTGTCGGTCGCGGTCTGCGAACCGTTTTGATAAAAAGTGACGATTCTTCCCGTACTATCCAAGCTTCCTGTTTGCTGAGTGAAAGTGTTGGCACTAGGTACCGGTCCTCCGAGTGGGGAGTAAGCATTCACCGGAAAATCCTGCAATGATTCCGAGTAACACAAACCACGAACGTTCAGGCCGGGCTGACCTAGTACCGCAATATAGCCAACTGCGCTCGTGTTTGACGACGAACCGATACCGATGATCGTCATATCCTGGCTGGTGGAGCCGGTGATCTGATTGGGATTCGTTAGCCCCTCAGTTCCATTAAAACGAAGCGCCGGTTGACCCGTTGTTCATGGCAGCGGAGACATACGTCGGTCGTACGTGCTCAACTGAGTACCCCCCACACCACAAAACAACCCAAAACCCCCCAACCAACCAAAACCGGTTCAGCGGTGGAGAGTTGGTGATCGTAAACAAGGATTTCCGATAAATCGCCTTGCCAACACACTTGTCCTGTATTTCCGTAGGACCCAGCACTCATGCCGGCGCCGAGCGAAGAAACACCACTGAGTTGGCCATTAATTCCGGTGCCGCCGTTCTGACTTAACATAACATTCAACGTGGACGATCCTGGCGTTGTAGGAGAATAACTGACCATTTCTGAATCAAAAACTCCGTTTGCTGGGGCAGGATAACCGACCAAACCTATTCCAGCTGTGTCTCCATATTGGCTTCCATTGAAATACCCGAGAGATCGACCCGTGCCCGCCGTCGTCCCTCCCACCCAAGCGGAAATCCCGTGAATACTGTTATTGGAAGTATCGCCAACTGTGACGATCGTGAGTGCAGTGCTGGCAGTAATGAGGTCTGCATTGTATAGCCATTGGCTACCATTGAATCGTACGGCCGGTTTGCTTCCGTTGTTAGAATCGCTGGTAACGAAAGTAGGCTGATTGGCGGATATCCCCTGAGTTACTGTATTGCCCAAAGCAAGGTCTGTCCACGAACCAACGGAAGCCCCATTGCTAGGTAATGTGTTTCCCATTCCATTAAGTTTATCGGCCGATATCCAGCCAATGAGTCCAGTGGTCGGAACCCCAGAGGTATTTGACTGGAGCGCAACATACGCACTGGCCTGAGTCTTATTCATCTGATTAAGTTGGATTTCACTTGAGTAAGGAGCATAGACGCCCTGCGTGTACCAAGTGGCTGTAGGGGTGTAGAGACCGTACTTGTCCCCAATATATTGATTTACCGATGCTATCTCCGCAGTACTAAGGGCGTGATCATAAACAAGAATTTCTGAAATATCGCCTTGCCAACACACTTGTCCTGTATTTCCGTAAGATCCAGCACTCATGCCGACGCCGAGCGAAGAAACACCACTGATTTGGCCATTAATTCCGGTGCCGCCATTCTGACTTAACATAACATTCAATGTGGACGACCCAGGTGATGTAGGAGAATAGCAGACCATCTCTGTATCAAAAACTCCGTTTGCTGGGGCAGAATAACCGACCAAACCAGCTCCAGCCGTGTCTCCATATTGGCTTCCATTGAAATACCCGAGAGATCGACCCGTGCCCGCCGTCGTCCCTCCCACCCAAGCCGAAATCCCGTGGATACTGTTATTGGAAGTGTCGCTAACTGTGACAATCGTCAAAGCGGAACTGGCTGTGATCAGATTCGAATTATACAGCCATTGGACCCCATTAAGGCGAAGGGCAGGATTGCCGTTGGGCAAAGTCGTTTCCGATGCAATATAAATTGGTTCATTCCCCATCGTGGCCTGAGTAATGTTGTTGCCGTTAACGCTTTGGTCAGTCCAGCTGCTGACACCAGCACCGTTCGTTGTTGTGCTGGTGCCAACATCCGCCGCAACCCAAAATTGCAGTCCCGTTTGCGTTCCACAATGCTCGGTAAAGGCGACCACCAATGAATCCGTGGTATCGGTTGCCGTGATAACATTGTTCTTGAGAAGGTCGGTACTGGATTCGTAGTAAACCGTGGCAATACCCGAACTGTTCGTATTGACGGTTAAGGTTGAGGAGATCGTCCCACCGCTGGTCGTAGAAAACCCCCCGTCAGAGCCTGTTTGAAGGGCGAAGGCGATTGGGTAATTGGGAATCGCTGTTCCCGATGAATTAGTGAGTTTAACTTGGAGCGAATTGGTCGCAAAGGTGCTGACCGGAACGATCTGATTGTTCCCGGCAACAATTGTAAACAGATTGCCGCTAATAAGAGGGTGAATACCGGCTGACTGCACTGATTGCGCATTGCCTAAAGCAGAAGTCCCTGATGAAGTGGTTTTTGCGCCACTCGGATTCGACGAGAACGCGATGGGAGTTAGAGTTGCGGCTGTGGAAGGCGACGTGAGGCCGAGCGCGGAAACCTGGGTAGCGTCTAAAGCGGTTCCTAACAGCACCGTTTGCCCCAACTTAAAGGGAGCGTCTTGAACGCTACCGAGCGAAAGTTGTTTGGATGAGCCGCCGGACCATTTGATAGCGGATTCCGTGGCAATATTATCGGTGTACAACCGAGCCGTTGTTGAATTGAGAGTCAAAATGATACTATGCCAGTTTCCATCTAACAGGCTTGTTGCGTTCGAGCCGGTAACCACCTGTTGATTGCCTTTGGGATCGGTCAACGTCACTGTCGGTTGACCGTTGGTCCCCATCTGGACGACCCACGAATCACCTGCTGTGTCGGTTCCCGTCGCAAGTGGAACACCGCTTGATAAAGTCGCACTGCTTTGAAAAACAGTGGCAAATGTAAAGGTCGAAAACGATGCCGTACTGTGGGAAAGATCTACGGAAGCTAGAGCGTTGTTTGTGAAAACGAGCGAATTGGTGTTTTGGATCGGGCCGGATCCAAAAGTAGGATTAGAGAAATTAGTTAACGTCCCGTCGAGGTTGTTCCCAGACGTGTCCGATAATACCGTATCAGTCCCAGACATCGGGTAGAGCGCGATCAATGGAGACGAGGAAGCCACCTGCGCGCCCGTCTTCGACCAGACCAAGAGAACCAACAAGAAAAGCCCAAACAATCCGAGGTAAGCCAAGCGCGTTGCGGAACCTTTGGGAAGAGCGTGCGACATCATTTGGTGCTAGACGACAGGGGTCATTAATCAAGCATATTGTATGAAGGTCGACCTAAGTGTTTACCTCCCAAATAACATCTTTCTCTCCAGTTTCAGAGGACGTTTTGTTTCGTCTTTGTTCTGTTACGCAAAAGTCACATCATGCTTCACATCCTTCATAGTTCAGTTGGAGGTAAAAAAGTCGGCTAGATGTGACAGGTGAGGCAGGTGACATCACGGTAGAAA
>CAVURW010000059.1:0-8394 GCA_963743595.1 uncultured Verrucomicrobiae bacterium
CCGGGACCGCGTATTTCTACACCCGTGACCACTTAGGCTCAGTTCGAGAGCTGATCAGTACTACCGGGGCGATTGCTTCCCGATTGAGTTATGACGTCTACGGACGAACCACTGTGGTGTCAGGAACAACGTTGCCAACATTCCAATATGCACACTATTATAATCACTCAACGAGCGGCTTATCTCTTACAAAATATCGCGAGTTCGATTCAAATACAGGCAGGTGGCTTTCGCGGGATCCGGACGGAGAGAACCACGGAGCTGATGTTTACAATTACGTTAACCAGAATCCAATGAATCATTTAGATAGGCTGGGCTTGTGCAGCTGTTATACGATCTATCAATGTGATCAAAGTGATGCAGGTTTGGATCCTAATAGTAGCTGGTTTTGGCCTTCCTACATCGCTTATTACACATGTACCCGTATTTCAACAATTGGATCAAGTCCTCCGATGAATCCGAGAGCCTTTCAGCTAAGCGTTCCTTACGATAGCGCCGCTCATCCACCCCCTTCGACCCAATACATTAAGAGATGCGCTGACAAAGGAAGTCGCGTGCCCGATGAAACGCTTTCCAGTCCTCCAACTGGAACTACTCCAATTCCTTCCCCCCCAACCCCGGTTCCTCGGCCTCAAAATCCTAGTGATTTAATATACTCCCAGTAAGTCTTATGCTTATTACATATTCACGCCTTATTATTTTTTCTCTACTTCAGTGTATTCTTATTTTCTCTGGAATGCTTGAATTAGTTCACCTAAATAATGATTATCTAGATTCTCAATGGAAAACAGCTAATACTCAACTTCAGATCATGGAGCGAGTTATAGTTGATTCTAGAGATAATGGGGAGACTGCCCCCCCTCTTACGACTGAGGAGTCCGAGCACGCTTTTCTTGAAAATAATACCATACTGTATAAAACACTTATTACGACTCCCTCATTCGTTAAGTTCGGAAACTCTTTTACTCTATGCAAGGTCGTCGGCAATCAACTTATAGATCCTTGGGGTGATCCGTATCGAGTATCTGCATTTTATGAAAAAGGAAAAATTATTAAAGTATGGACTCGGCATGGTCTTGTTATGACCGTTAACTGGAATAAGTGAATGAACCACATAGCTTCGCCGTTTCCCTCAGTGGGTCAGCGTGAACTCGAAGTTGCAGCTTTTCCAAAATCCTTGAATTCGATCTGGAGATTCGCCTTCCACTCAATCCGCAAGCTTGGTAGGTTCACTCGCACGCTGTGGAAACAGGCTTCAACGTCCGCTTAAAAGTCTGTCAATAAACTCAGTAATCGGCGCGGAATTGCCAATATGATTAAAGTTAACTAATTGTTAATGCGTAATGTCAATATCAGGGCTCCGGGTTGCATAGCAGTCCTCCACGGATGCATAGCAGACAGTTGCCGAAATGTGCTCAATTCTACACTTTTTCTCTGGACTCGTCGGTCATAAATCGTTAACCTGTAACTAGTTAAGTAAATAACGGTCGGATGATTGCCTCCCAACGGAACGGTAATCCCTGGCCTCCCGTTCTAATTTTTACTGATTTCTCGACAAGCTCGAAATGGATAACATTTTGATAGCGAATACTTTGAGTGAACTATTTGTCCTAAAACGGCTGATCCCCACGGATCACGGCACCTGGATGAATGCCTCGTCATGCGCCAGCGCCTAGCGTATTCTCGGATCGATGATTCTATTTCCAGCTATTGATTTACGCGGGGGGCGCGTGGTTCGTCTTCAACAGGGCCGTTTCGATGCCGAGACCGTTTATGCCGAGGAGCCGCTCACGGTGGCGCAAGAGTTTGTCGCCGCTGGAGCTACCGCACTCCATGTCGTCGACCTAGACGGCGCTCTCAGCGGCGATCTCCAAAACCTGAATTCCATACAACTCGTCACCCAAAAACTCCCCAGTTTATTTGTTCAAATGGGTGGCGGCCTGCGCACTCGGGAAGCCGTGGAACGCGTGCTTACTGCCGGTGTCTCGCGCGCGGTCATCGGCACCAAAGCGTGTGAATCGCTCCCCTTCCTAACGGAATTGGTCAACGAATTCGGCGCGGATCGGATCGCGGTCGGCATCGATGCGAAGAACGGCGTTGTCTCCACGCGCGGCTGGACGGTTCCGAGCCAATGGATGGCGGTCGATCTGGCAAAAGCGGTGGTTCAACATGGCATCCGCACGATTATCTACACCGACATCGCTACGGACGGCATGCTCACCGGGCCGAATTTCGAGGCGCTTACGACGTTGCAAACGGCCGAGCCATCGGCGCAATACGTCGCCTCCGGGGGAGTCGCGAATATCAAACACATCGGTGATTTAATCGCGGTTAAACCGGCCCTGAGCGGCGCGATTGTCGGTAAGGCCATTTACGAAAAGACGCTCGATCTGCGGGAAGCGCTCGCTCTCTGCGCTAAGGTGGCATGAGGCCAAAACAAAGCTTTACCTAGCGTAATGTTATGAGAACATTAGTGAAGAGTCGCATGATCGTAAACTTCACTTGCCGTGCCTTCTGGTGTCTCGGTGCGGTCGCTTTGTTTCTGCAACTGCAACCGCTCTTGGGCCAACAATCGATCCTCGTTACGATAAAGGACCGGGTTCCTGTCGAGCACCTGAACGCCGCCGGTCAGCTCGATAACGCCACGATGAGCACGCCTGGCGCGAGTTTCCAATTCCTCCGCGTCGAGGGGAGCAAGGTCGTTTTGGTCGATCCAACCGGTGGCGCGCTTCGCATTGATATCGTGGCCACGAACTACGTAGCGCCGGTCGTCGCGACACTGATTCCGCAACCGATTTCCGTCAAACCGGTCTCGAATGGCCTGCATCCCGTGACCGCCCAAACGACGCCGCGTCCGGCTGCGCACACGGCAGGATCCGCCGATCCCAAGGTGAACGAGATCAATCAAGCTCTCGGTTTTCCATTGTTTACCGACGTCAGTTTATGGACAGAAGATGGAAATGAAGTCGGAAAGCGGATCGGTTGGAGCAAGGATTCAATCAGCAGCTACCGCAAATATGATCTGCGCCCGGCCATTCGCCTGCACATGGAATTGGAGGCGGATGACGGAACGGTCTCTTCTACTTCTGATGACAAAAAGGAGACTCCCGCCAGCATTACCTCGGATGCGTTGGGTAAATCGCTGATCAATTACCTCGGTTCCCACGCCTACTCGTCCACGCTCTATTTGCGCAATGGCAAACCCGATTTCATCTCGCTCATTTTCGCAAATAACGGCGATATGAAGTTCCTCGCCAAAGACATTGATTTCAGTGAAGACGACGCCACGAAACTGGTGAAGCGCGACGCCCAGTTTCTGGAAAAGACGCTTTCGGGTGTCTTCGGCGATTTCTCCCAGAGCGGTTTTGGCTGCGGGGCGGCCCTGCGCCAACCGGCGGAACGGTGGGATTGGAACGGGACATCGTTCCTGTTGCTGAATTGTCCGGGGCGTTACGCAGGCGTCGTGATTTGCCCGGTTGAGCTGGCGGATCGGCACGGGCTGCGTCCCGATCGCGATTCACAGGATGTGAAGGCGAATCTGGTGAATAACGTGGAAAAATTCGACGACGGCGATGTCAGTCTGAAAAATATCCCCTACGTCGATCAAGGGCCTAAGGGCTATTGCGTACCCGCAAGCTTCGAGCGCTACATGCGCTATCTCGACATTCCCAGCGACATGTATTTCTTCGCGACTGCCGGTGGAACGAATTTTGGCGGTGGAACGTATTGCGGGCAAATTCGCGGCGCGCTTTCGGACTATCTCTACAGCTACGCGGCGAATTGTCGAATGCTTCAAGCGCCGATGCAGATGTCCGATATCTCAAAGGAAATCGATTCCGGCCACCCGGTCATGTGGGCGTGCTTTTATCAGAAGGATATCGAGTCGAATGTGCGCGGTCGCAGCGCGCTTCGCACGCATGATCAGTGGGAGACGTACGTCCAACAGCTGAGCCTGGATATCAAAAAGCTTCCCAGCTACACCATCGACCGCGAAACGGGACACATGCGCTTAATCGTGGGCTACAACAAGCAAACCAACGAGATCGCCACCTCCGATAGCTTTGGAAACGGCACGTACTATTGGCGCAGTTTGGACGAAGCGAATAGTGCCTCAGAAGGCGATGTTTCGGTTATTGATATTCAGTAGCTCACTTCGTTCGAAACGGAGTCGGAACCGGTGGCTCTGTAGATGCAGGACTGGGCGATTCCATCACCTGAGGCAGCGGCGTGGCTGTGGGAGTGGCCGTTTTTGGTATCTGGGGAACCGGAACATGCGCTTGAGGGAGAGCTGGCATGGGAGGAACGGGAGTTGGCGTGATTTTAGAGGATCGTGGTGACTGGCTCGGCGTGAGGTTTTCGATCGATCCACCACCTAATGCCTGTTCGATTCGTTCCGCTGCATCCGATCTTTGGTCGGGATGCACGATGATCGAAATCCGGCGCTGAATGCCATCGTCATCCTGATAGAATTGCGGTTTGAAAATGTAGATTTGGTCAGGCGTGGCATCGGCCGGAATGGGGGCGTTCAATTCTGGTAAGCACATGACAACCCAGTACTTGACCCGACGCCGATCGATCGTTTGATCCTGCTGAAGATCGGGGTTGGGCGAGGCCAGAGCATTGGAGAGGTCGACTGGGCCAGCAGCGCCGCCGGAACGTCGGTTTACCGGTGTGAGGGGCACGGAATTCGTTTGAGACGCGTTCAAATCGGGATTTGCCACGGAAGAGGCGAGTGCAGGATCGGGGCGGAGATTCGGCTGCGGTGCGGTCGGATCAAATTTCTTCGGCTTTGGCGTCGGCAAGGGCGTGAGATGAGGCAGCGAGGCCAATCGTTGCATGTCTAACTTATCTTGTAGGGTCAATGGCGGGAGCCAGAGTTCGTCCGAAGGGTATTTCACCAGATCGGCTGGGTGCGGGCCAGGTCGCGGTAGTGGTCGGTAGGTGAAGAAAAGGTGGGCGGAAGGGCTGCTATCTTCCAGATATTGCGCCGCTTTTTCCGGAGGCGCGATGGTCTTGGGCGTTATGGGGTTAATGAATTGTTGCAGCGTTACGAACATCCATTCCTCCGGCTTGCTGTAGCGGTCCGCCTGAGCTTCCACATAATCACCGTTTGCATCGAGCGCGGCACTGCGCCACCCGATGGCTTCATCGGTGCCACGAATTTCCACCGGATCTGATTCCCAAACGCCACCCGGCAGCCACTCCCACTCCCCGCGGCTCAGGTGTTTCCACGAGCCGTAATGCTCCGTAAGCCACGAGTGAGGCGCATTCCCTTTCCAGTACCAACCATAGCTCGAGTAGATCCAGCGACCGCTCGCGAAGGGAACGAAATTCGCATTGGGATGAAACGTCCATCCATCCTTTTCTTGACTCCAGGTGCCGTAAGTTTTTAGGAACGTGTAGGCCGTATCGAAATCGATTTTACCGCTATCCGTGTAGGACTGGATGCCAGCAAAAACAGAATTCGCGATCGAAAAAAGGGCGAGCAAGAGAACAACAAACAACAGGCGTCGAGAACTCATAGACGATTAACTCTTGGGTTGATCGGGGACTGGTGGGCGACTGGGCGCGAGTTGAACCGTGAGCGGTGCAGGCATTCTCACAGTCGGGGCCAGCGCCTTCGGTTTTAACGGAAATCCCGCGATAGGTGTATGGGCTTGCGGCGCTGCGATATCCTGGCCGGAAGCAGCCGGCTCGGGGGTCGATGGGGCTTCCGCAACGGGAGTCGCTTGCGCCATCTGCGACGCAGTGGAAACTGTTGAAGGCGCGGTCGAAGGTGGCGTCGTCAGCGGTGCCAAAGCAACAGGAGCCGGAGGATTTAACGGTCCGTTGGCAATCAAGCACTGCGGAATATTCTTAGCCTTCACGGGCAGCCATCGAATCAGCTCACGCACCGGCTCAAAAAGGCTGGTGATCCGCGTGGCGCGCCAATGGGAATCGGCAGGGCCGCTGATGGTGTCGCCGGCTTGGATAACACCGCCGCCGTTCAATTCGTACCAAGAGAGCTGGCGAATGAGTCCGGAGATATCGGCAGGCGCGAATTGGCCAATCGGATAAGCGATCTCGTGATCGGCAATATCGAGCTGCGCGTTACCCACACAATCAATAACGATCCAGCCGGGGATGGTTTGGAAATAGCGATCGTTCACCCAGATCGAGAACGGAGCGCGATTTTGAGTGCGCGCTATCCGCATGGCCTGATCGGCCATATTCAGCGGCAAAAGGGTCTCGCCGCCGGGATTAAAGAGGCATAAGGCGTGGGGATGCATCAGCAACGTGCAGGCCATTTGGCTGAGAAATTCCAGCTCGTTTCGGGCGTTGTAATTTGCCGGAAGCGCACGGGGATCGGCGGTTCCACCGAAGGCGTAGCTCGTCCTCAAACGAACGAAGCCGGTGTGGAGCGGCACCAATTCTTTAGCCGTGGGCCAGATGGCGTGCTCCAGGGAGCGTCGGAGCCCCCACGGATAGGTAAACGGCCCCATCCAGCCCGCCGACCACGCCGAGTGCAGCACAGGGGCATTGATCGGATTGCCCATTCCATCCGGCCACGGGCGCTCCACGACATCGACCAGCGTAATTCCATTGCCCTCCTGTGCGTACTGAAGCGTCAGTGTGGGGCCACCAAATTCCCAGAGGCTCGCTCGGGGAACTTCGTTAATAATCGTGTAGTGCGTCAGAAGGGATTTGAGATCGCCGAGCGAGACTTCTCCCTTAAAGAGGATGACGACGGTCTGCGTAATGGGGCCTTTGGGCATCGTCGTCTGTGTTACCATTAATTAGCCGAAGACAAGAGCCGAATTTTCAATCAACGGCTGGAGCCTCTTCGAAATGCGAGCCAGTAGATCCAAAGTCCGCCACCAATAGCTAAAGCTAAAATAGCGCCGATTATGGCCACGACTAAGCGCGCCACTAGCAAGTGCCCAAGACGTTGTCCGAACTCCTCCCACTTATTCTTTACCGGCCCGCGCGCGCTGGAATAGGCCTCATCCGGATGATTAAATGTGCAGCTGCCAGCGATCCTGCGGTAGGAGAGGTATGTGGAGTCATTGCCCTGCAGGAGGATGCTATATTCACGCTTATTTAGCGCGAGGTAGTACACACAAAAATAGGCTTTGTCACCCGTATCTGCGCGGACAATTTCTCCCCAAATGAGGTAAGCGGGCACATTTCCGATCGTTGTCTGCTCATCCCCTTGAATCAACCCCAACTCTCCCTGGCCAGTAGAACCGATAAGTTGACTCTTCAGATCGATCTGATATTGCCGATCCTCTAAAGAGCTCGAGTAGAAGTCATGCCCTAAGTCTTTGCCGCAAATGATCAGACTCTCATTGTTATGAGCAGCTTCGAAAGCGCTATGTCTTCCCGGGTTCAAACGCTGGACCCAGCCATAGCCCAACTCGATTTGCATATCCATTTCAGGAACGGAAAATTCTTCAGCTGCTAACGGAAAAGCTCCGATTCCTATTAAGAGAAGGAGGAGGAGCAGTTTCATAGCAAAAGCATGGGCGCGACATTCGGAAAATCAATCGAGAATGCGCGCGGTCTCTTGCCTCATTACAAAGCTTTTTCTCGAAATCGCCAAAATCCCTTCTAAACTCCCCCGATGCTTATTGCGCGTTCTCCGCTTCGAATTTCCTTAGGTGGAGGAGGAACCGACCTTCCTTCCTATTACCGAAACCACGGTGGCTTTTTAGTGGCTGGCGCGATTAACAAGTATGTCTACATCACGTTGCACAAGAATTTCATCGCGGACTTGATCGTGAAGTACTCGAAATTGGAGCGCGTGGCGCACAGTAAGGACATTGAGCACCCGATTATTCGGGAGGCATTTGCGTTGATGGGCATGGATGGCAAGGGCATGGAAATGACCTCGATGGCCGATATCCCTGCCGGGACAGGTTTGGGATCGTCCGGCAGTTTCACCGTGTCGCTTCTGAAAGCGCTCCACGCCTGGCAAAAGAATCTGGCGCACCCGGAAGAGATCGCGGCTCAGGCGTGTCACATTGAGCTGGAACGACTCAAGGAACCGATCGGCAAGCAGGATCAGTACATCGCGGCGTTCGGCGGGCTTACGTGCTTTGAGTTCTTGCCGGACGATACGGTGAAGGCCTGGCCACTGGCGATGAGTGATGATCTTCGAGAGGAATTGGAGGACAATCTGATGCTCTTTTTTACCGGCTACTCACGCTCTGCCTCCAGTATTTTAAAGGAGCAAGATTCCAAGAGCAAAGAGCGCGATACTGAAATGATCAATAACCTCCATTACATTAAGGAGCTGGGCCTGCGCAGCAAAACGGCGTTGGAAACGGGTGCGCTGGAGGAATTTGGTTTGATCATGAACGAACATTGGGAGCATAAAAAGCGTCGCTCTAAGGGGATGTCGAATGCGGTCAT